>JAYSWN010000001.1:0-86252 GCA_043718025.1 Pseudomonadota bacterium
CGACAATGGCTCTGCTCCATACAACAAGATCCTTCGGCTTTGCCTCAGGACACGTCCCTGTCGGAAAACGCGAAGCGTTTCCCGACAGGGACTAATTAAGCTTTTTTGAAGAGCAGGTGGGCAACGCCGGGGCCGATCTCTCCCTGGTGAAAGCTGCGCGCGCGTTGGCGGATAGGGATGTCGGCTTTAGTTACCCGCGCGTGTTGGCGCACGTGTTCGGCCCACGACTCCACCAAAAACACTTCGAAAAAACGGCTGGGTTTGGCCACATCTTGAAACAATTCCCAGCGAATGGCGCCATCTCGGCGTCGTAATATTTTGATGTCGTGCATTGCCAAACGAAACTCATCGGCACGCGCGGGATCAATGCTGTAATCAACGGTGACCAATACCGGCCCATCTTCGGGGTCAAGCGGATGCGAGGTTTCGGGCACTCGCCATTCCGATACCATGGTGGTGTCTAGCTCTTTAATCTGGCGCAACGGCCACTTAAGTCCGGTAACGATGCCCGCCAAGAGCCCAACGCCAGAAAGGGCAAGCGCTCCCGAGTCGGTAAGATTTGAAGCCAGGCTTCCCCAAAAAAAACTGCCCACCGCCAAACCACCCTGAGTCACTAAGACATAAAGGCTTAGGGCGCGGGCTTGCACCCAAAGGGGAACTGCCGACTGAGTGGCGATATTCACGCCGACCATGGTGATCAGCCAGCCGAAGCCGCCAATCACCAGAGAGAAGCAGATGACGTAGAGTGAACTGGAAAAAGCCAATGCCAACGTCGCAACGCTGAAGGCGATTCCCGAAACCGTAAGACGGGCATCTAAAGAAAATTTTTGACTGAAGCGAGGCAGCACGGCCGCGGCAATCAATGAGCCGGTACCCAAACACCCAACCAGCAGGCCATAACCCGCAGCCCCTAAACCCAATCGGCCCCTGGCAACGATCGGCAGTAGGGCCCACAGCGCACTGGCGCAAAATAGGAAACTGCCCGAGCGAATCAATACCGACTGCAGCAGCGGTGAGTGTTGGGCGTAGCGAATGCCCGATCGAATGGCGCTAAAGATATGTTCTGCCGGAGTGTGCGTTTCGGGCGGATCTCGCTTCCACGAGTAGGTTATCCAGATCACCCCCAAAAACGAGAGGCCATTCAAAATAAAAGTGGCACTAATGCCAATGGCAGAAATGGCTAAACCCCCCAGGCTTGGGCCAATCACGCGCGCAATGTTGTAGCCCGCACCACTTAGGGCAACCGCTTTCGACAACTCATCTCGTCCGGTGATTTCGGGAACTGAAGATTGCCAAGCCGGGGCATACATCGCATTGCCCATGCCCAGCGCGAAGGTCAGCAAAAGTAGACTGGCGGGAGTGACGGCCCCTTGCCACGTAAGTGCGCCCAGCACCAAGGCCGCGATAGCCATCCAAAATAGCGTGAAGATCATAAGCCGGCGGCGGTCGACCAAATCAGCCAAGGCTCCGGCCGGTAGTGACACTAAGAAAAAGGGCAGGCTTGAGGCCGCCTGCATCATCGCGATCAAAAAGGGCGAGTTGGTTAAATCGCCCATCAACCAAACACCGCCCACGTTCTGCATCCAGGTGCCCACATTAGAAACTACGGCCGCAAGCCAAAGGGCGCGGAAAAGAGGTTGGCGGAGCGGGCTCCAGGGGCTGTCGGCGGGCGGACTCACACTAAGGGTTTAACACGCGGCATGAGGTCGTAACAGTCGCCGGACAACAAACTCTGATTTTTTCGGTTAAACTCAACAAAATGGCCATTTTGAATTACTACCGTTTGTTGGGCTTGCCGCGAGACGCCAGCGCTGCCGACATTCGCAAAGCCTACCGCGCTTTGGTCTTGAAACATCATCCCGACCGAAACCCCGGAAATTTAGACGCTGAAAATATTTTTAAGGCCGTTGGTGAAGCCTACCGCACGCTTTCCAATGAAAAGCTGCGGGTAAAGTATGATCTCATCACCGCTCACGAAGAGGTGCCGCGGGTCACTTACCCCAAGCCTTCGCCCTCGGCGACGACAAAACCGGCGCCGCCGCCGCGTCCAGCGCCAGCTCAGTCCGCACCTAAAAGGCACGAAGCGCCGGACGCCCCTTTAAAAAAAAACCGGTCGGAGGGACGGCTGCGTGAACAAGGGTTGCGCACTTATCTTGCTTACCAAGCCGAAATGAACGAGCTCGATCCATGGGACGGTGTATTGGGAATTGTATTCGGTATTTCTGCCGCGTTGTTTGCGCACGCATTTTGGCGCGGCGATGATCGGCAGCCTCAATTTATCGTGCTGTTTCTATGGATGATGGTGCCGCTATTTTTGGGCCCTACGGGTTATTTCATCGGTAAGAAGCTGGAGAGTCTAATCGAAGACTGGTTCGATCTGAAAAATTCAAGTAGGTGGTGGCTGGTATCGTTTACCAAAACACTACCGCTGATTTTCCCCTTAGTAATCTGTTGCTCGGCCTTGGTCAGCTCACAATTCTTTAGAGCGGGCGTTTTTACCTGGAGAATTTTACCCGCCGCGATTGCCGCAGGCCTCTGTGCCATCGGCGCCAGCGGAGTGGGGCGAGCCTTTGTGCTCCCTTGCGAAACTTCGAGCGGAAAAATGCTCGGGGCGCTGGTGGGTGCCGCAATTGGTTTTATTGGGGGAGCGGTTGTCGGTCTCATGCTGGGGCTGCTTTCTGCGGGTCGGGGAATGGACGTTCTGTTTTTCGAAGGTTTTTTTAGCGCTGGCTTTGGTGGCGCAGTGGGGGCGGCAATCGCTAGCTTTGTTGGTTCCCTGCGAAGCTTTCGCCCGGGTGACGAAGACGAAGCGTTTTAATCTTTCATCCGTGGCCGCCCATTAAAAAAGGCTGACCGTTTTCAATGGGGCGATGACGAACGTTAGTGAAGAACGTAAGGCAGAGATCTTTTAATTCCTGTACATCGTTAGTTTCAAAAATGCTGGCTCTGAATTGGGCCGCGCCATGAATTCCTGCCGCGTACCACGCCATAAATTTTTTAAGCGAAAGGAAGGCACGTCGGCTTTCGCGGTATTGCAGCGCCAATTCAAAGTGACGGTTAAGTAGCACGGTAAAGTCGTAATCAACCGCGCCACCCGAAACCAGTTCACGAAAAATCCAGGGGTTTTTCAAAGCGCCGCGCCCAATCATCACGGCGTGGCAGTAGCCACCATCGATACGAGCTCGTGCGATATCTGAAGTGACCACATCGCCATTGCCCAGAATCGGGATTGGGCTTGAATTCGAAATTTTCTTGATCAGCTCCCAATCGGCGGAGCCGGTGTAAGCTTGCGCGCGCGTTCGTCCGTGAATTGCCACCCACACCACACCGGCTTTAGCGGCAGTGTGAACCACCTGTTCGGCGTTGATTGACTCGTGATCCCACCCGGTGCGAATTTTTATGCTGAGGGGAATTCTTAGCGCCGAAGCTACCGTGGCCAGCATGTCTCCCATGCGCTCAGGCTCTTTGAGCCAAGCCGCCCCGGCTCCGTCGCTCACCACTTTTTTAACGGGGCAGCCGAAGTTGATGTCGACAAAATCGGCGCCCTGCTCTTGTACGATCTTTGCCGCCTCTTTTAGTTTCTGCGGATCGGAACCAAAAATCTGGATGCCTACCGGCCGCTCGGCTTGCGAGAACTCCATGAGTTCCCAGCTTTTCGACCCTTTTCGAATCAAACCTTCTGAGGAGATCAGCTCACTCACCACCAGTTGGGCGCCCATTTCACGTATCAGGCTGCGAAAAATAACGTCCGAAATGCCCGCCATGGGGGCCATTACCCAGCGGATGTCTCCGTACCGTTCTTTAAATGTTTGAAGCGCGGGAAGCATTGAGCAGAGGGGTATACCAGCTTATTCAGGACGACGCGAAAGACTAATCTAACTTTGGCCCGCAGCGCAGGCAGGTGATTCGGCTAACCCCGCTAAGAGTTCAACCCGGCACCATTTTCAGGATCGCTTTGTTCCAAAAGCGGCTAACCCCGCGAATTGCGGCTTTTAAAGGCTTTTACGCTCGTACTGATTGATGTCGTACTTCCACACCGGCAATCCGCAGAAGCGATCCCCCTCTGGGCAATAGGGTTTGGTTCCCGCCCTTAACCTGAGGTAGCAAGGCGCTTTTAGGTGTTCCGCAATTTTGGGGAAGTGTTCCCGTAGCTGTTTAATCTCGTCCAAACTCGCCCTAAAAATTTCTTCTTGGGCGTTGTAACAGGTACGCAGCTTCCATTTGTGCTGCCACGACTGCAGATCACCGCTGCTCACCATGCGAATCGAGACTGCATTGGGCAGAAGATAAAAGGCCAAGTCGGGCTTCACGCCTTGGGCAATGAGCTGGTTCACCCCATCAAAGCTGCGTTTCATGCACTGATGATAAATATCTTGGGCTTCGGCGTTCTGGGTGATGCCGAAAGGGGTAATGTAATCGGGCTCACCAGAATAGTGAAAGAAGACGGACGGACGGCTGGTGAACACCATGCGGTGGCGTTGATCTTGCGAATCCGCCGTGTGGCTCAGTTTCTTTTGGTAGGTGAAGTGAGCGTGGTGCAGCACCTGGCTCATGCGTTCGAAGGTTCCGACGTTAAGGGTATCGGCCAAGTGCTTGTTTTGCCGAGGATCTAGAATGATCGCCAGAGCGGTATCATCGCTCATTTCGGCTCTGGTTTTACCCAATTGAATTCGTACCGCTTGCGCCATAACCATTTCAGGATTCGAAGAATACTGAATCAGCTTCGAAAGGTGGGGGCCCAGGTCGGCATCAAACTCTTGAACAAACTTTTTGCTTACGTCTTGCTGCAGACCAGCCTGACGAAATTGAAACTCTGGCGATGCTTCAAGGGGTAAGGGGTCTTGAAGCTCTTTTTCAAACAACGGATCTAACTTCAACACGCAGTCGAGCATTTTCTTTACGAGCACCCGCTGCTCTTCGGGGGTATCGAAATGATCCACCAGTTTGGCGTAGCGCATGAGCGTAAGCGCGCTAATCGTGTGGTAGAGGTACGCCGTGGTGCCTACCCCTAAGGCATAGCGAGCTACCTCGTATGCCCTCTTATCAATATTGCTTTTCCATTTTTCCGGGGTCTTCTTGCGGGCTTTGAAGCGGTCGTAAAAATCGGCCGCTAGCGGCTCGCGCAGCAGTTCAATGAGTCGCTCGTAAGTGGCGGTCTGGACGGCCGTTACGTCGGCGTAAATTTTTGCCGCCGCCGAGTCGAGCGGTGGCATGACCACATTGCCCGGCTTCACTCGCACGTAACGCTGGCTAACTTGCTCAGAGTTATAAAAAGGATGGCCGTGCAAAAAATTCCACAGACAATGGCGCGAAATTCCAGAAATCACAAAAACAAAATGGGCGTGCTGTCGCGTCGTGAGGTGGCCGGCTTCTAACGTGGAAGCGGCGATACGGTCGCGCAATTCGATCGCTTTTTCATCAATAGAAACCGCTTCCGGAAAGATTGCGCCTTTACCCGAATAGCAGGTGCGGGCCGAGGCCACCGAAAGCTCGTAGGCCGACGGCACGGCGCTGACCAGCTTCACTTCAATCTCATCAAAGCGTCGAAACATTTCCATCAGAATAGAAATGTATAGGCATCAAAAATCGAAGTCACGACTGCTGTGGCAAAAATAGCGCTTCGTAATTGCCAGCCCAAGGCGGAGAATTCCCAAGTCATTTTAGGCCTAGCGCTCGGCATCACTTTGCTACTTACCTGGGGCGCGCAATGAGCGAATTTCTACAACCGTTTTAAGGGGTTAATTCCTTGCGTGGGTGGGGTGGGGTAACTTCTTTAGCCGCCGTTTTCTCGCGCGGGTGGGTTTTATCGTACACGCGCTTGAGACGTTCGGTGTCGACCTGGGTGTACTTTTGCGTGGTGACCAGCGATCGGTGTCCCAACAGCTCCTGAATTTCCCGTAAGCCGGCGCCACCACTTAGCAAATGAGTGGCGCACGAGTGGCGAAAAGTGTGCGGGGTGACCTCTTTGCCTTTTTCACCGAGCACGTTGATGGCATGGGCCTGTAAATCTCGCTGTACGGTGCGCACCGAAACTTTGTTGCCGTCGCGGTTTAAAAACAGCGGGGTGGTGCTGCCGTGCTTTACTAAATTTGGCACTGACCCTACGTAATTGCGCACCGCCGTTTGGCAGTGAGTGCCCATGGGCACGACTCGCTCTTTGCTCCCTTTTCCTTTAATCAAAAGAGTGTTTTGGGCAAAATCAATCTGTTCGTAGGTGAGGCCCACGCATTCCGAAACGCGAATTCCGGTGGAATAGAGCAGTTCTAAAACCGCCTGTAAGCGTTTTTGCCGCAGGTTTTCCGCCGGGGCTTCGTCTAAGAGTTTAAGCATCTCCTCGGGCGCTAAAACGAAAGGCAGCTTCTTCGGCACTCGGGGCAGTCGCAAAATACGCGCCGCATTTTTTTCAATGACGCCTTCGCGGTGCAGGAATTTGAGAAACCCTTTGATCGTCGAAAGGCGCCGCGCCAGTGTCGACTTCTCGTATAATTTGGACTGGGCGGCCAAATACTTTCGCAATAGTTTCAAGTCGCAAAGATCGCTGTTTTTAAATTCGCCTTTCTGCTTTTCGAACAGGTAACGAAACCAATCTTTGAGATCCAACTCATAGTTGGCGGTGGTGTGAGGGCTGGCGGAGCGCTCGGTCTGGAGGTAACTCAAAAACCGCGCGCTCCATTCGGGAAGGCGCCCTTTGCCCTCCTCAAACAAATCATCCGTGGCGGCGGTGCTCTTGTGAGGTTTACTTGGCGAGGTTTTGCTCATGCCCTAAATTTAGAGTGTTAAAATGGATACGTGAAGTCTTTACGCCTTAACTTCGTTTTTCTCTTTTGGCTCTTAGCGTCAGCCAATGGGCGTGCGGCTAGCTTGCCGTCGGGTCTAGTCGGCGTCGAGATTGAAAACATAATCGAGCGCATTGGCTTTGTTTCGACCACGCGGTTGATGCGCGCCGCCGAAGCGCTGCCGCCTTGGCCGGGCATTCGTCTGGGCGTCGACGTGTCGGTAGCACCGCAAATGGGCTTTAACGAGCTGGGCGATAGAAACGGCGCGGAACCCCAAGTCTTTGTGCTACCGCGCTTGCATTTTAGTAAGGGGCTTTGGGCCGGGGCGGAATTGATCTTTAGCACCATGCCCTTTACTGACCAGCCCGGTTACAGCGCCACGGGCGGAATCTTGAAGTGGTGTTTTTACACCGAAAAGAGTGGTTGGCTCAGCGTCAGCACCTTTGTGGGCTATACCAACGTGAGCGTCTTTCGAAATGATTTTTCGGGCAATAACTTTGAGTTCGGGGTTTATGCGAGCAAAGACTATGTCCGGCTCAAGCCCTACTTAGGTGCCTCGGTGCTGCTGGCCCAAGGAAGCATTCGACCGGCCCTGGCGAAAACTGCAGTGGTTTCCAGTATGAAGGGAACGCTTCATGCCTTTATCGGTCTAGAGCTCGAATACCCGGTTACGATCGTGGCGGAGTTTGGTCTGTTTAATCTAAATCCGACGATGAGCCTATTCATTGGGAAGCGCTTTTAGCTTGGCAATCACACTGGTGGTCGAAAAACCCTCTTCGAGCGGTAGCAATTCAATTTTTCCGCCCCAGCTTTCGACCAACCCTCTTTCGGGCAGTGGTTTGTTGGCGTAGTCGGCGCCCTTTACATGAATGTGCGGGCGCAAAATTTCTAAGAATTCGAGCGGTGTGTCTTGATCGAAGACCACGACGTAGTCTACCGCGCTTAAACAGGCCAGTTGATGGGCGCGAACTCGTTCATCGAAAATCGGGCGCGAGTCGCCCTTTAGCTTCCGAACGGAGGCATCTGAGTTAATTCCTACCACCAGCGCGTCACCAAAACCCTTGGCTTCATTGAGATAGCGCAGATGGCCCCAATGCAAAATATCGAAGCAGCCGTTAGACGAAACAATCACCCGCCGCTCCGTGCGTAGTTTATCGGCGATGGTGCCGAGGTGCTTCCAGCCGATAATCTTCTTTTCTAAGATGTGATTGCGTACATTCATCAATTCGCAAACCGGTATACCTGGGTTTTTGAAATTAGATCAACTAAGTTTCTTCCCTTGGTGCGAATGAGCAGCAGCGGCGCCAGTAACGGGATCGGGTAGAAAAGAAACGACGTAACCAGGCGGATGCATTTACGAACGGTTAGCCATTCGCCCTCTTTTGCACCGGGGTACGCCAATCTTAGGCCCCACACCCACATCCCGAAAGTCATGTCCAATACGCCAATCGACATGACTAAGTAGGTGAGCCAGATCACCGAAAATTCGAGCGCCATGATGCGAACAAATTTTGGGTTGGAAAAGCTGCTAAAAAACCACTGTGAAAGGGCCGCGGGCGAAAGCCCTTCAAGAACCACTCCGGTCAAAATGATCAGGCCCGCAAATAGCGTCCAAACAAAAACCTGATCGAGTAGCGATGCCATAAATCGACGGCTGATGGTCGGCTTGGGTAACTCCGGCGGCGGCGTGGCTAAATCAGAACTCAAAGATCGCATCACTTCCGGATTAAGTGAAACCACCGGCTGCTCGGCAGGACGCACGCTATTCATCAGGCGGGCGGCCGCCACTGCTTCGGTCGGGGTGATGATGTCGTTAGTCAGAGTTTCACGAACTCCTCGTTCTTTAGGAAGGGGGGGCGGCGCGTCCGGCATTTTTTGAAAGGCTTGAACCAACGAGTCTTTGGTCGCGCCATTTTTTTGTGGCAGGGGGTCAGTAGAAAATAGATCGTCTAAGCGTGACTCCTTTCTTTCGAGGGTCACTTTTTCGAATGGGGTGGGTTGCGGCCGTTTAGTGGGATCGGGACTCTCTAGTCCCAAGCCATCGGTCAGCGGGCGAAACGAACGCCCAAAGTCGGGTGAACTGTTTGCGGTGCCCAACTCGTCGGCAATAAATTTTTGCAAGTCGACGAGCGATGACAATTCAGGTTCGCCTAACAAAGCATCAATGGTCTTGGACGAAGGCTTTTTTGTTTCCATTGCAAAATTTTAACTCCTTTAAGCGGTTACGTCTAAGTTTCGCCACGTTTGTCTTCTTATCGACGCGTCGCGTCTGAAGATCGCGCACTTTAGTTAACGCGTTGTTTAATTCGTTTTGACTGCAAGCGTCGGAAAAACGTTTTATGACGTCATAGGGGTGGGGTTTATGGGAATGGGTTGGGTGGCGAAGGGATTACTCCCTTTTATTTTCCTTTTTGCGTCCGCATTTGCGGCGGATGAGTTTTACGACGAAGTCTACTTTCCAAACGGCACGGTTAGGCCGCAGTACGTCGAAGTGGTCAAACAGCTCGACGGTTATTCGCCCGCCGTGATCCTAAAGCTCATCAAAATGGCGAAGAAACAATTTTCCGGCGACACTCCGATGACGCCGGTGCCACGCTTGCTATTGCAGAGTGATTTTGATCTTTTGGCCGCCGGCACCGCTCAGCGGGCCGAAACGATCCGCCGTTTTTTGCAAGATCACGCCGGCGCCCAAACCTACCGCGATCACATCATTCCGGGCGCGGTGATTGACGCTATTTTGGATCGAACGGGCGAACGCTCGCTGTGGAAGTACATCACGCCGAAGGTAGCTAAGAAGGCGCGTTTTATTTACGGGCCCGACGTTATTCGGCGGCTCGATGGAAAATACGTGGTGCTTGAAGACAACACTGGCTTCGTCGGCTCGCCGGGAGAGATCGGACCGGCTCGCGAGATATACGAAATCTTGATGCCCCGGGTCTACTCGGTATTGACTCCAGTGAATAACCCCAATGACTGGTACAGCGATGTACAAGATCGCATGGTGCAACTAAGTTCACCGCGCCTTGGCCACCGCGACACGGATGGAGCGTTGGTTATCTTTAGTTTTCCGCCCTACGGTGACAAAGAAGACTTGAGGCTGCAGCAGATCTGGAAAGAGCGCGGCGCCATTGTGGTCACTCAGTACACCCGCGATCGCCGGATTATTTTTGAAGAAGACGGCGCCTATGTGGAGTTCAAAGGAAATTTCGGAAAAATTTACAAGAAGCGGATTGGTTTTTTGTGGATGAACGCAGAGCACGCTTGGGCCGATTGGCAACACCCCGGCATCCGCGAAAAAGCTTTAGTCGATGAGGCCAGAGCCCATTTGGATGAAGACAAATTGTCGAAAAAAAAACGGGACGCGATCGCGGCGGCTATGGAACGTGATGAGAACGGTGAGATTGACTTAGACGCCTTGGACAAGGCCATTCGAAAATCAAAGTACGAACACGATGCATCGGCCCGGCGCGACCCTTACTTACCGGGGCTCGTCGACGCTATATTGACCGGTAAGGTGCAAACAAACTACACACCCGGAATGGAATTTATCGGCGATAAAATGTTTCACACCTATCTCGACGAGCTGACCCGATTCTATTTAGGCCAAGAGCCGATTCTTCCGGGCGCGGCGAGCCGCCGCTTCATTAAGCTCGACAAAAAAGGAGCGGTGGAAACGGATCAAAAGAACATTGAGTACGCGCTTTCTCATCAGAGCACTTCGGTGATCAAGATCGTGGATGGCCGTGGCGGCGATAGTATTTTCATTGGACCCAAAATGACGCGGGCCGAGTGGAAAGCGTTACGAAAGGTGATCGAGGCCGAGCCGGCGCGCTATTTGGTTCAAGAGTTTTCGCATCCTTCCGTGGTGCGGATCAAGGGCAGCGATGATCGAATCGTCGACATTCGAATGATCAGCATGATCGATGAAACCGGTAAACCGTTGGTTAGCAACACTCCGTGGTCGCGCTCCAACTCTCGCGTCGAAGGCGACGGCAAAGTGAACATGAGTAAGAACGGAACGCTAATGAACGTTTTCGTGGTTCCCGATCCACCTCAAACGTGCGGCAAGAAACTGCAAAAACGAGGGCAACGTAGCGGGCTGAATTAGTCGATATCAAGCGCTTCGCACAACCGGCGAATCTGCGCGAGCTGACCTTGCCAATCGGTATCGCGTACGGTGAACACAAGCTTTCCGTCGGGGGTAAGGCTGTAACGTTCTTCCTTATCCCGTTGGATGAGTTTTACGATTTTTTGTCCAGATACCGGAGTAGAAGGGGCAAACTGCAGTGAAGTTTTTCGTGGGCCGCAATTCATGCGGAGCACGTGCATCCGTTTGAGATACAGCTTTAAAGTCATTAGCCCCAGCAGATTATGTACCTCGGCGGGAATAGACCCGAAACGGTCACGAATCTCTGTTTCAATCTCGGAAATCTCTTCTTCTTGGGTTACCGATGAGAGCTTGCGGTAGATCAAAACTCGCTCCGAAATATCGGGCAGGTAATCATTGGGGAACCGTGCCGCGATCTTCATCGTAATTTCAGGCTCGATCTCTTCTTCCCGCGGATTGCCCTGCAGCTCGCGTATGGACTCTTCAAGTAGGTCAAAATACATGTCAATACCGACGGCTGCGATATGACCCGACTGGTCTTTGCCTAGCAGGTCACCGGCTCCCCGGATCTCTAAATCGTGACTGGCAATGTGAAAGCCGCTGCCTAAATCGGTGTAACGTTGGATCACTTGAAGGCGTTGCTTGCCGTCATCGCCGATTAAATTTTCGCCCGGAATCAGCAAGTAACAGTAAGCCCTCACCGCTGACCGGCCCACTCGACCGCGCAGTTGATAGAGTTGCGCGAGCCCAAAATTTTGGGCGTCGTCGATGATGATGGTATTTGCCCTGGGGATGTCTAGGCCTGATTCAATGATCGTGGTGGACATCAGCATATTGGCTTCGCCGCGATAGAACTCGAGCATCTTTTTTTCGAGTTCGTCGCCGTTCATTTGCCCATGGGCTACGTCGATTTTCAGTTTGGGCACCAAGGCCCGCAGCTCATCGGCCCGTTTAAAAATAGACTCCACCCGGTTATGGACGAAATAGATCTGTCCATCGCGAATGAGTTCGTTGGTTACCGCTTCGGCGATGACCTCGTCGGCGCTTCGGCAAACGAAGGTGCGCACGGCCAAGCGGTCGGGGGGCGGGGTGGTGATCAGCGAAATCTCTTTAATGCCCGACATCGCCATGTTGAGTGTGCGGGGAATAGGCGTGGCGGTCATCGATAGCACATGCACGGTCTCACTCATTTTCTTGAGGCGCTCTTTATGCACCACCCCAAAGCGGTGCTCTTCATCGATTACCAGTAGGGCCAGACTTTTAAACTGTACGTCGGAGGATAGCAGCCGGTGAGTGCCAATCAAAATATCCACTTTACCGTCGGTGGCCTCCTCAAGCGTCTTTTTGTTTTCGGCGGCGCTCTTTAGGCGCGAAACCATTTCCACTCGGGCGCCGACGCTCTTAAAACGGCTTTTGAAGGTTTCAAAATGTTGAAATGCTAAAACGGTGGTGGGCACCAGTACCGCCACTTGTTTGCCGTCGAGCACGGCGCGAAAGGCGGCGCGCATGGCGACCTCCGTTTTGCCGTAGCCGACGTCACCGCAAACCAATCGATCCATTGGGGACGATTTGCTTAAGTCCTGGTTGATCTCTTCTATCACTTTTAACTGGTCGGGAGTTTCGTCGAAAGGAAACTCCATTTCAAATTCGGTGTAATCTGATCCGGGCGGCGAACAGGCGTAAGCGGTAATCATTTTCCGCTTTGCTTGCAACGTAAGGAACTCGGCCGCCAGTTCGGCAACGGCGCGCCGCGCTTTCGATTTGGCCTTTACCCAACGGTCACCACCAAGCTTGTCGACCGCGGCGGTTGAATTTTCGCCACTCACATACTTTTGCAGGATGTTTAGGCGGTAGACGGGGACGTAAAGTTTGTCGCCGTCGCGGTATTCGAGCTGCACGTAGTCGCCCGACACCCCCAAAAAATCCATTGTCTTTAAGGCTACATATTTTCCGATGCCGTGCTCTTTGTGCACGACGAAATCGCCCGGCTTGAGATCGCGAAACGATTGCAGTAAGCGATCGCGATCTTTTCCCGACCACGCCGCCGATCGCGAGGTGCGTTTCTTTGAGCCAAATACGGCCTCTTCGCTCAGTAGCACTACTTTTAAATCGGGAAATTCCAGGCTCTCGGAAAGAAAACCATTCCAAATGGCGATGCGGCGAAAATCGGTTGCAAACAGGCCTTCAATTGCGGGCTTGTCTTGTTCCACCAGATCTAGAGAGATGCCGTAGGGGTCAAATAAATCCCTCATCCGCGAGGCGTGGGTTGTGGTGTGGCAAACCAAGTGAATGTGGTAACCCTTGTCGATCCAACTCTTCATCGCGGTAGCAATTGATTCCAAGGCTAAATGCGGATGCCCTTTTTTTCCGGGAGCCCGTTCGATTAAAAAAGAGACCGCGCGGCTCACCAGTTCGTCTTCGCCGGCTTCACCCTTAGAGAAGTCTTCGAAAAAACGGTCTTGTTTTGGTTCCCGGGTTTGCGCTAAGTCCTGCAGCGAGAGAAATAGCTGATCTTTTTTTGCGATGGCGCGCGGCGCTTTTTCGTAGAGTTCATGGTTTTTAAGTAACCGGGGTAAGTCCGTTTCTTTTACCTGCTCATCGAAGCTACTCTTGCCGTCCCAAAAGATAGTTTTGTCTTTGGGGAAATAGTCGAAGACCGAACTTGAGCCACCGGAGAGCAAGGGAAACAATAGTCCCCATTCGGGCAGTGGTAACCCATCTACCAGCTTGGTAAAAAGCTCTTCACGTTGGGATTTGGGGATTTCGATTTCATCGAGCCGTTCTTTTAATTTCTCATTCACCGCACTGAGTTCTTCAGGCCGTGGGAGCAACGTCGAACCCACCGGAATCACTGAAACCTGATCGACTTTTTCGAGTGAGCGTTGGCTTTTCGGGTCAAAGAAGCGGATCTCTTCGATCTCATCGCCGAGCCACTCGGCGCGAATCGGCTTATCGTAAAGCGGCGAGAAAATGTCGACCACGCCGCCGCGTACGGCGAAGCTCCCCGGATCGTAGACGGTGGGCTGTCTTTGGTAACCGGCCTCAAGTAAGCCTTTGATTAGGTCATCGCGAGAGATCTCGGCGTTGGGCTTGAGGTGCCGAGTCACGCGCGCAAAACCAGCGGTGGGCAAACACTTTTGCAACACTGCAGACGAGGTGGTTAAAAAAATTCTTTTATGGCTGTCGTTCAGGGCGTGGAAGAGGGCTTTGTTTCTCTCGGATACCGATTCGGGATTGGGCAGAATACCGCGGTAATAGTCAAACTCCACCGGCGGAAAGTAATGAACACGCGATGCCGCCTCTCGCCCTAAAAAGAAAAGCAAGTCGTCGGCTACGGCCCGCGCTACGGCGGCGTCCTTGAACACAGCGAGAATCGGGTGTGCCGTGTTTTGGTATGACTGGGCAAGAACCCAAGCTTTACCCAAAGGGGACAAACCAACCAGTGCCATCAGGGGCGCAGGAGTGCCCCCTTTTTTCAGCCACTCGGCAAGTTCGTTTCTGGGTACAGTTTCACTCATTTTTGGAAACGCCGAATCTTCTCACCACCGCATCTCGCCTTTGGCTAACGCTGTTAAATGATGTCCCATTCGGCCTTTAGATCGCGGCTCATCAGGCTGTTGAGACACTCTAAGGGCGGAGAGTTGTGGTAGAGCACTCGGTAAACCTGCTCGGTGATTGGCATCGGCACGTTTTCTTTTATCGAAAGCTCGTACGCCGACTTAGCGGTGTAGACCCCTTCGGCCACTTGGCCTAACTCTCGTTGAATGTCGGCCAGCAATTTTCCTTGGCCGAGCATCAACCCCAAACGAAGGTTGCGGGACAAGGGGCCCGTACACGTCAAAACCAAATCGCCCATTCCGGCCAGCCCCATAAAGGTAAGCGGTTGAGCGCCGCGCTTGATTCCTAAGCGGGTCATTTCTACGATGCCGCGGTTAATCAAAGCGGCGCGGGCATTGAAACCGAGATTGAGTCCGGTCACGACCCCCGAAGCAATTGCCACCACGTTTTTCAAGGCTCCGGCCAAATCCACTCCCACCACATCGGGCGAGGTGTAGACCCTGAAATACGGCGTCGACAAAAACTTTTGAATCTCGACGGCGGCGATGGCGTCGCGCGAGGCGATGGTCACCGCCGTGGGTAAGCGTTTGGCCACTTCAAGCGCAAAGCTGGGACCAGAAAGCGTGGTGTACAGGGCGCCGGGGCAGAGTTCCGAAAACACCTCTTCAACCGTGAGGTTGGTACCGTTTTCGATACCTTTAGAGGTGTTGATGAGAATCTTGGCCGCCATCGTCTTGCCTTGCGCGGTGAAGACCGATCGAATTTGCTGCGTAGGCACCGAGCAAACCACGATCTCCCCGTGCGCGAAAGCGCGGGATAAGTCGGTCGTCGCGTGAAGTGAGGGGTTTAGCGCCACTCCGGGCAGGTATTTTTTATTTTCTTTGTGGGCGTCGAGATGAGCCACCACTTCGGCGTTGCGGCCCCAGACGACCACGGAGTGCCCGGCATCCGCGCAGATATTTGCGACTGCGGTACCCCAGCTTCCCGCACCTATGATAGAAATTCGTTTCGACACAGCGAGCAAGGTAATACCTTGGTTTTCATACGCTGACTAGAGCCCTAGAGGGGGAACTCATTCATGGAATCGATTAAACTTTATTACGCCCCAAAAACCCGTTCGAGCCGTCCCCGCTGGCTGCTCGAGGAAATGGGTGTGCCCTACGACTTGATTCGCATCAATTTGGGCGAGAAGCAGCATAAGTCGGCCCATTACCTGAAAGTGCATCCGCTGGGCTTGGTTCCCGCCATCGAAGTGGCGGGGGCAACCCTTTTCGAGTCCACCGCGATCGTGGGTTATTTAGCGGACAAATTTTTGGACAAAAAGTTGGCCCCGGCCCTAGCGTCTAAGGATCGGGCCTTGTATTGGCAGTGGATGATGTACGGCGCGGTCACGCTTGAGGTCCCGGTGATGACTTACTTCATGCACACCGTGAAACTACCCGAGGCCGCGCGTAACGCCGGGCTTGCCGAAGAGGCCATTAAAACCTTCAAAGCTAATGCCGCGGTGGTTAACGATGCCTTAACCGGGAAACCCTTTTTGGTTGGAGATAGTTTTACTGCCGCCGACGTCGTGGTGGGGTCGACTCTAATCTTTGCACGAGCCTTAAAGATGCCGATGAGCGACTACCCTTCGCTGCCAACCTACGTGGGACGATTAATGGAGCGTCCACCCTACCAACGTTCCATTGCCGACTAAAAGTTTTTTGTTTTCGGCGCAGAATTGATTTTTATCGTCGCTAAAATGCCCTTAACACATCGCGGGGTTACCGCCGCACCGCCTTGACAATCTTTACCCCCACTCTTAGGGTTTAGCGGTTTTGTAAATTCAGCTACTTAGGCTTGTCTTCCCCAGGCAGACGAAAAAACTAAGTCTCTTTAAAGATGGCAAAGACAGCTTCCTCTTTAGAGAGTGATGGAAGGGAAACGCTTCGTTGGAAACGGGCTTCATCACAGTATTTTGGTACTTTGTAATCGCGGCCGCGATTGTGCCTCTCATGCTAGGCGCGGGTTGGCTATTGCGTCCCAAATCCCGGTACATTGGCAAAGCGGGAGCCGCTTATGAGTGTGGTGAAGACCCCGTTGGCAGTCCGTGGGTAAAATTCAACATTCGTTTTTACGTCATTGCGATAGTTTTTATTATTTTCGACGTTGAGATGGTGGCCATCTTCCCGGTCGCGACGCTCTTTAAAGACGCGGCGCTCAAAGGCACAGCCGGTCTTATTTTTGCCGAAATTTTTCTGTTCGTCGGCCTTTTGGTTGCCGGCCTTATTTTCTGCTGGGTGCGTGGCGACCTAGATTGGGTGAAGGGCGTCTCCGGCCCCCGCCTGCGAAGCCCAAATAAAAATCGAAAGAGCGAAGTTAAGGGGAACGCATGATCGAGTCAGCTGCCTTTGCCCACACGCTGCAGGGCTGGGTTGGAATGGGTCCGCTCTGGATTTATGCCGCCCTTTCCGCCTTTCTTATTCTGTTTTTGCTCGCCCTTCCTTTTGGTGGCTTGGCCACTTACGTTGAGCGAAAGATCGCCGCCGATATTCAAGATCGCGTTGGCCCTAACCGCGTTGGCCCATTGGGCATTCTTCAGTTTGCGGCCGATGCCGTTAAAATGCTCGCGAAGGAAGACTTTACCCCGACCGGCGCTGACCGTTTCCTATTTAATATTGCTCCGGTTTTTGTGGTGGTGGGCGCCTGCGCCGCCTTTGCTGCCTTGCCGTTTGGAAAACATCTGTTGGGCGCCGATTTAAATATCGGCGTTTTGTATGTTCTGGCGGTCACCACTTTAGTGGCGCCAGGTTTGTTGCTGGGATCGTGGGCTTCACAAAACAAGTGGTCTTTGCTCGGCGGCCTTCGTGCGGCAGCCCAAATCGTTAGCTACGAAATTCCGGTTTCGCTTTCCATTCTTCCCGCGGTCATTATTTCGGGAACCCTGCAGATGGGCTCAATTGTTGAGCAGCAGGGTTGGAATACCGCGGTGGAACACGCGGCGGTGAATTATCATTTTTGGAACATAGTGCACAATCCGTTTACCTTTTGTGCCTTCTTCCTGCTCTTCGTTGGTGGCTTGGCGGAGACCAACCGCATTCCATTCGACTTACCTGAAGCCGAATCTGAACTGGTTTCGGGTTTCAACACCGAGTTTTCGGGAATGCGCTTTGGACTTTACGCACTGGGCGAGTTTGTTGATGTGTTCGTGATGTCGGCGATGGTTACCGCCTTGTACTTAGGTGGCTGGCAGCTTCCCTTTTTTAATATCGATCAATGGGTGGTGCCCTTGCCCGTAGGGGTACTGGCGCTCGTTCACTTTACGGTGTTCATGGCCAAGACCCTGGTGATGGTCTTCGTTGTCATGTGGCTGCGCTGGACGTTGCCGCGTTTGCGCGTGGATCAGCTGATGAGTCTTTGCTGGAAGGGCATGGTTCCGTTGGCGCTGATTAATGTTACCGGCACTGCTTTGTGGATGTGGGTCTTTAAAGGGCAGTCGATGGTGCAGTTAATCATGAAAGCTTTTGGCGGATAACACAGATGACTACCGGAATGAAATTGGTGCTGTTTGCGGCTGAGATTTTTACGCTAGCCGCGGCCCTTGTCGCCACCTTCCACCCCAATGTGCTTTACGGCGCCATAGCGCTTTTGGGCACTTTTCTTGGCGTGGCCGCAATGTATCTCTTTGCCGGCGCCGATTTTTTGGCCGGTGCACAAGTGATTGTTTACGTCGGTGGCGTCACCATTTTAATTCTCTTCGCGATCATGCTCACGCAATGGCTATACCAAATGAAACTGCGTGATATTGGCACTAAGTTACTTGTCCCCGTTCTCATTGGGGCGGCCCTTTTCGCTTATTTGGTTAAGGCACTTTTAGATATCAACCCGCAGTTCGCCGCAGAAAATATTGAGAAATCACAAAAATTTTTGCACGCCCCCAAGACTCCGCTCATTGGTGAGGCTTTACTCAATGCCTATCTGCTCCCTTTTGAAGCCATCACCATTTTGCTTTTGGGTGCTTTGGTTGGTGCGGTTTGGATAGCGAGGCCAAGGTAACCATCATGAATTTGCAAGTACTCCACTCTTTTTTAGATAAGGCCTGCGGAGTGCAGGGCTTTTTGGTCGTGAGCGCGGCGCTCTTTTGTTTGGGCATCGTGGGCGTGCTTTCGCGCAAGAACACCATCGGAATTCTGCTCGGCATCGAGCTTATTCTCAATGCCGCGGGGCTTAATTTTGTAGCTTTTAGTCGCTATCGCACGGCGAACATCGATGGCCAGGTGGCCAATCTATTTATCATTATCATTGCCGCGGCGGAAGCTGCGGTGGCGCTGGCGATCATTCTTAGATTTTATCGCTTGAAACAGACTATTGATGCCGATGAGGCCAACCTTCTGAGGAATTAGCGAATGGCGCAGAGTTGTCTTTGGATAGTGGCGTTCCCTTTCTCGGCCTTTTTAATTCAGGCTTGGATTGGTAAAAAGCTGCCCCGTCACGGGGATTTTATCTCGGTAATCGCTATTGCCGGCTCGTTGGCGTTGGCAACGCCGATCTTTATTCAGATGCTGAGCACGGGAAATTTGTACGACACCCTTCAGCTTAAATGGATCGCGCTTCCCGGGGTGCCCTCCGCCGGGCTAAAAGGGGCTCAAGGGTATGAACTCGTGATTGGCGTGCTGGTGAACAACCTAACCGCCATCATGTTGTTCATGGTTACGCTGTGTTCGACCCTGATTCACCTCTTCTCCGTGGGCTACATGCACGGTGAAGATCGGTATCATCTCTTTTTCGCTTACATCTCTTTGTTCTCGGCTGCGATGTTGGGCTTGGTTATTTCCGATAACTTGCTCACCTTCTTTATCTGTTGGGAGCTGATGGGCCTATGCTCGTACCTGTTAATTGGTTTCTATTACAAAAAGCCGTCGGCCATTAACGCCAGCATAAAAGCCTTTATGACCACCCGTGTGGGTGACACCTGTTTTTTTATGGGCATTTGCGGGGTTTATTACCTGTTCGGAACCACCAATTTCATGGAGATTTACGGGGCGGTAAAAAATAACGTGGGCCACGATGTCCTGATTTTGGGGCTGCCGGCATACACGTTTATTGGTTTGATGATCATGATGGGCACGATTGGAAAGTCGGCCCAGTTTCCTCTGCACATCTGGTTGCCCGATGCGATGGAAGGCCCCACTCCGGTGAGCGCCCTTATTCATGCGGCTACCATGGTGGCGGCCGGCGTTTTTCTTTTGATTCGCACCTATCCGTTGCTCGAAGCCTCGCACGGGGTGTTGACGATTATCGCCTACGTTGGCGTGATTACGGCCTTTCTGGCGTCGCTTATTGCCATCGTGCAGACCGACATCAAGAAGGTGCTCGCTTACTCAACCATCAGTCAGCTTGGTTTCATGGTGCTGGGCGTGGGGGTCGGGGCGTTCGGCGCTGCCTTTATGCATTTGGTGACTCACGCTTGTTTCAAGGCCTGTTTATTCTTGTGTTCGGGCAGCGTGATTCACGCCGTACACACTCAGGACATGCGCGAAATGGGCGGGTTGCGTACTAAGATGCCTTGGACATTTGCGTGCATGCTCATTGCCACCTTGGCGATTAGTGGCCTTCCGTTCTTCTCAGGTTTTGTGAGTAAGGATCGAGTCTTGGCCGGGGCGCTGGCTTTTGGCATGGAACACGCTCATCACATGCTGATCCCTATTCTTGGTTTTGTAACCGCCGGCATCACCGCGTTTTACATGTTTCGCCTGATCTACATGACCTTCTTCGGCGCAGCGCGCGATGAGCATAAGCATCACCATGCGCACGAACAGCCGTTGATCATGGTTTTTCCCTTGGTGGTTTTGGCCGCTTGTTCTTTGTCTCTCTGGTTTTCGGGCCCCACTGGTTTGGATTTAGTGGACAGTGTGCTGCCGGTGAAATGGTTTGAACACAGTGTGGAGGCTTCGCAGGTGGCGATGGGCATTGGCGCTCACCATGGAAATGAAGAGATTCATCACACCGCCCACAACTTGGCGCTGATTTTATCGTTGTTATTGGCCGGTGGCGGCATTCTGCTTTCTTCGCTGGTTTACCTACGGCGGATTATCAGCCCCGATACGTTAAAGCGGCTGTTCGGGCCGATGCACCATATTTTGTGGCATAAATATTTTTTTGATGAGCTGTACGTCGGTTTCTTCATCAAGAAGGTGCTGTTGTCATGGAATCGCATGCTGGCGGCGTTTGATAACCGTGTGGTGGATGCCATCTTCGTGGATGGCTGGAGCAAAGTGGTGATGGTGCTGCGCACCGTTGTCGGTAAGTTCGACGAGATTTTTGTTGATCGGCTATTTGTTGATGGCGCCGGAGATATGGTCACCGTGAGTGGCTGGGTAGTGCGTCGTTTTCAAACTGGCCGGGTACAGCAGTATTTGATTTTTTCGTTGTTGGCGCTCGGAGTTGTGTTCTGGGCGTTGAAATAGAGAGGCGTTGAAGGATCTATGCTTAGTCTAATGACGTTTGTCCCGCTGATCGGGATGGTAGTGGTCTTATGTCTCCCCAAAGATAAGCCGCAGTGGATTCGGCTGGCCAGTGTGGTCACCACGTTTATCCCCTTAGCGCTCGCCGCCAAGCTGTTTATGGAATTCGACCGGACCAATCCGGGCATTCAATTCACCGAACGCATGATGTGGATTCCGATGTTCAACATCGAATACTACATGGGGGTCGACGGATTGAGCGTCGGCATGGTGATTTTAACCGCGCTGCTGTCTTTTCTTTGTATTTTTGCTTCGTGGACCATCGACTATGGCGTCAAAGGCTACTTTGCGATGTTTCTATTTTTAGAAGCGGGAATGATGGGCGTGTTCTGCGCTTTAGATTTTTTCCTGTTCTTCATGTTCTGGGAAGTGATGCTGCTTCCCATGTACTTTCTCATCGGTATTTGGGGCGGCAAAAACAAAGTTTACGCCGCGATCAAATTCTTTCTCTACACCCTATTTGGTTCGGTGCTGATGCTGCTCGTTATGGTGGGCATGTATTACTACTCTGACGCTCACACCTTCGACCTTATTAAATTGGCGGCTACGCATCCTTTCGCGGGTAAAACTATCTCGTTGTTCGGTAGCCAATTTGCGATGGACAAGATTTTCTGGGTGGGCCTTTTTATTGGTTTTGCCATCAAGGTTCCGGTGTGGCCGTTTCACACCTGGCTGCCTTGGGCGCACGTGGAAGCACCAACTGCCGTATCGGTGATTTTGGCCGGCGTACTTCTGAAAATGGGTACCTACGGAATTCTCCGCATGAACTTTCCCATTCTTCCCGAAGCCACCATGTGGGCAGCAAACGCCATGGCATTGCTCGGCGTAATCAATATTCTTTACGGGGCGTTCTGCGCGATGGCGCAAACCGATCTCAAAAAGCTGGTGGCTTACTCTTCGGTTTCTCACATGGGTTACGTGATGCTGGGCATGTCCACCTTTACGGTGGCGGGCGTGAACGGTGCCGTTCTCCAAATGGTGAACCATGGCCTTTCGACCGCCATGATGTTCCTTTTGGTCGGCATCATTTATGAACGCGCGCATCACCGTTGGATTGTGAAGCCGGACGGCAGCCGTGGTTTTGGCGGCATTGCCGGCGTAGTGCCGGTGTTTACCGGAGTTTCCGCCATTGCCTTGTTTGCTTCGTTGGGCCTTCCCGGCCTCAATGGTTTTATCAGTGAAGCCATGGTTTTCATGGGAGCGTTTTCGGTGCCGCGTTTACAAACATTAACGGTGATTGGCTCTCTAGGAATCGTGCTGGGCGCCGCTTACTTGTTGTGGATGTTTATGCGGGTTTATTTGGGGCCGTTGAACGAAGAGTACAAAGACTTGCCTGACATGAATTGGCGCGAGCGGCTCACGTTGGCGCCATTGATCGTGTTGGTAATTCTTTTGGGCGTTTATCCCATGCCGGTGCTCGACCTGATGTCGGCAACGGTGGCTAAACTTCTGACGATTTTCACCTAAAGGTTGGCCGTGATTCAAAATGCCGTTGAAAGTTTAAAGTGGTTTGCTCCAGAAGCTGTTTTAGTCACGTTTTTGGTGCTCATCTTTATAACTGATGCGTTTTTGCCCAAGGCGCGATCGACTTCGCTCTCCTTTATGTTGGGTTGTTTGGGTTTGGTGGCTTCGATTGCCGCAACCCTCAAATTAATGCCCTTGGCCCCGTCGATGTACTTCTCGGGAGTGGTGGCGCACGATGGCCTTTCTAGCTTTTTCCGCATCCTCGCGTTTTCCGCCGGAATTTTAGGTCTCTACGCCGCCTACGGCTCGAAAGAGCTCGAAGTAAAATATCGTAACGAGTACGCCATTCTAATTTTGTGTACGGTGTTTGGAATGAGTTTGATGGCGATTTCCACCAACCTCATCATGCTCTACATCGGTATTGAAACGGTGAGCATTATTTCGTTTGCGTTGGCCGGCCTAAATCGCGAAAGCCTGCGATCGAATGAGGCGTCGTTAAAGTATTTGATCTACGGCGCGTTATCGTCTGGCCTGATGATCTACGGCTTTTCGTTGTTATACGGCATCACCGGCTCGTTGCAATACGACGAGATTCGCTCAAGCCTAATGGCAATGAATATGGCGGAGCCGCCGGCGGTTCTTCAGATTGCGATCTTACTGGTGTTTGGCGGTTTGGCTTTCAAGATTTCGGCATTTCCCATGCATTTCTGGACTCCAGACGTATACGAAGGGGCGCCCACTCCCGTGGTCACCTTCTTTTCGGTTGGCCCTAAAGCTGCCGGCATGGCGGCATTGATTCGTATTTTTTATGGGGTGTTCGCCATCAAGGGCGCCGACATGACGTGGACCGTGATGCCCGGCAGTAACCTGCTTTTGGGCCTCTCAATCGTTTCTGCCCTTACCATGTTCGTAGGAAATGTTTCGGCACTGGCGCAGGTTAGCGTGAAGCGAATGCTGGCCTATTCAAGTATCGCGCACGTGGGGTACCTATTGATGGGCCTGGTGGCGATGAATGAAAAAGGGCTCGTTGCCGTGCTTTTTTATCTCGTAGTTTATTATCTGATGAACGTGGGCGCCTTCATCGTGACTGGTCTGGTCATTGAAGCGCGCGGTTCAGACGACGTAGAATCCTTTCGTGGTATCGGTTGGACCAATCCCTACCTTGGGGTTTGTATGGCGGTGTTTCTGTTTTCTTTAACCGGCATTCCGGTGTTCGGTGGTTTCGTCGGCAAATTTTTACTTTTCGGCTCGGTGATTGATGCCCCCAATTTCTTGTGGTTGGCAATTTGGGGCGTGCTCAACAGCGTGGTGTCTTTGTACTATTACGCCCGCATCGTGAAGGCGATGTGGCTGGATAAGCCGGTGACGGCATCGGCTCAGACGCTGCCCCGCATCCATTTAAGTTCATTTCATTTTGTGGGCCTCTTTTTGTTGGCCGTGCCCACAGTTCTGCTTGGGCTGTTCTTCAGCCCGGTGGTGCGGATGGCGAAGGCTTCAGTGGCGGCGTTACTCTCATAATTATGATTAGGGAGTCTCTTGGTAACCTATCTTCCGATAGCAATTTTATTTCTCTTCGGCGCGGGCATGGGAGTGGTCATTATTGCGCTGTCGAGTTTTCTCGGGCCGCGTAACTACAACTCGACCAATCTCAGTACCTACGAATGCGGAGTGACCCCTGAAGGCAGCGCCCGCATTCCTTTTAAGAGCCGTTTTTACCTTATCGCCGTTTTATTTTTGTTGTTTGACGTAGAAGCGGTCTTCTTTTTTCCGTGGGCGTTGGTTTATCGTGAATCGGTTCGTCAAGACGCCGGGCTGCTTATTGCGATGTTGGTTTACATGGCGTTTTTAATCTTGGGGTTGGTCTATGTGTTTCGTAAGAACGTGTTGGAGACTGACCAGTGACGGCAATCATGGAGCTGTCGCTCAATTCATTTAAGATTTTTCTTCTCTTTTTCTCCATCGTTAACGTGGTGCCCGTGATGCTTTGGGTTGAACGGCGAATGGCGGGTCTGATGCAAGATCGCCCCGGCCCAAACCGCGTCGGACCTTTTGGCCTGTTTCAAGCCGTGGCCGACGTCGTAAAGTTTTTCTGGAAGATGGACCCGATTCCGCAGAATGCAAATCGCGTCTTATACGTGCTTGCCCCGTTGCTCGCGCTTATTCCGGCCACCCTGGTGATTGCTACGCTGCCGTTTGCCGACTTCGTTGTTTTGTGGGATCGCGAATTCCATCTCCAGATAACTGACCTTAACGTTGGCATACTTTACATGATGGCGATTGGGTCGTTAGGCGCCTACGGCATATTGTTTGGCGGATGGGCTTCGAATAATAAGTTTTCGCTATTGGGTGCACTGCGGGCGGCCTCGCAATTAATTAGCTACGAAATTCCGTTGGGACTGGCCGCCACCGGCGCCGTTCTATTTTATGGCACGTACTCCTTGCGCAGTATGGTGTTAATTCAAGACGGCACCATTTTTGGGGTGCTGCCGAAGTGGGGCATCTTTTTTCAGCCGCTCGGATTTATGATTTTTTTTATCGCCTCGTTAGCGGAAACTAACCGCATTCCATTCGACCTGCCTGAATCCGAAGGGGAGTTGGTGGCGGGTTTTCACACTGAGTACGGAAGCATGAAGTTCGCCATGTTCATGATGGCGGAATATATGAATCTGGCCACCATGTCGGCTCTCATGACCACGATGTATTTCGGCGGTTGGCACTTGCCTTGGATTACTGACGCGAGCCTGCTCAGCTGGTTGGGCGGTAGTCGAAATTTAATGGCCGTGGTGCAGCTCGGGGTTTTCTTCGCTAAGGTTTATTCCTTTCTGCTTGTGTACGTTTGGATTCGCTGGACGTTGCCACGCTTTAGATTTGACCAACTGATGCGCATGGCCTGGCGAAATCTCACGCCGTTTGCCCTGTTGAACTTGGTAGTTACCGCCGTGCTTCTTTATTTCTGGGAGCAGCGATGAAAGAAATTCTATTCACCGCGTTTGGATTGTTGTCGCTGGCGAGCGCTCTGATGGTTGTTTTGGCATCGAGTCCCATCTTCAGCGCCTTAGGCCTACTGTTTAGTCTCTTTGGTCTGTCGGCCCTGTATCTGATCTGGGGATCGGCATTTTTATCGGTGATTCAAATTTTGATTTACGCCGGCGCGATCGTGGTGCTGTTTGTTTTCGTCGTGATGTTGCTCGACCTCTCCAACACCATTGATACGGGCAAAGGGGCGGGATGGTTTGCCACGTTACTGGCCACTTCTACCGGCTGGCTATTTTCTCTGTTTTTGCTACGGGCATTGAATCGCGGAGTGTTTGCCTCGGCTCCCGACGGTAAGATGATGGGAAGCCTACGGGTGGTCTCTCAAGTGCTGTTCAGAGAGTATCTGTGGCCGTTTGAAATTCTTTCGGTGTTTCTTTTGGCCGTGATTATCGCCGCCTACTGTTTGGCCCGGCCAGAGACGCTCGATGACGACAATGGCGCCGGTGGAGGGACGCGATGATTGCTACTTACTCAGCCTCTATGTTGTCGTGGAGCCACTACGTGGCCATTGCACTCTTTGGCATTGGATTAACTGGGTTTTTGTTGCGTCGTAACGCGATCGTAGTTTTGATGTGCGTTGAACTAATGCTGAACGCCGTGAATCTCATTTTTTTGGAAGTGTCGATGCGCACGCAATCGCACGAGGGCCTTCTCTTCGTGGTGTTTGTGGTGACGGTCGCGGCGGCAGAAGCGGCCATTGGCCTTGCCATTCTGTTGAACCTGTACCGCAAACAGGGAACTTTAGAGCTCAACCTTTTCCGGATGTTGCAGGGGTAATGCGATGAAAACGGCATTTTACATCTTGTTACTCGCCCCCTGGATCGGTTGCGTGATCAACGGCTTCTTATGGAAAGTCTTGAAGCAGACGGCTTCAGTACGTCGCTCGGGGGTGATTGCCACGTTTGCGGCGGGCACTTCTTTTGTCGCGGCGCTGGTTTTGTTTTTGTCCTTAGCCCAAGGGCAAGAGGCAGTTGAGTTTGCTTGGCCGTGGATAAACATTGGTGACCTCGCTCTTGACTTAGGGTTTAAGTTCGACCGCCTCACGGCCGTGATGGCGCTGTTTGTGACCGGTATTGGCACGCTCATACACCTTTATTCGATTGGCTACATGGACCACGACAAATCGCCGTCGCGGTACTTTGCGTATCTCAATTTGTTTCTAGCTAACATGCTGGTGCTCATTACCGCTACTTCGCTTCCCGTGCTTTTTATCGGTTGGGAAGGGGTGGGCTTATGCTCTTACCTGCTGATCGGTTTTTGGTTCGAAGATCCAGAAAAGGCCAAGGCCGGAATGAAGGCCTTCATCGTTAATCGCATTGGCGACGCCGGCTTCTTACTGGGTACTTTTCTACTGCTTTCAGTTTTCCACACGGTGAATTTTGCGCAGATGGCAAAGGTCATGTCCCAGCCCGACATCCTTACTCTAGTCGACATTCCTACTTTGACGGTGGCAGCAATTCTTTTGTTTATTGGGGCCATGGGTAAGTCGGCCCAACTGCCGTTATTCGTGTGGTTGCCGGATGCCATGGCTGGCCCCACGCCGGTAAGCGCGCTCATTCATGCCGCCACCATGGTGACGGCAGGCATTTACCTTGTTTTACGTATGAATTTTTTGTTCCAGGTCACGCCACAGGCTAGCGCTTTTATTGCGGTAGTGGGCATGGCCACGGCTCTCTTCTCGGCTTTGGTGGCGACTTCGCAAAACGACATCAAAAAGGTATTGGCCTACTCGACGGTGAGTCAGCTCGGTCTGATCTTTGTGGCGCTCGGTGCGGGGGCCTACGATGCGGGCCTATTTCACGTTATCACCCACGCCTTTTTTAAAGCCCTTCTTTTCTTGGGCGCGGGCAGTGTGATTCACGCTCTGTCGGGCGAACAAGACATTACTCGCATGGGTGGTCTACGCAAAAAGTTGCCCACTACGTTTTGGACTTTTACCGTGGGCTGGGCCGCCATTTGTGGGTTGCCTCCCTTCTCGGGTTTTTTCAGTAAAGACCTGATTCTGTTTAGTCTGGTTTCGGAGGGGCCTCGAGGCTGGTTTCTCTGGGGCTGCGCTTCGCTAACTTCATTGCTCACCGCTTTTTATATGACCCGCCTTTATCTTTTAGTGTTCTTCAGTGAAGAGCGGGATCATCACCATGCCCACGAAAGTCCCCTCGTGATGAAAATACCGCTGATCGTTTTGGCCGTCGGCGCGATGGTGGCTGGGTTCATTGAGCTGCCCCATCTTTTTCATATCACCTCCCGGCTGTCGCTTTTTCTTGAGGGGGTCGTACCTGTTCCCCATTTTGTTGAGGGCCCTTTGTCGGAGGGCGGCGCGATGGCCGTTGCCACCGTCGGCGCCGTCTTAGCGATAGGATTGGCCTGGCTGATGTACGGCAAACGCCCCTTTTCACCAAGCCGAAGCCCCGTCGTTATGGTGCTGAGAGAAAAGTTTTGGGTCGATGAGTTTTACCATCTGGTTTTTGTTACCCCTTTTGACATGGTTTCTGGGTTTCTTGCGCGCGTCGTGGACCCCCGTTTGGTAGATGGTTTTTTCGTGGGCTCGGCAAAACTGGCTCGCTTTGGAGGAACTGTTTTGGGTTTTCTTCAGTGGGGAGCCGTGCAGTTTTACTTGTGGGTGATGGCAGCGGGTGCCGTTGTTCTGTTTTGGGTATTTCTTAGAGGTTCGATCTTCCAATGATTTCTAACCTTCTAGTTTGGCACATCCTGTTACCGGTAGTTGGGGTGGCGGTGATGTTTCCGCTAACCGAGAGGCTAGCTCGCCCCTTGGCGTTCGCGTTTTCATTGGGCGGAGTCGTGCTTTCAATTCTGCTCTGGGCGCAGTTTTCGGCGGTTGATTCGTTTCAGATGCAGCACCTGTTTTCATTGCCCTGGCTCTCTTCGTTTCCGGCGAAGTTTTCACTCGGCGTAGACGGCATCAGCTTGCCGCTAGTGGTGCTTACGAAATTCATGATGCCAATTGCTTTGCTGGCCAGTTGGAAAGAAGATCGGCATCCGCGTGCCTTAATGAGCGCCTACCTTTTATTAGATTCGGCGATGACCGGAGCGTTCTTGGCCACCGACGTCTTTTTGTTCTATGTGTTCTGGGAAGCCATGCTGGTCCCTATGCTGTTGCTCATTGGGGTGTGGGGAAGCAAAGATCGTATTTATGCGGCGCTTAAATTTTTTCTATTTACCTTTGCCGGCAGCATTTTTCTGCTCGCCGCGTTTCTTTATTTGATGGTGGCCCACCGCCAGCAGGTCGGTTTTTTTACCACCGATCTGGTTGCGTTGACTAAGGTTACGCTTTCTACGGCGCCCGTTTGGCTGGGCCTTTCCGTTCAAGATCTGATCTTTTGGGGCTTGACCCTAGCCTTCCTTATAAAAATCCCACTTTTTCCTTTTCACACGTGGCTTCCGGATGCGCACGTTCAGGCACCTACCGGTGGCAGCATTCTTCTAGCGGCCGTACTTTTAAAACTTGGTGCCTATGGCCTTTTACGTTTCTCTATTCCGATCGCGACGATGAGCTTTTACAAGTTCGCCCCGCTTCTGAGCGTGCTCTCGCTAGTTGGTATCGTGTACGGGGCGTGGGTTGCCTTTCAGCAAAACGACATGAAAAAGTTAGTGGCCTATTCATCGGTGAGCCACCTTGCGTTCGTTGTCTTGGGAATTGCTTCGCTAAATTTAGAGGGCCTTACCGGTGGTATGCTGCAGATGGTGAACCACGGGGTAAGCACCGGTGCGCTCTTTTTCTTGGTGGGTGCGTTGTATGAACGGCGCCACACTCGCGATTTTGCGGAGTACGGTGGACTTGCGGCCGTCGTGCCGTGGTTTTCGTTCTTTCTCGTTTTTACGGTGTGTTCGAGCATGGGGGTTCCGGGGCTGAATGGTTTCGTGGGCGAGTTTTTGGTCCTGCTCGGCACCTATCAGCAGAATCCGTTTTTTGCGGGTGTCGCGGTGACGGGAATTGTTTTTGGTGCCATCTACTTGCTAGTTTTCGTGCGCAAGATTTTATTTGGGCCGGTGGACAACGCCGAGAATAAAGTACTTTTAGATTTGCGGCCGCGTGAGTGGGCGGGGATTTTGCCCTTGGCGGTTTTTATGCTGTTGTTGGGTTTAGCGCCTAACCTAATGTTGAATAAGATTCGGCCATCGCTGGAAAAGTACTGGGGCTCGCTAGGCCGGCCCCCTAACGCGCAATCCATTCCTACAATGTCGCTAACCCAATGGGCGCCCGAAGCAAGAGGGCCCAAGCGATGAGTGTCGTTAGTCAGTTTCTATTTCCATTGGGGCCGATTTTGGCTTTGGTAGGCGGCGGTTGCACTCTCATCGGCGCTGAATGCGTAGGCCCCAATTTTTTAAGCACCCGTGCCAAGGGAATGGTGGCCTGGTTAGCGGTAGCTATAGCCGCAGGGTTGTGCTTTTTTCAGCTTGGTCACATACCGACCGAAGAAGGTTTTCACTTGGCGGGCGGTCCCGCCTGGCTTGTTCAGTTCACTTATTTTTATCAATTCAGCCGCACGGTAGTTCTCCTTCAGATGATGATCGCAGTTTTTGCCATGTTTGTACTGCACGCGGTGGTGGCTGAGTTTCGCCGCAATGATATCGTGGGAGAGGTACTAGCGCTCCTATTGTGGTCGGGCGCCGGAATGATGCTACTCGTATCGGCCGATCACTTTCTGGTCGTGTTTTTAGCCCTGGAACTTCTTTCGTTGCCGCTCTACGCCATGGTGGGATTGAAGCGTTGGGACGCCAAGAGTCTGGAAGCCGCGCTCAAATACTTCCTGTTTGGTTCCGTGGCCACGGCCTTTTTATTACTGGGAATAGCTTTTATTTTTGCGGAAACGGGAACACTTTCTTTACCCCTCATTCGTGACTTTGTGGCGGCCCTGGCTCAAGGCGGCAATCTGGCCGATCATGTTTTGCTGTTGTCGGGCATGTTGTTGCTGATCGTGGCCCTGGGTTTTAAGGCGGGCATGTTTCCGTTCCACATGTGGCTCCCCGACGTTTATGAGGGGGCACCTGCCGGCGTAACGGCTTGGATGGGAAGCGGAGTGAAGCTCGCCGCCATTGGCCTTACCTATCGCCTTTTCGCCGAAACGTTTGCCACTCTACCGCAGGGGTGGGTGGAGCCATTTCGCTATCTGGTGGCCGCCACAATTCTGGTGGGAAATGCGGCCGCTCTGGTGCAAGACGATTTGAAACGAACTTTTGCTTACTCTTCGATTGGTCACGCGGGCTTCTTAATGTTGGGCGTGATGGTGAGTCCGAGCGATTTAGGAGCATCCCCAAATTTTCTGCTCTATTACTTGCTAACTTACGGCCTGATGTTTATTGGCATTTTTAGTTTTTTAACGCACCTAGAGCGGCAGGGTCTTAGCACCGAGTTCCACGAATTGTCGGGACTTGGTTTCACGTCGCCGGGTTTAGGGCTGTGCCTCTCAATTTTTGCCCTTTCAGCGGCGGGGCTTCCTCCCTTTGCCGGCTTCTTTGCCAAATATCAGATCTTTCTTTTCGCCTTTCAAAAGGGCGAAGGGGCATTGGCGGTAATCGCCTTGATCGGTAGCTTGATTGGGCTTGCCTACTACCTTCGGGTTTTGGTGTTCCTCTATATGAAAGAGCCAAAGAGCACGGTACGTCTCTCGGCTAAAAGCGATCCCACCGGATTCGGAATTCTCGTAGCGTTGGCCTTGGCTACGGTCGCGTTGAGCTTTTTACCCGGAATATTCGGCAAATAAACGCGCTCAACAATGCGAAGCGTCGAAACTTTTGTGACCATTTAACCGCCCGATGAGTGGACCTCTTTTCTATCACGGCTAGAGTGAAAGAAATTTAAGGGGGACTCATGAGATTATTGGGAATATTTTTGGTATCGGTTTTCTTCGCTTCAGCCGCTCAGGCGGACCGGCCGCAGGTTCCGCATTTGGAAATGGAATTAGATTCGTCGACTTACCAGTCTCTTCTTGCCTCGCGCAATGGCGGCGCTCGTAGTGACAAGGTGCAGGCCTCGTTGGACATGGGAAAACGATTTCTAGCCTGGCTAGCGTTCATCAACGACAAACGCCCCCAGGGTAAAAAAATCTCACTCACTTCACCGGCGACGACCGTGGCCTATCCAATCGATAAACCGAACAAGAGCAATCCAGATTTAATCAACGCCAGGTACGAAGAGCTTAAGAGTGCGGTCCCCGCGTGGATGCAGGAGATCGCTTTTGGAAACGGAGAGTTCATTTCTGATCTTCCTGAATCCGATGAAGTCTTTATCAAGTACGGTTTTAGTTTGGACCGCAACTATCAATCCGCGGCCCGTTGGACTTTACAAGAGCCCATGCTTTGGGCCTATTCCGGTCGCAAGAGTGGCGACGTACGTGGGTACTACCAACTGAATAAGATTTCTGACCTCGAGGCTAAATTTCAAGGCTGGTCGAGTTTGAGTGTTGGCGAAAAGAGCGCAATCTTGACGGCGATGAACCAGCTCTGCTGGATTTCGCAAACCGAGTCTCGCTGTAAGTCTACGCTTCTCGCCGCTAAAGAAGACGGCGAAAAACTATCGACCTTACATGCCGAGTGGATGCCGGCGGGCAAGAAGAAATGGGATTCATACTTTGAAATGAGTGGCCTTCGCAGTGACGTGAAGTGGTCGGCTGCCAATTTGATGCAGCTGCCATTTAAGACTCCGCAATCGGCGGCGATTAAGAGTTTTTTGGTCGATAATATCGAAGACGAATGGAAGTGGGCGGGCTGGAGCTTGAAGCTAGATTTTGACTCCAGTGCGGCGGCCTACGTTCGCTTTGAACCGGGAGCCACCCCAAACGTAAATGGCCTGGGCGGAAACCGCATCACCATGGACGCCAATGCTCCGCTCACCGAATACGGTGTGCAGTGGACAATTCGGCACGAATTTGGCCACGTGCTTGGTTTTCCTGATTGCTACGTCGAGTTCTACGATAGTGATGAAAAGGCGATGATCAACTATCAGCTAGATACCACTAACTTGATGTGTAGCCGCCGCGGAAAGCTGCAGGAAAAACATTTGGTTGCTTTAAAGGCTGCGTACTTCGAGAACTGAAAACAGTTCGTCGTTAGTGTATTCGCATTATGTGGGGGTAACTTTCTCTGTCCTTGTGAAGAGAGTTACCTCCACTTCATTTCACATTGATTTTTTTATTTTGTCTGCAAACGAGAAATAAACCCGAGCTTCTCGCTTTGGCTTAGTCGGTAGAACGTTCGTAGGTATTCAAGGCACTCTTGCGGCGATTTTGTATTGATCACCCGTTCGCCAAAATTTTTGATGAACTGTTTGGCTTGAGCATTCGCCTCGGCGTACCGCTGTTTTTGCTCGGCGTTGAGCTGAGTAGACCACGAGAAGCGATAAAAGATCTGTTCGAAAAGGGAGTCAAATACGTGTCGCCCTTCTGAGGCCGCTTTATTTGAAACCGAAAAGAAAAGCAGAAGAAATTTATCGATTTCACCTTGCAACTCTAGCTCGAGTTGCGACACCGTATGGTCGAGATCAAATCGATACACCAGGTAGTGAAAGTGGCTAATCTCTTCGGCTGCTACGCTTAGGGCGTGCGCTTGTTCCCCCATCCATTTTTCAGGGCTTAGCTTATCAATTTTGGAGAGGGCGTTCTTGACGGGTTCGCCAAGAAAGATTCCTAAGTCAACATTGCCCGCATCAAAACTGTCGTACTGGACGATAACGGCCCCATTCTTCTCTTTCGCCAAAGCGGGAACTTCTTTAGCTTTGGGAGAATTGGGCTCGATCAAAAAGTTTTCGGCACGGTGAGGTGACTCTAGATTGTAGAGTTTTTTGATCGCCCGATCAATTTGGCGGACCACATTTCGCACGGGGTAGCCTTTCCGTTGTTTAGGGTCAGTGCCGGGTTTTGGTTTCAATTTTTACCGGTGAAGCAATTCCCGCCTTGGCCAGCCGTGCCTTGAGGTTTTCGTTTCCGGTGTGCAGCCAACGTTCATAGAGACGAAGCAGGTCGGTGTTGGTCTGCATTCCATTTTTTTCTGAGAGTTCGCTAATCACGTTGGCGAAAGGAACAAACTTGGTAGAGAGTTCGGTGAAGAGGTTTTGCGCCGGTTCGGTAACTTGGCTCAAAGCCAAAGTGCCGTAGGCCGATCCACCCATTCCAAAGTAGTAGTCGAGATCAACCATTTTGGTCTTTAAACTGTCGGGAAAAAGGCCGGTCACCAATAGGCAGATGTCGCCCAAACGCTTCAGAGCTCCCTGTTTTTGATCTCGGCTGCCTTGAAGGTAGGAAAAATAAAGATCAGCGAGGCAGTTGTTGGAAAGGGTTCCCCCTTCTCCGACCACAAAAAACTTGTCGGAGCGTAGGTAGCCCACCAAAAGTTCGGTTAGGTAGGCCACTGAGTTTTTGTCAGCGTCCACCTGATTGCGTTTTAAGGAATCAACGAGCTCCGAGCCAAAAAACTCTCGAACCCCTTCCATCGAAGTGTGTATGGCTCCCATAGGGACCTCCGTAAGAACGCGTTCTCTTTAAGGAGTTCTCAAGTGTTGCCGTACGATGAAGTGTGCTAATGGTTCAGCCGGTTAACTGCGGCTACGCGTACCTAGCTTGATCTTAGCAATCCGGGAGAGAGGCAGATATAACCCTTTTAAGGGAGGGGGCAGTCCTTCATAACTAAAGTAATCAAATGAGTTCAACCACTTACCAAAAGCTTGCGATTCTCTCCTTACTCTCGTTAGTTGGCATTTTTGGCCCGAGTTTTGGCGACGGACTTAGCGCCCAGAGCCGGGTTGCCTCATTGAGTCCGCAAGTGAGCGACCTTATTATCGAGTCGGGTTTGGCATCGTTATTGGTGGCTTCGGTAAAACGCTATTCGGGTCAGGCCCACCCCACGATTGAATTGGGCACTTTTCTTCAGCCCAATGCCGAGCGGCTTTTTTTACTGAACCCCGATTGGATTGTTACCGACGACGGAGTTCCCCCCACCGCAGCGAAAGCGCGTTGGGAGGCCGCGGGAATTAAGACGCTTACTCTGCGGTTGAGAGAAGTTGAGGATCTCGCTGAGAGTGCCATTACGTTACACCGCGAAATTCTTGGCCAACGGGCTAAACCAGAAATTGCGGTGCGAGCGGTGCGCTGTCTCCAGGAGATAAAGGGGCAAAATCCGATTAAAGAAGTGGGGCTCCTTTTTGTTTCGCTCTCCCCACCGCTGCTAGCCGCGAAGGGTTCGTTTCTCTCCAGCCTATTCGAGTACGCCGGGTACCAGAATTTAGCCGATCCGAGCTGGGGAATTGCCTATCCGATGGTGACTGAGGAGTGGCTTATCGCCCGCACGCCCAAAATAGTTTTCTATCTGGACCACGGTTTTGGTGAGGCAGCGACAGCTGCGGCAAAAATTAAAAAATGGTGGCCAGTATCTACGCCCCAAGTTTTTGCTCTGCCATCGGAGCCATTTGCTAGGGCCAGCTTTGCCACTCTAAAAAAATGGGAGGCCTTTAAACGGACCACTCCAAAGGAGTGCCATGAGGTTTTCTAATCCCGCCATTAAGTTCTTGGCCATAGCCGGAGCCAGTGCTTTGGTGCTGCTAGCCGCGCTGGTTTTCGGCGCGGAACCCTTGCCGCTCCGAGATCTATTTTTATCCCACACTTTGGCCCAACGAATTGTGTTTGAGTTTCGACTGCCTCGCGCCGTGATCTGCTTTGGGGTCGGGGCAGCCCTGTCCCTGATTGGGGTGGTCTACCAAATTTTGTTCCGTAACTCACTGGCCGAGCCCTACGTGTTGGGCACCGCAAGTGTGGTGACTTTGGGTGCCGCGGTTGGCGAGGTCTTCTTTTTAAACACGCTTGCCCCGCCGCTAATCGGTTTACTCGGTGGTTTGGTGCTGGTGTTCTTGTTGATTTGGATTTCAATGCGAAGCACTTCTCCAGAACGGGTTCTGCTTTTTGGCATGGGAGTTAATTTTGTTTTTTCCGCCCTGCTCTTTTTAATGCTCTCGCTCAAACAGCAGAGCCTCGGTGGCGGTAGCCTGCGCTGGCTATTTGGACAGGTGGCTTGGCCAACGCTGATTGAATCGTCGCAGTTAATGCTGGCCGTGACGGTAGCGGCGATATTGCTTCTCCGTTTTTCTCCCCACCTTGATGCGTTGAGTTTCGGTGATCTGGTGGCCCGGTCGCTCGGCGTGAATCCGTTAAAAACCAGGATAACCCTACTGACGCTTTCGTCGGTGCTGCTAGCTTGGCTGGTGTCGAAGATGGGCACGATTGGTTTCGTGGGGTTAGTGGTTCCTAATTTTGTTCGTTTGTTATTTCGCCCTTCCGGTTCCCGGTACCTACTAATCATTTCATTTCTAGTCGGCGGTAATTTTCTGGTGTTTGCCGATATGGTGTCGCGCACCTTACACCCCCCGCTGGAGTTTCCGATTGGCATCATTACTACAATTTTAGGTGGCCCGATCTTTCTCTATTTACTGTGGCAGAGGCAAGCCCGTGGCTGATCGTGAACTGAAAGTATCGGCACTCACTTTCTCGGCGGGCCATCGAAAGTGGGGTCCGTGGAATTTTACCCTTAGTGGTCGCGCCATTGTCGGGTTCATTGGGCCCAATGGCGCCGGTAAAAGCACTTTTTTAAAAACCATTTTGGGCGAGATAAAGGCGGATTCGGGTAGGGTTCAACTCGGGGGAGTCGAGCTCGCTTCGTTACCGTACTCCCAACGGCGCGGAATGTTGGCCATGATTCCGCAAGAGTCCCCTTATCCGGCTGACTGGACGGTGACGGCGGCCGTCTCGCTGGCTTTTCTTACTTTTGGCATGGGCTACGGAAAAATTACCCCGGCGCAAACAGAGTGCCGCGATAGTGCGCTTGATCAGTTTGGTTTAAAGCACCTCGGGCAAAATCGTTTGGGTGATCTGAGCAGTGGGCAGCGGCAGCGAGTTTTTTTATGCCGGGCTTCATTGCAACGGGCCCGCTTACTGCTGCTCGACGAACCCACCAACCATTTAGATCCGCCTACGCGTGAGTTTTTTTGGAATTCATTGATCGAGTTGAGGGGCCAGGAGAACGGTCCGCTGGTCTTATTGGCCACCCACGACTTGGTGTTTTTGCGATCGCACGCCGATTTTATCGTGGCCGTTTCAGCGCAAGGGATGGTGGAATACCACGGTCCCTCGTCCGGCTTTTGGAAGCCCGAACAGATAAAAAAAATATTTGGGCGCGATTTAGTTATTTAGGGGGAAGAATGGTGACTTCGGTTTCGCAAAGATCGCATTTGGTAGTGAGCGCCTGATTGGTGGCGTCGGTCACCCGAATGCGCAACTTCGTCTTCACCGAGGTGGTAATGCTGAGCACGCTCATATTAATGAGCTTGTCGTCGCCATCGATTACGTGGAAGACGTACGGAGGCGTGCCCCCCGAGGCCATGAGTTCCAGGCTACGGCCGCTGAGCGTCCAGCACTGTCCCCAAGATTTACAGCCGATTGCCAATCTGTCGGTTGGGGCGGTACCACCGCTGCCACCGGTACTGGTCTGCAGGTCTTTGTTCTTATCTAGTGCCTTCTGATAGGCCCCGCAGCTACCAATGCCAGCAATACAAACATCTTGCCCGCATGAGCTTAAGGTCAGCACGCCAACTGAAACAGCCAAGACTAAGAGAATACGGGAGAAATTCATAAAACCTCAGGGTGTTGGGTTGCAAACAGAGAGCCAAGCACGGTGTTGGGCGGCAATTTAGGTGTTTTGCGATGAATGATCAAGAGACGCCACCACTTTTGGGCTGTGACGCTAATCGCTGCAATCTCAGCCACGGTTTTTTGGAGAACGACGAAACTGTTCCCACTCCCTTAATAGTAAGACTAGGTTCCCCGTTTCTCCTACATCAAAACTGGGTTGACTCTCATCGCTGTGCATTAGGGTTTAGCGGAGGGCGTAATTTTTTTTTGGGGGGAAGCAATGAGTTACGGACTACGCGTGATGGTAAGTTGATGCGGGCGGTCTTCTAAGTTTTGGGCCGGATTGTTTTTTGCGGTGCGGCTTTTCACCGGTAGATCTGTGTTTCGTAATTCGCCGTACATTTCATCGGTCATGCCGTTTAAGTCTACGGCGTTAACGGTGCCCGGTTTCAATTTGTAGCTGCGGATGCGATCGCCACTGTCGGCCACGACCCCCCCGCTGCGGGCGGCCACTTCGGTCATGCCCACTGCCGCAGATTCCAACGAGCGGTTATAGGACGACAGCTGTTGCGCGTTGGTGCGTCGCACTTTCCTTTTGTTGCGTCCGCCCGACTCAAACTCCACCAGCTCGTTCGATTTTTGGTCTTCAGATAAATTGAACCAGCTCGGGCGTTCTAAAGAGTTGATGTCGACGCCGGCCTGATCAATCGAATCGATGGAAAGGCGCGCGGCCACTTTGTCGTACGTTTCGGAATCAATATTTCCCGCCACTACGTTGCCGCCTTGAAGTTGCGCATTCACCATTTTTACTGAGGCAGAACGTAAGCGCATGCAGGCCTGTAGCCGTTCGTCTAAAAGGGCGCCCTTGGTTTCGGGCTCAAGCAGCGCCTGACGTTCGCGCCGCTCTTCGATACGGGTTTGATCCACGTCGCGACCGCTGCGCACCGCGCGCACGTAAGATTGGCAGTCGGGCATGTCTTCACCTAACGCAAACTCTACCCCGCGCGACATGGCCCGTAGCTCGCCAATGTTGGAGACCATGCGGTTGCGGTACATTTTGGTCCAACGCTGCGCCATCATGCGCAGCGATTCCATATTGGGAAGGGTTTCGCCTTTTGGCGCATTGTCATCGTAAGTGAGAGCAATGTTATTCACGGCGGTGCGTTCGCCATCGGCTTGCACTTTCTTTTTCACGTCATCCAAAAGCTCCCAGCGCGACAGCACTTCGGTGTTTAGCTTGCCATCTACATCGATAACCGAGCCGCCTTCTTTCGTATCAACTTGCCAAATGGTGTATTGGTTTTTGCCCGTGCCCTGTCCCGCGTCGGAGCGTCCGCCGTTGGCGTATTTAGACCACTCTTTAAAAATCGTGGCTTCCAGAGGGGATTGGTCAGCGCCGCCGCCATGTTCGGAAACATAGGGGTCTAACCATTTGTCGCAGTAACGTCCGCCGACCCAACGTAAGCAGGTACTCCACACGTTGCTGTGGTAGGTGGTGGTGGACATAAACGAGTTACCGTCGTTAGCGTTAAAACTTTTTCCGCCGCCGGCGCTTTCCGGAAACGACGTTTCTTGCATGTCGTAACGTCGGCTTAATTGCAGCAATCGTTCGGTGAGTTTTTTGCGGGCAACGTCATCGCTGTTGGCGGCAAGGGCAAGCGAAGGCAACAGCACCATTGCACTGATCGCCCCCCGTAAAAATCTCCCTAGCGGCATTGAATTTGTTCCCCTTAAGCTGATTACAAAGCAACTCAAATACCAAGTTAAAACCACGATTTTATGGAGGAAAGTAGTGTGTGCCGGGACCGAGCTTTGGGGGCATTCTGGCGGTCTACACCGGCGCTTCTATTGATTCAAGGGGTTAGACTGTCTAGCGGACTGACAGGGCGTCCAAATTCGTCACACCCCACTTAACTGTTTAAATCTCAAGGCGTTGTTCTCTTGCTTGTCTAAGCTGTGCGCGGTTGGTAGCGGTAGTAGTTTGGTTCAACCCTGCGCCGAGACGGTTCAGGGACTTAGGGGATTCATGCAGCCGACGTCGCTTACGCCAATGCTCAGCCAGTACCTGGAAATTAAGCAGGGATACCCTGACTGCATTCTCTTTTATCAAATGGGCGATTTCTTTGAGATGTTTTTCGATGACGCTTTAGAGGCGGCGCCCCTTTTGGAAGTGCAACTGACTTCTCGTGATCGCAACGCGGCCGATCGCATTCCGATGTGCGGCATTCCGGTGCATGCGTTGGCCACCTATCTGCCGCGTTTACTCGCTCACGGAAAACGCGTGGCGGTTTGCCAGCAGGTGGAAGATTCGGCCGCCACCGTCGGAACTAAAGCGCTGGTTAAGCGAGAGGTGACTCGCGTTTTTACGCCGTCGTTAGTGGCCGACCCCGAACTGGTTTCCCCGGATACGCGCAACATTTTGTTTTCTTTCACGAGCGACAAAGAGAGTGCGGCGATCTGTTTGGTGGATCTGTTGGCGTCGGAAGCGCGTGCCGGGAGAGTTCATTCTAAAGAGGCTTGGCTCGATCTGTTTTACGAGTGGCAGCCAAAGGAAATTTTGCTGTCGTCGTCGGCGTTGGAGCACGAGTTTTTTAAAACTACGCTTAAACTTTTTCCGGCCATTACCGTCACCGTAAGGGAGAAAACTTTTGCGGGAAAAAACGCATTAGATCAAGTCTGGGCGGCGGCCAAAAATTACCTTACCGAAACCCAAGGGCCGGCGGGGGCGGCGCTCACCACACCGTTGCCGTTGCAAGGTATCGAAACGCTGCGCATGGACGCCAGCACCCTTAACGCCCTTTCGGTGATTCGCACCCCTTGGAAAGAAGAGCTTTGTCTCTCCGATGTTTTAGATGGCACATTGACGTCGATGGGGCGTCGTCGATTAAAAGAATGGCTGCTGCATCCTTTAGGTTCGCTCAAAGCAATCAAAGAGCGGCACGATAGTGTTGAAAATTTTTTGCAAGCCGAACCACTTGCTGAATATGTGCGGGAGCATTTGAAATCGCTGCGCGATCTCGAGCGGCTGGCGACCAAAGCGCATTTGGGTTTAGCCCTTCCCAAAGATCTGGTGGCAATCCGCGACGTGCTGGCCAAAATCCCCGGTTTGCAATTGATGTTACTTCAAGCCAAAGCAAAGAGACTTCGCGACATTGGGGCTACGCTCGATCCGCTGCTCGATCTGCAGGGGGTTCTCGTTCGCGCGCTCTTAGATGAGCCTAGCAACGCCATTCGCGAGGGAGGAATTTTGCAGGAGGGTTATCACCCCGAAATCGCCGAGCTTCGCTTGCTTTGCCACGATGCTAAGAGTTGGATCGCGGCCTTAGAAATTCGCGAAAAGGAACGTACCGGAATTGCTTCGTTGAAGGTGAAGTATAGCCGCGTGTTCGGCTACACGATTGAAGTCACGCGGTCGTACTTAGAGCGCGTGCCCAAGGAGTATAAGCGGAAGCAGACGATCGCCAATGGGGAGCGTTACGTCACCGAGGAGCTTAAGACTTTCGAAGACAAGGCGTTGACGGCTGAGTCGCGGCTTTGTGCCGTGGAAGAGTCACTGTTTTTGGAGCTAAGAAAAAAAGTGGCCGCCCATGCCCCACGCCTTCTGCTCAATGCCCGTTTGCTATCGGAATTAGACGTACTGCAAGGCTTTGCTAAACAGGCGAAAGAGCGTGGTTACCGCCGTCCGCAAATGACGCCTAAGAATCGGGAGCAGGAAGATTCTTTTCTTATCGAAGAAGGGCGTCACCCCGTTTTAGAAACCGTGTTGCCGCCGGGGGAGTTTGTACCTAACTCGATTGAAATGTCGGAAGAGACCGGTCGTACTTGGCTGATTACCGGACCTAACATGGCCGGTAAATCGACAATCATGCGTCAAACGGCGCTAATCGCCATCATGGCGCAAGCTGGTTCGTTTGTTTCGGCGACCCGCGCCTGCCTGCCTCTTTTTGACGCGATTTTCACCCGCATTGGCAGCTCTGACGATCTGACTCGCGGCCGCTCCACCTTTATGGTCGAGATGGCCGAAGTGTCGCGCATTATTGAAAAGAGCTCAGAAAAAAGCCTGATCCTTATCGATGAGATCGGCCGGGGCACCAGCACCTACGATGGTCTGGCGCTAGCTTGGTCAATTCTGGAATATTTGCACACTGAGACCAAAGCCAAAACCCTGTTCGCCACCCACTTTCATGAACTCACCTCGTTAGAGAAGAGCCTGAGCGGCCTCGTAAATAAGACAGTTTTAGTGGAACGAACTGGCAATGAGGTGGTTTTTTTGCACCGGCTGGGTAATGGCGCGTGTAGTCGTAGTTACGGGATCGACGTCGCGCGGTTAGCGGGCCTTCCTTCGAAAGTCTTAGCTAGAGCGGGTCAGGTGTTACGCCACCTGGAGAGTCAGTCAGAGCGGGTCGGTCGGGGAAGAAGCAGGGCGTTGCAGTTCACCGATAAACAATTGCTCTTTTTTGACGACGCTAAAGCTTCGGAAACCGTTGCTCCGCTTGATTCTTAACAAAAACAAAAAAACTCGATTGACAGCGGAAACCCATAAAAATATCACTTACCAATTCCAGCATTTAACTGCTGGAACCTCATCTATTTCCGGTAAAGCAGTTACTACCCGAAATTCTAACCTCTATTTCTATCCACAGGCTGTGGATAACTCCTGTGGATTCATTGACTCTGCGCGCCAAATCTTTTATGGTGGCGCCGTTTCAATTCCACTTAATAATTTAACATCATTGAGTTTTCTAATGACCCGTGTCATCTCATGTCAGAAAAAACGGACTTAAAGAAAGGCTACAAAGTTTTCCACAGCCCCTGTGAACAGACCGGGATTTGTCTGTCGGTGGTGCTGGTTCGCCCAGAGAACGGCGCGAACATTGGTTCGATCGCTCGAGCTATGGCTAATTTTGGCGTTAAGTCCTCGCTAAAGATCGTTGGCCGAAACGCTGAAATTATTGATGCGCAGAGTTACCGTCTTGCGGTTCACGCGGAAGACATCTTACGCGGCGCTGAATTTTTTGAGTCGCTACCGGCACTTTTCGGCGCAAAACCAAGGTCGATTCGTTTAGCCGCTACCGCCCGCATCGCTTCCGCCCATCGGGCCCACCCGACGCGGGTAGATCAGGCAATTCCGCAGATTGTAGAAATGGCGCAAGCTGAACAAATCGATGAAGTTTTCTTTGTGTTCGGCTGCGAAAGTGATGGCCTTACCAATGACGAAGTGGCGGCTTGTGATCGCGTGGTCACCATTGCGTCGGCTAGCGATTACCGATCGCTCAACTTGGCGCAGGCCGTCGTGGTGTTTTTGTATGAATGGAACCGGGCCTGGCTGCGAGAGGCGGAAAAGCCCGATGGCGCGTTGGCAACCTCGCGCGGCCAAAAACAAAAGCTCATCAGCCACTTTATAAAGCTGGCCGAGGAGGTTGGTTTTATCTTACCGGACGACCCTTTTAAGATGCGTCCCCGCCTCGAAATGATTTTGGCGGCACTTCCCCCCCACGTACCTGAAGTGCGGACTCTGCATGGGCTGCTCGACCAAATATCGCGAAGCCTAAAAAAAGGGGTACCGGATATAAAGGGAAGGTACCGAAGCCATTGGAAAAAGGACGAGCCTGGGTTGATTTCCCCGGAAGACCGCCTAGATTAACGCTTTTGGAGTTTGAGCTATGATTGGTGAAGAGAAAAACGAAGAAAATGTGCCTAACGAACTTGAGAATGGCGAGGAAAACGCTAACGGTTCAGCCGACGCTTCGCCCGAAACGCTGTTTGCGGAAAAGGAAGCCCGGCTTACGCAAGAGCTGCTGTATCAGCGTGCAGAGTTCGATAACTACAAGAAGCGGATACTTCGCGAGCAAGACAGCGCGATCAAGTTTGCCAACGAGCGCTTTGTGCGTGAGCTACTTCCCATCGTCGATCTCTTTGATCGTGCCACCCATACCTCCGAACCGCTTAAGGCAAAGCTTGAGGGCAATCCACTCAAGAATGAGTTGAGCTCTTTCGTAATTGGCGTCGAGATGACCCAAAAAGAGCTTATCCAAACATTAGGCCGAATCGGGGTAGAATTCATTGGAGTCAAAAGCGAAGCGTTTGACCCGCAGCGCCATGAAGCCATCTCTGAAACCGAAACTACAGATCCAGACCAAGTGGGAAAAGTGATGCTGGTGGCGCAACGTGGCTGCGTTTTTAATGGCCGGCTGTTAAAGCCAGCCCAAGTCGTAGTTGGCCGAGCCAAAGAATAAATTTCATGAGCAAACGAGATTATTACGAAGTGCTTGGAGTCGTTAAGAGCGTAAGCGACGACGAGCTTAAAAAAGCTTTTCGCAAAATGGCGATTCAGCATCATCCTGATCGCAATCCGGGCGACAAGTCAGCTGAAGAGAAATTTAAAGAACTCAACGAAGCCTATCAGGTGCTGAGTGATCCCCAGCGCAAAGCGGCTTACGACCAGTTCGGCCACGCCGGTCTTGGCGGTATGGGCGGCGGTTCTGGTCAGGGTTTCGGCGGCTTCACCGATATTTTCGACAACCTTTTTAACGACATCTTTGGTGGCGGCTCGGGTGGCGGCCAACGCGGTGGCGTTGATCTTCGTTATCAGCTGCAAATTGCCTTTGAAGAGGCCGTTTTCGGAGTTGAGAAGAAAATTCATTTCGAGAAAGAGTCGGTCTGCGACACCTGCCGAGGCTCCGGAGCTAAAGAAGGCACCAAATCTAAGGCGTGCAAACAATGTAAAGGGTCGGGCCAGGTCCGCTTCAATCAGGGTTTTTTTGTTTTGACCCGCACCTGCACCGCCTGTTCGGGACGCGGCGAGACGATCGAGGACAAGTGCGGGACGTGCCGTGGCGCCGGTCGTACGAAAAAGAAGACCGAAGTGGTCGTAAAAATTCCCGCCGGCATTGATTCTGGCCAGCGGCTCCGTTTAAAGGGCGAAGGCGAAGCCGGGGCTCCCGGCGGTTCAGCCGGAGATCTGTACGTTGAGGTTTTGGTTCAAGATCACGCCCTCTTTCGGCGTGAAGGTGAGCACATCATTTTAGAAATGCCGATTAGCCTGGTTCAAGCCGCCTTGGGAAGCGATATGGAGGTGCCCACCATCGGTGGCACGACGCAGCTCAAAGTTCCAGCCGGCACCCAAAGTGGCGAGCTGTTTCGACTTAAGGGCAAGGGAATTCGTCGCCTGAACGGTTCTGGATTCGGTGACCAGGTGGTTCGGGTTCACGTGGAAGTGCCGCAAAAGCTGACGCGGCGGCAAAGGGAACTCTTGGAGGAGTTCGAGAGAGAGGGTAGCATCGACTCTCAACCAGGGGTTTCGAGCTTTGCAAAAAAATTTCGCGAGATTTTTCGGTCGTAATATGAAGTTATTTCTTTTTTGCGTCGCCGTGCTTTTGCTAAGCGGTTGTGCCTCCCAAAAAATTCAGGGCGGCGGCATCGAACCGGGTGATTTCCGTTCGCAAAAGGTCGAGCCCGAAGCCCGTTCCACTTTTCAAGCGGCCGAGCGAGCCTTGGCGGCCCGCAACTATGAAGAGGCCCGGCGTCTTTACCTGCAATTGCGTACGCGCCACCCCAAAGGCAAAGCCGCGATGGTGGCCACTTACCGGCTTGGTTCGGTTCACTACTATCAAGAGGAGTATGCGCAAGCGTCACGCGAGTTCGAAGTCTTTTTAGCGCGTTACCCCAAGAGCGAGCTCGTCCTCGACGCCAACTACAATTTGGCGGCGTGCGAGTTTCAGCAGGGCAAATACGAACGGGCCCGTCAAATTCTGCAAAAAATGAAGCCCGATGAAATTAAGGCGCAGGGGCCCCGCCGCTCTGAAGTGATCTATGCGCTTATCGCGCAGTCGAGCATTGCCATGGGCAAGCACGGCGACGCCGTGCGCGCCATCTCGGCGCAAATGCAATTGCCGATCGAGGCCGGCAAGCGTGCTGCCCTGTTAGACAAGGCTGAACTTGAAATCGCAAAAATGGGTGACCAGCAAGAGCTGGACGGGCTACAGAATGAAGTGACTGAGCCGCAGGTGCGATCGCGCATCGCTTCGCGCCTTACGCAGTTTCGTGGCACGGGTCCGGGTGAACTACCGCTTCCCCCGGCGGGTTCCATTCCCAAGGCCAGCGCGCCCGACGAAGTGATTTCACCGTCGCTTAGCGGCGGTGGCGGCGCGGCAGAAAAAACCCACATCGGCGTAGTGCTACCGTTGTCGGGAAAATTTTCTGCTTACGGTAAGCGTGCGTTGGACGGCATCTTGCTGGCGTCGGGCACTTTCGCAAGAGATGGCGGCTCGTCCATTCGCGTATTCGTTGAAGACTCAGGCGGTAATCCCATTACGGCTCAGCAGGCCGTTGAAAAATTGGTACGTGAACACAAGGTGATCGCCATCTTGGGTCCGCTGAGTTGGAAAGAGTCGCTGGCGGTTGCCGAAAAGGCCCAGCAATTGGGTGTCTTGAATTTATCCCTCACTGGAAAAGAGGGCATTTCTGAAAAAGGCCCCTATCTTTTTCAGAACGCGCTGACGCCTAAGGTGCAGCTTGAAAATCTGGTGCAGCATTGCGTGCAGACCAAAGGTTACAAACGTTTTGCGATCATGGCTCCGAACAATCCCTACGGAAAAGACATGGCATCGCAGTTTTGGGACTTGGTTGAAGCCAATGGCGGAAAAGTGGTGGGCTACCGTAACTACGCGGCTGACGAAAAAGACTTTCAAGCTACGATTCGTGAGCTGGTCGGGCTGGCCAATCCGCGACTTCGTCGGGCAGAGTGGGCAAAGCTGCAGGAGTTCATTAAAGAACAAAAAGCAAAAACGGGAAAAGAGCCCAAGGTTAAATTGCCTCCCCTCATTACGTTTGATGCTCTGTTCATTCCCGATGGGCCCAAGGCGGCCGCCACGATTGCCGCCAGCCTGAATTATTTAGATGTCTTTTCCATGCCCCTAATTGGCACCGCAGAGTGGAACAGTGACCAGCTCTATCGACGCGGCGGCCGTTCGGTAGAAGGGGCCTTATTTCCCGGCAGCCTCAGTATGAATACCAAGAATGTCTCGCAACGCGAATTCATCAAGTTTTTTACGGAGAACGTTGGCAACACCCCTGACTTATTAGCGACGCAAGCGTACGAAGCGATGGCCATGATTGTTTCCGCGCTTCGCGGATCGGGCTCGGGGCGTAACGACATTGTGAATAAGTTGAGTGCCGTGCGAGACTTTCAGGGACCGCTGGGTTCGGTGGTCTTCGATGCAACTCGGATCGCCCGACGAAAGATGCCAATTTACCAGTTAGAAGCTGGTGGCAACATCATCGAACAAAACTGATTCTCGTGGTTCGCGTTTTACGAGGGCACGGCACCCCATTTCTAACTGCAAATCCTTCTATTGCTGCGTTCCCGAGTCTTTGTTAAGATTTAGCTTAGATTAATTGAATGACTTCAGCCGCTCTGCGGCATGCTTCGAAGTCTACTGATGTCCCTCGCTCAGGGACAACCATCGCCAAACAAAACCGAATCCTAAGTAAACCTTAGACACAGCGATATCACCCCTGGAGAACTGCCCATGAAAAAGAAGGACTTGACCCTCTTCACTGACCGTTTGCTCGAAGAAAAATCGCGAATTTTGAATGGTCCGGCCCGCATTCGAAAGGAAGAGCTGGCGCTCAGTACCGACGATCTTGCTGACGAGGCTGATTTGGCCTCAAGTGGTTTAACGCAGAGCATGAACATTCGTCTGCGCGACCGCGAAACCTTGCTGCTCAAAAAGATTGAAGAGGCGCTAAGCAAGATTCAGCGCGGTGAGTTTGGCGTCTGCGAAGGCTGCGAAGAGCCCATTGAAATGAAACGGCTCCAAGCCCGCCCGATGGCCGACATGTGCATTCGCTGCAAAGAGGCCGAAGAGCTGGTTGAGCGCACCATGCAGTCTGGCCCTCCCGCCACGGCGGCCTGAGCTCGGACGATCCACTAGCCGAAATTAAAAATCGCCAGATCCCGAGGAGGAGGCGAAGAGGAGTGCGATTGCGATCCCTCCTTTTTGTTCTCCTCCCCCCCAAACTTTGCCGCAAAAACCTACCGAACGCCCAACCTGCCTCCGCCCAAATACAATCCTAAAGAACCTCTCCGCAGTTTCCGATAAATCAATTGAGAGTCACTTCACTTAACCCTTAATGGGGGTCCCAAAATGGGCAACGAGTTCTCAGAAAACGAAGAGTTAGTCATTCCGGATGAGTTACCACTTCTTCCCATCCGCGATGTAGTTGTCTACCCGTACATGATTATCCCCCTCTTCGTTGGAAGAGAGCCCTCCATCCGGGCCGTTAATGAGGCGCTAGCCAAAGATCGGTTGATCTTTTTGGCCGCCCAAAAAGAGATAACCGACGAAAATCCGAGCGCAGAAAGTATCTTCCCCATCGGAACCATTTCGATGATTATGCGGATGAGAAAACTGCCCGATGGCCGAGTGAAAATTCTCGTGCAAGGCTTGATGAAGGGAACGATCACCAACTTCCAACAGGAAAAACCTTTCTTTATCGCTCAAGTAAAACAAATTAAAGAAAAACCCGCACTTCGTGAGCAAGTAGAAGTTGAAGCGTTGATGCGCACCGTTCGCGAGAACCTTGAAAAAGTTATTTCGATGGGCCGCATGCTGTCGCCCGATATTCTCATGGTAGTCGACGATATTAACGACGGGGGACGCTTAGCCGATTTGATTGCTTCAAACCTTGGCCTCAAGGTGGAAGACGCGCAAGGTATTTTGGAACAGTTTGACCCCTTCGATCGTCTGAAAAAAGTGAACGAAATTTTGGTGAAAGAGTTAGAGATATTGGGCATGCAAGCCCGAATCCGCTCGCAAGCCCGCGACGAGATGACTAAGAGTCAACGCGAGTACTTTTTGCGCGAGCAGATTCGCGCCATTAAAAACGAACTTGGTGACACCGAATCTAAGTCGGAAGAGATCAATGAATTGCGCAGTAAGATCGAAGCCTGCAAAATGCCTCCCGAAGTGCACGAAGAGGCCATTAAGCAGGTGGGTCGCCTAGAGCGCATGCACCAAGATGCCAGCGAGGCGACGATAGTCCGCACCTACTTGGATTGGCTGGTCGATGTGCCATGGAGCAAAGCCAGCGAAGACAATTTGGATTTGGTAGAAGCGCAAAGAATTTTGGATGAAGATCATTTCGATCTCAAAAAGATCAAGGAACGTATCCTTGAATTCTTAGCGGTTCGAAAACTGAAGTCGAAGATGAAGGGTCCAATCCTTTGCTTCGTTGGCCCCCCGGGCGTCGGTAAAACGAGCCTTGGAAAATCGATTGCCCGAGCGATGGGACGTAAGTTCGTACGTATCTCCCTAGGCGGCATTCGTGATGAGGCCGACATTCGCGGTCACCGCCGTACCTACGTGGGCGCGATGCCCGGGCGTATCGTGCAGGGTTTGAAACAAGCGGGCACTTCGAATCCCATCTTCATGTTGGATGAGATCGATAAGTTGGGTCAGGATTTTCGCGGTGACCCGGCATCGGCTCTTCTCGAAGTTTTAGATCCGGAGCAAAACTTTAGCTTCCGCGATCATTACCTGAATCTCCCTTACGATCTCTCGAATGTAATGTTCGTAGCGACCGCCAACTTGATGGACACCGTGCCTTCAGCGTTGCGCGACCGTATGGAAGTGATCCAGCTCGCGGGCTACAGTCAGGAAGAAAAGCTTCAGATCGCCAAACGCTTCATCATGGATAAACAGCGCGAAGAAAACGGGCTGAAACCAGACGAAGTTAGCGTCAGCGACAAGGCCATTGCCCGGATCGTTACGCAGTACACTCAAGAGGCCGGTCTTCGTAATCTCGAGCGCAATGTTGCGGCGATTTACCGCAAGGTGGCCCGCAAGATAGCGACCTCTGAAACCAAGCTTGAAAAAGTGGTGGTAAAAGAGGCTTCGATTCCAAAGTACTTGGGACCGCCGCGATTGCTAAAGGAAGAAGAGCGCGAGTACGACGAAGTGGGCGTGGCCACCGGTTTGGCCTGGACCCAATTTGGCGGCGAAATCTTAAGCATCGAAGTCACGATGATGAAGAAAAACGGTGGTGGTTTAACCCTCACCGGTTCTCTCGGCGACGTGATGAAAGAGTCGGCCACGGCGGCGCTAAGTTACGTGCGCAGCAAGGCGGCCTCTTACGGAATCGATGAAAAGGTTTTTTCGAAATACGAAATTCACGTTCACGTTCCTCAAGGGGCGACGCCCAAAGATGGTCCTTCGGCGGGTATTACGCTGGTAACGGCAATGGTTTCTCTACTTACCGGTAATCCGATTCGCAGAGATGTGGCGATGACCGGCGAAGTGACTTTACGCGGGCATGTGCTTCCCATCGGCGGCTTGAAAGAGAAGACGTTGGCGGCATTGAGGCACGGCGTGAAGACCATAATCATTCCGTTTCGAAATCATAAGGACCTCGATGAAGTTCCAAAACGTCTTAAGAAGAAATGTACCTTCTTGATGGCGCGCGAAGTTCACGAAGTTCTTAACCACGCGTTGGTAAACAACCCGTTCGAATGGGCAAAGCAAGTTCCGCCGATGTCGGATGAGGGCGACAGCCAATCCACGATTCCGCTTACGGCCAAGGCTCACGATCGCGCGGCGTAAGTTTAAAAAAGCCGCTGCGAAAAACGCAGTGACAATATAATCTTCGAAAGGCCGGCGCCAAAAACGCCGGCCTTTTTCATTCTTTAAAAAATAACGCGCGTCGCAAGTGAAAGATCCAGATAAATCCCTGTCTTACGTCGACAGAACGGATAAGTAGTTGAAATTGCTGCCGAGCGTTCACCGCACTGCAAGTTAATTTTTGTTATCTGTTCGTTAACACCCCCCGTACCTTTCATTGTGTTCGTCGCCATTTTGTAAGAATCGAAGTAGCAGGGGGATTCATGAACAATCGATCTATTTTTACCGCTGTAGCGCTATTGCTGTTCACTTGGCAGGCTTTTTCAGCTGTTTTCGTGGACCCGCGCTTAATGCAAAAACTTGGCTCTAATTCGTCTTCGAACGAACTGATTCAATCTGTGATTCATTTCGAAGACAAACGTGACCTGGACGCAATCGTAGCCCGAGCGCCAAAGGGTAAGCCGGTGGGCGCCTTTCTGGCCGCCGAGCTGGAAAAGCTCACGGTTAAAGAAACACTGGCCACGCGTAACTTTCTAAAGGCACGCCAAGGTAAAGGGGTGAGTGAGATTACGGTGCTTTGGGGCACTCACTCAGTTCGCGTTCAGGCAAAAGCAAACGTTCTATCCCAGTTTTTGGCGATGAATGCCCGCGGCGTAGAAAGCATTATTCTCGATGAACCGTTAGCGATCGGCGAAATGCTCGACGATGCCAACGCCTCTTTCTCCCCTCGTGCGGTCGGTGTGACCGACGCTGAACCAGAAATCTCTTGGGGGGTTGAGAAGTCAGCCGCACTCGCGCTTTGGGAAACCGGCAACAAAGGGCAAAAAACAACCGTGGCCGTGATCGATAGCGGCGCGGCGATTGAACACCCTGACCTTAAGCCCAATATTTGGCAAAATCCTGGCGAGACGGGGTTAGATCAGAACGGCAAAGATAAAGCTACCAATGGCATCGACGATGACGGTAACGGCTACGTCGATGATATCCACGGCTATAACTTTGAAGATAAGAATGCCGATCTCAGTGACAGCAATGGTCATGGTTCTCAAACCGCCGGCATCGTTGGCGGCGCCGGCACGGGGGGAACGCAAACGGGCGTTGCGCCCAAAGCCAAGCTGATGATTTTGAAAAGCTGCTGCAATTCAGGCACGAAGGCTTTCGAAACCAATACCTGGGAAGCAATCCAGTACGCCATCAAAAATGGCGCGCAGGTAATCAGTATGTCGATGAGTGCCAAGCCTCCGTCGAAACCTTCTTACTCCAAATGGCGTAAGCTTGGTGAAGTGGAATTAGCCGCCGGCATCATCCACGTGAATTCAGCGGGAAATCTTGGTTCCGGAAAAGCTCCAAATAATATGGGCGCCCCTTCTAGTAATCCTCCGGCCTGGTTTCATGGAGATTCGGTTAAAGGAAAAGGAACGTCGATGATCACCATCGGCGCAACTGACCAAGACGATGTGCTTCGGTCGTACTCAAGCACTGGACCGGTTACGTGGCAGGCGATCGAAGAGTTCAAAGACTTTCCGTACACTAAAGACGAAAAGCCTGGACTCGTGAAACCCGAAGTCTGCGGACCTAGCGAAGTGCCCAGCACATCAAAAGACGGCAAGAGCTACACTAAGAGCTTCGGCGGAACCTCATCGGCTACGCCCAATGTTGCGGGCGTGGTTGCCCTCATGGTAACGGCGAAAACCGATCTCACTCCGGCTCAGGCTACGGAAGCGTTAGTGATGTCGGCCACACCGGTAGGAGAGGGTTACAACAATCAATGTGGCGGTGGCCGAGTGGATGCGTTTAAGGCCGTTGAATACGTACTGAAAAACTTCTAAGCACCGCGTTATTGTGAAGCCTTAAGACCGATACAATAACTTGAGCGGCTTAAAAATTGTTTCGTAAAGGGGTGCGGAAGGCGGTTGCCGTCCGCACCTCTTTTATTTTACCGCTCGGCATAGCCTCGGCACAGGCTAGGAACGTGGCGCCGGTGGTGAAAACGTCGTCCACCAAAATCACTTTTTCAAAGGGCGCCGGATTCCAGTAGAAGCTGTGCTTCAAATTTTTTTGCCGCGCTTCTCGCCCAAGCTGCGATTGTTTGGCGCTCTCTTTGTGTTTTACTAAACCTGAATACATCGGAATACCCCATGCCGCACTCAGCACGCCCGCTATTTTTTCACTTAGGTTGAAGCCGCGCCGCCAAAAGCGACTCGAGTGCAGCGGTACCGGCACCACCGCAAAGCCCTCTAGATCATCCCACGGCTGCCACGCTTGCAACGTCGGCACCAGCAGGTCGAGCAGGCCGGAATAAGAGTCGTACTTTATGCGGTGAAGTAGCCCCCGGGCGTCTTCGTTCAAACGGAATAGGCTGCGGCTACAGAGCGGGTAATTTCTGCCGCCGAGGCAGCGGCCACATTGTTGCGAACTTTGAATTAAAATTTCTCCGCACCACCCGCAGGTGGTGTCGGGCACTCCGAGTAGTCGATGGCCGTCTTGGCAAAAGCGCCCGTCAAGCGCTTCACCGTCGCAAAGCAGGCAGTTCGTCTGAAATAACCCGGCCAGTGCTTGATCTAACGCCAGCCAGTGATTTCGGGGGGAGCCAAGCGGAACAACCAGGCCTCCTGCAGATGACATGTGTCGATCCTTTCGGCGCCATCCAAATCCGCAATAGTGCGCGCCACTCTCAATAGTTTGTCGAGCATGCGGTGGTTAGTGGCTTCGTTCTCGGCCTGATGCTTCCACCAGCTCTGTGCCTTGGGGTTTAGGGTAAAAGCTTCGCCGTAGTGGTGAACATCGGCATTTGAGTTTCGTATTGTGGTGACGCCGTAACGCTGCCGTTGTGTTTCAATGGTTTGGGCAATGCGAGTTTGCATGGCTTCGTGCCACCAACGCGGTGATTCAGGCTCATCGTCGTTAAAATTAAAATGTAAAGTCACGTAGAGATCCAGCCGCTCGAGAATGGGACCGGAGATTCGTTGCTGGTACTTATTTTTGGCGTCTCGCGAGCAGCGGCACATCTTTTGGCTAGAAAGTGCGTACCCGCAGGGGCACGGATTCATCGCGACGATAAGCGAAAACAAGGCGGGAAGCGGTGCTCCGGCACCAATGCGCTGCACTCGAATATGGCCGTTTTGCAGGGGCTCCCGCAAGCCTTCGATACTGTCGCGCCGGAACTCGGGAAATTCGTCGAGAAAAAGAACTCCTAAATGGGCGAGGGTCACTTCGCCGGGTAGAACATCGCCCTTTCCCCCGCCCAAAAGCCCTTGCGGAGAAATGGAATGGTGAGGCGCCCGAAACGGGCGCTCGCTTGGCCCCCGTTTTTCGTGAGGATAGAGGCAGTAATTTTTTAGAACAATTGGCACCTCCTCTGAGTTGAGCGGAGGCAGCAGTGATACCGCCGATCGCGCGAGCATGGTTTTTCCCACCCCGGGTGCGCCAATCAACAGCAGGTGATGGCGACCGGCGAGGGCAATTTCAATGGCGCGTTTGCCCTGCGGGTTGCCGCGAATCTGGTCCATGAGCTTAGGCGCTTGAACTGGTAGTGACGAAAGGGCCATGGGTGCCGCCAAAGGGGTTTTTCCATTGAGGAAATCGAGCACTTCGCCCAGGTGCCGCGCGGTTTTTGTTTTGGGAGAGTTCAGTAGCGACGCTTCCCAGGCGTTGCTAAGGGGAAGCACCACGGTCTCGATGTGCGGACAGGCCACCAGCACTTGCAGCAGCCCCACCACTCCGGTGACGGGCAAGAGCTCTCCGGCAATGGTCATCTCGCCGAGAAATGCGGTTTTTTCGAATTGAGCGAGGTCGACCAACCCTTCGGCCCCCAAAACCGCCATGGCGATGGCCAGGTCGAATTGGTTCCCCGATTTCTTTGAATTGGCCGGCCACAGATGAATCAGTATGTGCTTTGATGGCACATCAAAGCCAAACTGCGCCAAACACGACCGAACGCGCTCGCGGCTTTCTCGAATTGCCTCGCTCGGTAATCCAGTTATTTGAATTTTAGGAAGGTTCAGTTGGCAAGAAGACTCAATTCCCACCACCTCGCCGTCGATCCCTTTAAGCGTAGCACTCCACGTTTTTGCAACCATAAGGTTGGATTTTGCAAAAGCTACACCCAATCTTGCGCTTGAATTGCGGGCAGTGGGGTTTTGATTTCGGTTGTCGTGGTCTGATTTTGGTTTTCCGCCGACCCCAACGCCGTATTCTGACGTATTCCAGGCCGCTCGCTCATTCGTTGTCCAATTTAACCTGACGGTGCACACCCGCTCCGTGCAGACCGGGCGGTGGAACGAGTCTTGCTGAGTTCTCAGCCGACGGCAAGGAGCTGACGATTCGTACGATGGAGTGGCAGGCATTCGGCAAGAACCCCGTCAAGGCCATCACCCTCAATTCGGTCACCGGAGAAGAAAAGGGGGGCGAACAAAACACGAAAACGCCGTTCCAAGTGGCCGATACGCCCAGCGCCCACGGCGATTCCAATAACGATAAGTACCTCGCCGTCATCACTTGGTCCCGCCGGAACCAAGGCGAGGACCTCGACAGCGATTACCGGATTTACGACAACGTCACGGGTAAGCTGCTCAAGCAAGGGGTAGTCCCGGGCTGGCCCGTATCCGCCACGGTCAGCGACGATGGCAAGACGATGGTCGTGGGAGACCACTACGCTGTCGGCAAAGGCGCAGTCCGTTCCGTCGAAGTGGAAAGCGGCAAGGTGATCGCGAAGTTTGACGCCCCCATCGTAGCGAATCGGATCAAGTATCTTTCCGACGGAAAGGTTTTTCTGGGTACCGACATCTCGTCGTCGAAGACGGGAAGTCTTAGCACCGACGATTCTTACTACCAGATGATGATCTGGGATCCCGCCTCCGGTAAATCGGGCCCCACGATCAATCTGGGAAAGAGACCCCATGACTTCGTCCCGTCCGCGGCCTCGAACGGAAACGTCCTGGTGCCGCGACCGGATAATCTTCTTCAGTACTCCGGAGACTCGGGGGCGCTGCTCAAAACCATCACGATTCCCAACATGACGCTGCACAAAGAAGCGTCTGCGTTTAAGCACGACATGACCCCGGATGCCCGTTTCGCGGCGGTAACTGTCGGCTCGGAGTACTCCCCCCATCAGGTTCAGATTTGGGACCTCGAAGCGGGAAAAAAGGTTTCTTTCGCGGGCTCACCCAACGGTGAATTCCAGTTCGTGAAGTTCTCGCCAAAGTCGGACCTTCTCGTCCTCGGCCGGCGGGACGAAGTGTGCGTCTACAACACGGGCTTGAAAGCGAGGACCGAAGGCGGAGTCTCGAGCGCTTCTCCCAAGGGTTCGGGCACACATAAGTAGGAGTTCCTTGACCAGTTGAGCTGCAGGAGTAGACGAGGACGTTACTCGGTGTTTTCAAAGAAAGATGGTTTTGCGTTCTTTAAGGTGCTGGTGAAGTTGCTTCTGCAGTTGGTGGCGGATTTCGCGGCTGAGCTTGGTGACGTACTCGATGTCTTCTGCCTTCTCCGGATCTTTTGGCAGGTAAATAGGATCTAAAAACTCAATGTGCCAACGTGCCGGAAGTGGAATTACGTTGAGCGGCACCGGTACGATAATTCCGATGACATGTTTGGCCCAGCGAATTTGCGAAAGGTTGATGTTGCTCTCTTCGGCGCCAATCACGAACGAAGGGATGATGGGAGCGCCAGTGCGCAGCGCGAGTCGTACGAACCCGCGTCGGAAACGGCGTAGTTTATAGGCTTGCGAGCTGGGTTTGAAATTGCCCTCTTCGCCTTCGGGAAATAGCAAAAGGCATTGGCCCCGTTCTAAAATCTTGAAGCCATTGTCCATCGTTGCCGGCACCAATCCCATTTTGCGGGCCGGAACCGAAATTTCGGGTCGAATAAACCACATCTTGTGGGCGATGATCCGCGGCAGCCGTTTCAATTTTCCGTGAATCTGGTGCACGATCATCAGCGCATCAAAACCCATAAAGCCGCTGTGATTGGCGATTACGATGACCGGCCCTTTTTTGGGAATTTTTTCAAGCCCCACGCAGGTGACCCGCAGGTACTTGGTGATGAGCTCAAGCAGAAAACTGGGCAGTACGCGATAGGCGAGCTCATCGGGAGCCAGCCCTTTGGCCTTGAGCTTCATGGTGCGAAGTAAGGCGTGGGCGATGGGGTTGCGCATAGCGTTGGTTTAATGAAGAAGGGGGAGAAAGTCTAACTTTGCGAATTTGCCGAATCTACGCAGTTACGACGCGAATGACTTTAGCCTTTCGCAGGGCGATCATCGATTCATAAATGGTGACATCGGGAAGCGGATTAAAATCAACGACCTTTCCTACGTCGCCAAACTCTACCACGCTGCTAAGGGTGAGAAATTCTTCGCGGGTTAATTCTAACTGCGGATGCAAGGCGCTGGGCTCAAGCTCGACTTGAATCTCCTTGGCGGGAATCTCTCTACGAATTTGGTTGTACCTAATTTTAAAATCTTCGCCCTCGCGTGAAAGGTGTTTTAAATTTACGTTGAGATCCCCCTCGAGCCACATTGAGGCGGCATCGACGCGTTCGAACGAGTAATGCGGATCATCCCATAAAAACATGCGGTACAACGCTTTGAGTCCGCGCACGGAGCCGGTTAGCGCCGAAACCAAACGGCCGTGCAAAAATTCAACTTTGCCGGTCTGATCTTCGAAACTGCCCTTGATCTGCAACGAGCCCGTGCGCTCTAACTCGTGAATGGTGTAAAGCGCGTCGCGCAGCTCGCTGCTGGGTTTGAAAGTGACCCGATCATTTTCGTTTCCGGTTTTGGGACGGTTGTCGCGCAGAAACTCATTGGATATTTGGACGCACCGTTCAAGTTTCTCCGAACTCTCTTTAATGTCTTCGAACAGCGGCTTGGCATCGCCGTAGTTTTCACCTTCGATGGAAAGCGTTTTTATGGCCTGCAAATAATGGGTGGACTGTTGCATGGTTTCGGCCGCCCGCGCCATTTTCTTTAGCGGTTCCACAATTTTTTTGTCATCGTGTCGTGGATTTTCGAGCGTGAGGTAGATGCGGTTTTCCATGGCAAAGTGCAGGTCTTCTTTCGTAAATGCTTTGCCAAACCAAACCAATAAAACCGGACGTTGAGCGGCGCGAATTCTTCCGATCTCGCGTTTCATATCCGGCGCATTTTCAACAAAAACAATTTCCACTGTCGAGGAACTCAGGTCGCAAAATTTTTGGGTAGAGACTTCAAATGAAACTTCGGCCAGGCTTTCGCTCTGCAGTCCTTTTAAGAACTGGCGGGCCCAGTTGCTTAAGTCACCAACGCTTGAGATGCGGCATAGAGGTGATTTCATGAATCGTCATTGCGAGCCACTAAGTGGCGCGGCAACCTTCGGCATTATTTGGGGTAAAACTAATCCGTATTACGGATTAAGACGAGTAACGTTTCAAAAAAAGAGCCTTCAGCTTCGGGTACTTTTTCAGAAGCGCTAAGGCGTAAGCGCTGTGGCCGGGGTAGTAGCCATTGCCAATGATAAACCTAGCCGAGCTGGCGACCCCTTCCGCTCCCAGCGCCACCTTGGAAAATGAAGTGGCCATTCCAAAAAAAATTGCGGTGCCTTTGGTGTTGGTGCTTAGCACGGCACTCATTTCCGTGTCGGGCACCGACGCCACGTTCACTACAACGTCTCCCATTTTATCACGGGTAAGCTTGCCGACACTAGACGCCACCGCAATGGAATCGGTGGCGTCAATTTCTAAAACTTCGTCGCAGATTCCCAGCGCCCGAAGTTCGGCGGCAGCCGGCGCAAAAGGTTCGATGCCAATGATCTTGCCAGACTTACCTATTTTTTGGCGCGCCGCGAAACAGCTGAGAATTCCCGCTTTACCGCCGGCCCCGATGACGACCACTTTTTTTCCTGGTTTACAATGCGCGGCCACTAACGCCGGTGCTCCGGCCACATCGAACAAGCTTAGTGCGGCCCGCTCGGGGAGATCGAGTGGAATTTTGTCGGCAATTCCGCTTTCAAACAAAATGGCGTACCCGTTTACCAGCAGTTGATGCGTTTTGGTGTCTACGGTTTCTACGCGCTCAAGGTTGAGCGGGGTAAGCGTTAGCGAAACCAAGGTGACGATGGTATCGCCCACTTTCGCTTTTACCGGACCGCGGTAATGCGAGCCAATCTGCTTAATTTTACCGAGCAGCATGCCGCCTGAACCGGTGACGCGGTTATGTTGTTTACCCTGCTTTTGGCAATTGGCCATTACGGTCAAAGCGATGTCGGCCACGCTGCCGCGCGTCTCTCTCTCCATCTGTACGAAACTGGCGGCGTCAATATTAAGGCGTTCGACCTCAATTAAAATTTCATTTGAATAAATCGGTAGTGAGTTGTCTAAACGCTCTGCGGCTTGGGGAAGGCGAGGTTTTTCGTCGATGACGCGATGCAGCCCAAGTGGGTGGCCAAGTTCGGACCGTTCCTGCAAACGGGGCGTTGGTTTTATAGATACCCGTGGGCTTTTTTTGGACTTAAGAGTTTTTGACCGCATCGCCATAAATTCGTTCTTCGGCGAGCCTGTCTGCCACTAAGAATGGAGGCAGCTTTTCTGCTTTCGAGCGCCGGTAGATCTCCTTAACCGTATCGTAGATCGCATCGGCTTTTTTCAGGGCTTTTTCTTGGTTGTAGCCTTCGTATTCAATAAAAATATTGATGATCCCGCCGGAATTTACCGCGTAGTCAGGAGCGTAGAGAATGCCCAGTTGGGCCAGTTTGTGGCCGTCTTCGAGGGTCGCCAACTGGTTGTTGGCGCAGCCCACTACCGCTTTGCAGCGCAAACGGGGGATGTTGAGGTGGTTTAAAATCGCCCCGCGCGCCGAGGGCGAAAAAATATCGCAGTCCACATCATAAATCTCTTCGAGGCCCACCACTTCCGCGCCCAACTCTATTTTGGCCCGGTCAAGTGCTTCGCCGCTGACGTCACAAACCCAAATTTTACCTCCGGCCTTCACTACGGACTCGGCAACGCCGTAACCTACGTGGCCAATGCCTTGCAAGGCCACCCGTGCGCCATTCAAGCTCTTGCCACCCGATAGCTCTTCCATGGTGGCCTCCAGGGCGCGGAACACCCCGCGGGCGGTGATCGGAGAGGGGTCACCACTGCTGCCCGGGGCGCCATCAATGCCTAAAACGAAACGCGTGCCACGCTTTACGTCGAAAAGATCGCGGCCAGTAATGTTCATGTCCTTAGCGGCCAAATAGTGGCCCCCAAACGAATCTACAAATTGCCCGAACGCGGTAAAAAGCTCGGTGGTTTTTTTTGTCGGATCGCCGATGAGCACGCTTTTGCCGCCTCCAAACCCAATGCCGGCCAGTGCCGACTTATACGACATGCCTTTAGAAAGGCGGAGAACGTCTTCCAGAGCCTCTTCCCTTTTGGCGTAGGGCAGCATGCGAATTCCACCGCACGCCGGGCCCAAGCTGGTGTTGTGAATTGCGATGATGCTTTTCATTCCACTCTTGGGTTCTTCGGCGTAAACCACTTTTTCGTATCCGGGGACGGTAATAATTTCAGTGTGCAATGACATGGGTGCCTCGAAAGTAAACGTGGTACCGGCTAGTTCCTTGACGGGCAAGCGAATTTAGAAGTACCTCTCAAGGTATCACCTAACAAAAAAATAACTATCGTCGCAAAAACAACTTATGACGTTTCCAAAAAGATTCATTGCGGTCGCAGGTAATATCGGCTCGGGCAAAACTACGCTTACCAATTTGCTGTCGCAGCATTATAGCTGGGAACCTCATTTTGAAGTGGTTACCGAGAATCCTTATTTGGCCGATTTCTATAACGACATGAAGCGTTGGTCACTTCCGCTTCAAGTTTTTTTTCTCTCAAAAAGGTTTCAGGCGCACCAGGCCATTTTGACCCAAGGCCGCTCGGCCATTCAAGACCGATCGATTTACGAAGATGCCCACATTTTTGCCCGTGCGTTATTTGAGGCCGGTAAGATGGAGAAGCGCGACTACGACAATTATTTTGAGCTTTATCAAACGATGGCGCAGTTTTTGATGCCACCCGATCTGGTGGTGTACGTGAAGCGCTCTATACCGATGCTTAAAGAACGCATTCGTGAGCGCGGTCGCGATTACGAAACCGACATTCCCACGGCGTATCTGGAGCATTTAAACGTATGCTACGACGAATGGATTGATGGCTACCGCCTCGGCAAGGTGCTCACCATCGAAGCCGATCAGATGGACCTTAAAAACGATCCTACTCACTTTCAGTACGTGTGCGCGAAGATCGAAAACTCACTCGAACAGCCTGAGCTATTCACCGTCTGCTAATCGTAATAGAATGAGCCCCTATTCACTCTGGGGGGAGTCGCATGAAACGATTGCTGGCGGTTGCATTGGGCCTTTTACTACTTTGGGGCTGTGGTCAGAATAGCGGTAGCACGAGTGGCAGCGCCAACCTGGTCTTTTTAAGCTCAACCCTGGGCCGAGCGCCGGTGGCGCGGGCCGGTGCAGCCTGTAGCGTTAGCCCGGTAGGCCCTGCGGTGAGCGGGCTTTGCTACACCCCCACCAAAATTTCTGGCGTCTTTAGCCAAATTAGCATCAGCAAAACTTCGGGGGGCGCTCCGGCGCGTTCACTGGGGGGCGGTACCGAGGTTGGCTTTGCTAATATTTTTAAGAACGCGCCGTTTAATTTAAAAACCTCGCCCACCATCGCCTCTTCCGACGACAACCTTCAAGATGGCACTGGCCCCTACAATATTTTGTCAGTGACCATGCAGGCGCTCGAGATTGAGTTTACCGCCGAGAATCCGGCTAGGGTTTACCGCGTGCGCATCCCCTTTGCGTCAACCCCGCCGAGCAGTACGGCCGCCTACGCTACGTGCCTCACGGCGGGAGAAAAAGACGAAGCCGACAAGTACGGCAAACTTTTTGGCTCTTCCGTGGTGCAGGCCGGCGATATTTTGGTTTGTATCAAAAACACGGTGACCGAAACGTGCGCCGATGCCGATTACCAATGGGTGAATGGCACCGCTTTAGTTCCCATTCGTCCGGGCAGTCCAAAACAGATCGCGGGCACTTACCTGCTGAAGGCAGATGCTTGTGTAGCGGGGGCGAGCCGGCCCTCTATTACCTGGGGCAGCGCTACCATGGATCTCAATCTGAGTGCGGCGGTGGATCTAACCGCGGCGATTAGCGCGGGCAAAAAAACTTATACCTCGGGCAAGACTTCCGGCAGCACGTTGACCGCGACGATAGATATTACGTCGACAAATTCGCTGTTTGTACCCACCACCACGCTGGCCGGAGATTTAAATGCGGCGACCCAAACACAAATTTTGGGCGCCATCGATAACATCCTGCTTAAGCCCATCTACCTGAAGAAAGCGAAAACTTCGGCGGCCACGGTTACCGATGAAGGCATGAGCGCCACGGTCACCGTAAAAATAGAATAACGATTAGGTAAGGTCTTCGCCGCCGGCGAGATTTTTGGGAATCTCTTTGCGGCTGATGCAGTCGGCAAGCGTTTGGTGTTCAGGCAGACCGATGCTCTTGCCCACGGTGGTTACGTCCACCGGCTTGGTAACGTCGCAATAAACTTTTTTAGAGCTCTGAATGCGGTTGTAGGCGTCTTCAATGGTTTTTAGGGGAATGCGCTTAGACTCTACCGCTTTGATCACGGCTTCCATCGCGTGCAGATGAATGTCCATGTCGCCGCGATAAATTAAAACGTCGCAGCCGGCAACTACCGAAAGAATGGCGGCTTCGTCGGAGCCATAGTTATCGGCGATGGCTTTCATTTCCATGTCGTCGCTGAAAATGAGGCGTGAAAAGCGCAGCTTCGCGCGCAAAATTTCTGTCAGAGTTTTATACGACATCGTGGCCGGGTAGGCGGAATCTAACGTGGGATTGATAATGTGGGCGGTCATGATGCCCTCCACGCGACTACGGATGGCACGACGAAAGGGAATAAATTCAAGCCCCTCAAGTTCATCGAGCGATTTGGTCACCTTGGGTAGCGACAAATGGGAGTCTTCGGCGGTGTCGCCGTGTCCAGGAAAGTGTTTGACCACCGAGATCACTCCCGATTTTTGAATGCCGCGGCTCACCGCCGAGCCAAGTCGGGCGCAAATTTCGGGGTCGGAAGAAAAGGCCCGGGTATTGATGATGGGTGATTTTGGGTTCGAATTTACATCCACTACCGGCGCGAAGTTAACGTTGATCCCCACCGCCTTAAGTTCTTTGCCGAGGATGGCGCCAAAGGCAAAGCCCACTTTCGGCGAGGCCATGTCGCCCAAAAAATCGTTGCTCGGAAATTTGGTGAAGGGCTTGTCCACCCGAGTCACCACGCCGCCTTCGTGATCAATCGAAATAAACAGCCCCGGCGTGTCTTTACCGCGGCAACCAAACTGAATCTCGTTCGAAAGTTCGGCCATCTGCGCGGGGCTTTCGACGTTGCGCTTGAAATAGATCGTTCCGCCCAAGTGGTGCTCTTGAATTAGCTTTTTAAATTCGTCAGGAACCGAATAGCCGTCAAAGCCCACGAGAAAAAGTTGCCCTACCATGTGCTTCAGGTTTTTGCCTTGCGTAGCCATTGGCTGCCACTCTTTCGTTAGGAGGAGGGGTGAGTTACTGCGTCGATCAACGATACCCAGTATAAAATTGTCGGAGGGGCGAAGCAAGAAACACCCGCTCAATGGCCTAACTTTGCTGAGTTTAGAGATGCGTGGCGTTAACCGGATCGCCGTTTCTTCAGGTTACAATGTTCGCTTCACTTTCAATAAACTGCCCCCTCCCCCAAAAAAAGGATTGTTAATGAAAAGCTCAGTCATCGCCCTAATTGCCCTGTTCACTCTTCTTCTGCTCGTGGCCTGCAGCAAGACCACCACCTCTGAAGCGGATGACACTTCTAATACGGACCTGGCCACCAGCGTGACCGAGGTAGGCGATATGGCAGGCTCCGGCGCAACCGGGGCGGGAAGGCTACTTGAAGAGATGGATGAAGCCTTAGAGGCTTTACCCCGGGCGAGCTGCAGCACCATCGCCTTCGGCAGTTGTGTGTCGGGGGTTTTAGAGCGCAATTTTTCAAGCCCCACTGAGGGGTATTGTACCCGTGGCCCGGCAAACGGAATTCGTACCTTTGGCAAAGCGATTCTAACTTTTGCCAATGTTACGGCCTGCGGTTTTGAAGCGGTGGGCGCGGCCGATACCAACACGCCAAGTATCACCCGAACTCTCGACAACCACTATTTGCAACGCGGGGCTTCCGGCCGAAAGCTATTGATCTACACGGGGGCCGGAACGGTTGGCGGACAGACGATTGGGGCCGACGACTTAAAAGACTTTGAAGGCACCACCCGTTCGGGCGGCGCTACCGTCAAAAAATTGACGACCGGCAAGAAGCTCACCATCAACGGCATTCACCGGCGCGGCCTCACTGCCGGCGGCAAGTACACAATGTGGCACACTCTCTATACTGACGCCGATGGCATTACCGTGACCAATGCTGGTCTGGACCGGGTGATGGACGGAACGATGTACGTGATGCACAACCGCGCCAGCCGAAAAATTACGAAAACACTCACCGCGGTCACTTTTACGGCGGCCTGCCGTTTCCCGATTTCGGGCACCACGGCCTTTAGTTGGACCGGCGGATCGTTCACCGTAACTTGGGGAGCTTGCGGCTCGGCGACAGTGGATGGTGCGGCCACCACACTAGACACCGAGAGTGCAGGATAAAGGTAGTTACGAAAAATGGGCCGCGGCTTAACCGCCGGCCAATTCGCCTTTTTCTTCTTTGGGCTTTCGAATAATCGATCGCTTGCCGCTGTCGAGGATGCGCTTGCGTAAACGCAAGAAATGAGGGGTGACCTCAAGCACTTCGTCATCGGCCAGCCACGCCACGGCCCACTCGATGGTCATCGGGGGTACCGGCGTCAGAATAATGTTTTCGTCGGAACCGGCGGCGCGAATGTTGGTTAACTTCTTACCGCGGGTAGGATCGACGTTGATGTCGTTGGCCTTGTTGTGCTCGCCGCACACCATGCCTTCGTAAACTTCGGTACCTTCAGGCACGAACATTTTTCCGCGCGGCTCGAGATTAAACAGGGCGTAACCAGTTGTTTCGCCCTTACGATCGCAAACGATGGCTCCGTTATTGCGATCCATTACGTGTCCCTTCCACGGAATGTAGCCTTTTAGGTAAGAGCTCATCAGACCAAGCCCGCGAGTGACGTTCATGAACTCCGACCGGTAGCCAATCAAGCCACGCGAAGGGATATCAAACTCAAGACGAACTCGGTCGCTGCCACGCTTTTCTAAATTGGTCATCTCACCCTTGCGCGTGCCCATGCGCTCGGTGATCGGACCAATGCAGCTTTCAGGAATGTCCATGATGACATGGTCTTGAGGTTCTTGAAGCTGGCCTTCCACTTTTCGCGTGATCACTTTGGGGCGACCTAACAAAAATTCGTAACCTTCGCGGCGCATCTGTTCGGCCAGTACGGCGAATTGTAACTCGCCACGGCCCCTTAGAACGATGGTGTCGGCCGAGGTCGTACTTTTTTCGGCTTGGAGAGAAACGTTGGTCCGCAGTTCGCGTAAAACGCGATCCCAGATCACTCGTGAGGTTAAGCGGTCGCCATCTTTCCCTGAGAACGGCCCGTTATTCACGAGCATCTCGATAGAAATAGTGGGCTCTTCAATGACGATACGGGGTAAAGGCTTGGGGTCGAGCACCGAACAGACGGTGTCACCAATTTTCAGCTCTTCAATTCCCGCCACAATACAAATGTCGCCGGCTTCCGCCTTTTCAATCGGGGCGGTCGCCAAACCGCGGTAGCCAAACAGCGCCGTGATTTTAGTCTCTTTGCTCATGCCGCCGGCTTGCGACAGCGTCACTTTGTCGCCAACCTGGATCGATCCGCCGTAAATACGGCCGATGGCTAAGCGGCCCAAATAGTCGCTGTAACCCATGTTTGAGATCAAAAGCTGCAAACCGTTGTCGTAAGTAGTTGGACCGGGCAAGTGCTCAATAATGGCGTCAAACAACGGCACCAAATCTTTTCCTTCGCTGGCCTTTTCAATGTCATTTACCGCTATGCGCTTACGGGCATTGGTGTACATGATCTTAAAATCGATGTGGTGGTCGGCCGCTTCGAGATCGAAAAACAGCTGGTAAATCTCTTCGAGCACTTCGGCGATGCGCGCATCGGGTCGGTCGATCTTGTTGATCACCACGATAATTTTAACGTTACGCTCTAAAGCGTGGCGCAACACAAATCGGGTCTGGGGAAGTGGCCCTTCGGCCGCATCGACCAAAAGTAAGGCACCGTCGACCATCGACAGTCCCCGCTCAACCTCTCCACCGAAGTCGGCATGGCCAGGGGTGTCCACAATGTTGATGCGCGTGTCTTTATAGACAAAAGACGCATTCTTAGCGACCAGGGTAATACCGCGTTCGCGTTCAATATCGATGTTGTCCATCGCCCGTTCGGCAATGTGTTGGTTGTCGCGGAAGAGCCCGCTTTGCCACAAAAGACCGTCGACGAGGGTGGTTTTCCCGTGATCCACGTGGGCGATAATGGCAATGTTTCGAATTTTCGGATTGATAGTCATTTTAAAAAAATTAAGGATTACCGTACTTTATTGATTGTTAATTGAAAACCCCAAAGGTCAATGCTAAGTACCGGCTTCCCTTTTTTTAACTGAGTTTTTAATTAAGGCCGTTGGGTTTTACCGAAATGGAAATAGGAAGCAAGTCAGAAAACGTTAAAGATGCCCCGAAGCCGCATCTTAAAGGTACGAAGCCGAGCCGCGTAAAGGCCCCGCGGGGTCGTCGCCGGCCCAGTTTTGTTTGGCCGCCGCCCTCCGAATTACCCCGTTGTAACGTCTGTTTTAAGCCCGAAGGCGTCTGTTTTTGCCCCGACATTCAGGCTCACAAGAGTGCCGTAGAGATAGTGATTCTTCAGCACCCTAGCGAAGCCCGAAATCCAGAAAGCACCGCGCGCCTGGCCTCGTTGGCCTGGAAAGACTCGCTGCACGTTGTTGGGCTATCCTGGCCTTCGCTGTCGAAGCTTTTAGAACGCGAAGTGAATCCTAGCGAGTGGGCCGTGCTTTACCTCGGAACTAAAAAAGATACCGAGAAGCTCAAGGTCGAAGGCAGTGTTTTGGTTTCACGCGGCGGCGACCCCAAGGACATTGGCCGGCTAAAGGGCTTAATCTTTATCGATGGCAACTGGCGCCAGTCTAAAACCTTGTGGTGGCGTAACCCCTGGTTGAATCGCATGAACCGGTTGATACTCCAGCCCAAAGTGGCGTCGGCCTATTCTGAAGCGCGCCGCCAGCCCCGTAAAGAGTGCCTATCTACGATTGAAGCCGTGGGCAACGCCCTCTCTTTTTTGAAGAAGGAAGAGAGTTCGGCGAACCGCATGACTTCAATTTTGCAACGGCACTTGAAGCTGCTACGCGAGTTTAAACAGCAGCTAAAGCATCCGGTGACGCCGATGACCACCGTGGCCACCCCGCTCGACACTGAAGAGCCCGGCTGCTAAAAATCTTAAAATGGAAAAGTTAATTATTACGGCGGCTATCACCGGCGCCGAGCTTGATAAAAAGAAACATCCGGTTTTGCCGGTCACCGCCGAAGAGCAGGCCTTAGCGTCCAAAGAGTGCGTCGAGGCCGGGGCCAGCATCATTCATCTACATGTGCGCGATGACCAAGGGCAGCCTAGCCAGGAGTTGGCGCACTTCAAACGTTCGGTCGACGCGATTCGCAAAGCTTGCAATCAAAAAGTGGTGCTGCAGTTTTCTACCGGCGGCGCCGTGGGCGAAAAAATGGAGCGGAGGATCGCCCCGATGTCGCTCCAGCCCGAGATGGCATCTTTTAATATCGGCACGATGAATTTTGGTGAAGACATTTTTGTGAACACCTTTGCCGAAATGAGATCGCTCGGTGAGGCATTTAAAAAATACAAGGTATTGCCCGAGTTCGAAATCTACGACGCCGGCCACCTAGATAATTTGCGTAAGCTCATTAAAGAGGGCGTGGTTGCGGCGCCGTTTCATTGTCAGTTCGTGCTCGGCGTGCCCGGTGCGCTTTCTGGCGAAGTGTCTTCTCTAGTTTATTTGGTCGAGCACCTTCCCCCCCATTCGTTCTGGGGCGTGGCCGGAGTGGGGCGTTATCAACTGCCCCTTGCGGCCCACGCTATCGCCATGGGCGGTCACGTGCGCGTCGGGCTCGAAGACAATACCAACTACCTCAAAGGGCAGCCGGCCAAGAGCAATGCCGAGCTGGTCGCTCGCGTGGTGCGTTTAGCCAAAGAGCTGGGCCGCGAAGTGGCCTCGGCAAGCGAAGCGCGGCAAATACTGGGGCTGTAGTTAACGCACCGTCCCTCCGGCTTCGCCTCTAAAATACCGATGAAGACAAGGTGAAGGTGCTTACTTTAACCTTGTGGCTATTTGCAATGATGCATGGCGTCTCTGTGCGCGCCGGTGAAGTTACGATTTTAAGTGCCCTTCCCGACAATATTTACAGTATTTCCAAAGATCCAAAAAAAGAGTGGTTGGTAAACGATCGCATCTGCTTTCGCCGGCTTGATCATAAGGGGCGAGAGATTAACTTGCGTGAGATCCTGGCGTGCGGTCAGGTGCTCGATATTTTGGATGAAGATTTTTTGGTTCATATCATCAGCCGCAACGTTAAATTGCGGGCGGGCGCTAAATTAAAGGTTTGGAAACCGGGCGGAAAGACCTATCAACGTACCGCTGAGTTTGCTAAGCGCACGCTCTCCACCAACCTTCCCAATCCCTTTGACCAACGGGTGGTTTCGGTTGGCATGCAGTATTTATCGCCATTTCTCCACGTCGAACAGGGAGTCTCAAACTCTTTCATGGTGGGCTTTCAACCCTCTTACACCGCGCTGAATTTTGGGCCGGGGCAAATTCGCGGTTTTGCCTACCACCTCACGGCCAGTTATTACCTCGAAGAGTTGCTGCAAGGGCCGTACGTTCAACTTGGCGCCGGGCTTTTTTTCTTTCAAGGTAGTGTTTCGTTGAATGAGTTCAGTAAAATTTCCCCTTCCGTGCACCTGTCGGCTGGCTGGCGTTTTCTGCTGCTGGGTGATCGTTTGAGCGTTGGCGTCACCGCCGGTGGGCAATACGTGGTGAATCACGTCTTCAGTCAATTCATTCTAGACTGGAACGGCCTAATTCCTTTGGGCCTGCTGCAGATTGGTTACAAGTTTTAGGACTTGGTGGCTTCAACGAAACGCAGGCGCACTTCGGTGAGCAGCGCGGTAAGCAGATGATCTTCTTCGGGGGTGCAATTGCCTTTGGTCTTGACCTGAAGCAGCTCAAGAATCTGAATGTTCTGTTTGGCGAGATTAAGGTTTTTTTCAATCTTGTTACTGGCCGGATCCGGCGTGGCACCAATTTGAATCATGGCGCCGGTGGCTAAGGACAAACAGAGCGCCGAAAAATCTACGTTGTGCGCCTCGCCAGGATTTGCCGGCGTTCCCGGCTTTGCGTCGGTGGCGATAAAGGTTTCTCCCTTTTTTTCGCTATCATTACCCATCATCCGGCCACCTCAGGAATTGGCGCCGCAACGGCCGCTGGCTTCGGCGGCGCCTTGGCGGCTTTGGCCTTGGCGGCGGCTTCTAAATCACGAATTTTTTTACGGCGAACTACCAGCTCTTCGTAATCCAAAGTCATTACCGGAGCCGGGTCTGGAGCCGCGGAGGGCAATTTAACGAGCGAAGCCGGGGGCGGTTTCCCCTTGCCGTGATAAATTTTGCGAAGGGAACGTAAGGTCAGCTCTTTTTGAATGGTGATCTCTTCGACGGTTCGCATGTCGATGGTGATCATGGCGCCTTTGGCGCGGGCGCCAACTTCAATCAGCTCCTTTAAAATGGCCGGCAGCTCGATAGTTAACGCAAAAGGGTTTTTGGCTAACGGGTCAAAGGTGTAGCAGTAAGTGCCCTCTTTTACCTGGTAGTCAGGGGCCAAAAAAGACATTCGGATGCGGTAAACCTGGACGTTGAAAACGCTCGGCCGCCACGAAGACCACAACGTGAGCGATCCGGGTTTGTCGCCTGGGCAAACATGAAGGCTGGGCTTGGCGCCGGCCTTCTTGCCTTCGAATGCTAAAACCACCAGCACTATAGCCGTAGCGAAGAAACCGCCCACCGCAACCACTGCCAAAAATAAACTTAGCCACACCGGCATAGAAAGCCCTCGGAATTAGACCGAACCCGCTTGATTTGGTACACGAAACAGGCCAGTTTGTACCACCTCGGAGGTTTTTTTGTCGAGTCTTCGGTTAAAAGCGCTCTACGCACTTTGTGCCCAATTGATCTTTAATTGCCCTGGCCTTGGCGCGGATTATTCTACTTCGGTAACCGCCAGAGTGCGTCCGATTTCCCCGCTCACCACCGGATTAAATTTCATCTACTCCCCGTTGCTTTTAAAGGGCTTTGAGTGGGACCCGGGCGAGCGTTTTGAAAAAACCGGTTACGCCTTGAATCTTGAGGTGGAGTGGCTGCCGTTTGCCGACCTGTGGGGCAAGCCGGCAATCGGCACGACTTTCGGCTATTCTCAGGTGGCTGACCTCACCGCCTCGCCAAAACGGGAGCTTCACCTGTTTCCCGTGGGGCTCTTTTTTTCTTACCGCTTCGATTACCTCAACCGCCAGTGGTTGGTGCCCTACGTCAAAGCCGGCGGCTCAGTGATTTTTGCGCAACGAAGCTCAGGTGGTCAGATTGAGAACGTGTGGCATTGGGATTACGGCGCAGGGTTGGCCATTTCGCTGGGCGCCATCGACACCTATTCGGTGCGCCATCTCGACTCCAAAATTGGCATCAACGATTTTTTTATCACCGTAGAGTACGTAAAGTCGGTGCCGATGCGTGGCGGCAATTCACTCAACCTCGCGCACGAGGAGTTTAGGTTTGGCATCCGTTTTGAGATTTAAGCGGTAAAAGCGGCTAAAAAATTAAGTGAGCGGGTTGCCCTTGAGGTTATTCACTACGAAGAGAATACCGGCCAGGAAAAAAAGAACGGCAATCACCAGGTTCAAGCCGTTGCTGAACCACTGTACGTCTGCCTTAGGGTCTACTTTTCTTCGTGATTTTACCCCGGTTACCGTGCGGTAAATGATCAATGGCCCGGAAATGACCAAAAGAATTCCCAACAAGATGAGAACGACGTTGCCTGCTTGAATTGGTCCTAATGAGCCCACTTGTGCAAGGTAGCTACAGTTGACGCCTTTGTCTAGCGAACCACATGATAAACTAACTCGATATGGGCTCCCGGCCGTTTCTCATCTTTGACACTCATCCCATTCAATACCGTTCGCCACTATTTCGAAAAATTTGTGATCAAGACCCTACGGCGCGGGTTCTCTTTTTTGGGACCGGCTTTGACGGCGACAAGTGGTGGTTCAAAGAGCGCGGCGCCATCCCCACTCAGACCTGGGAGATGCCGCTAACCGAAGGGTTTCCCAACGAAACCTTGCCCCTCTCTGGAAAACCGCTGCCCGCTAAATTGCGTTACCTTAGAAAGCTGCTGACCGACGAAAAGCCGCGAGCCATTCTACTATTTGGCTATTACCTGGCAGAAAATTGGGTGCTCTGGTTCTACGCCCGCAAAATGGGGATTGCCGTGGTTTTTTTGGGCGAAACCTTCCAAGAAGACTTTACTACTCTGCGTACGATCGTAAGCCGTCCGCTTAGACGCCATTTTCTTGCCGGGTTGACGAAGATTGTAACCATCGGTAGCCGCAATCACGCCTATTACCGCCGATTAGGGATTTCGGAAGCGGTCTTAGTTTCAGGAAAGTACGCGGTGAATAACGACTTTTTTCTGCTCGAGCCGTCAGCCGCGCTTAGCGCTCGTCAGCGAATCAGAAAATCGTTAGGAATCGGCGAAAAAGATTTTGTCACTCTGTTCGTCGGCCGTCTTTTCGAACGCAAACGACCGAAAGATATTTTTCACGTTCATAAAAAGGTCAACGATCCCAAATACCACACCATCGTGGTGGGAAACGGGCCGCAGCAAGGTTTTATGAATTCCCTGGCCGAAGGCACGCCAAATTTTCATTTGGTGGGTTTTAAGAACCAGGGCGAGACCCGCGAATTTTATTGTGCGGCCGATGTGCTGTGCGTGCCCTCAGAGTTTGAAACCTGGGGACTGGTAGTAAATGAAGCGTTCTGCGCCGGGGTTCCGGCGGTGGTCTCTGAAGACTGCGGCGTAGCTGGTGACTTAGTGACTCCGGGTGAAACTGGTTTTGTTTTTGCCGTGGGTGACACCGATGGGGCCGCCCGCCATATCGCCCAGCTGCGCGATGGAACCTGGGATCTAAAGGCGATGGGCCAAAACGCAAAGGCTCGGGTACGCGACCACTTTTCTCTCCAACAGCTGGCGAACGCGGTTTTGAAAGCAAGCCAGTAGGCAACGAGGATTCAAACCCTTGCTTGGCGGCTAAGCGAGTGGAAAGTTAATTTTTAGGGTGGCGGCATTAATGTTGGAAATAGTGGTGGTGGCCGAAAGGCGCTCTAAGATCAGGCGAGCCATCGCCAGGTTGAGGCCTAAGTCTTTGTGGTGGTGAAAGAGATTGCCGCTGACTTCAAGGGGCTCAAAAGCGCCCGCTTCAATCGCGGGCCCCGAACGTTCAATCACCACGCAACCATTTCCATTGGCGGTAATGGTGATTTTGACTTCCGAACCGTCGGGCGCTTTTGCAATGGCGTCTGCAAAGAGTCGCCTCAAGGCGTCGCGCAACGGCTCTTTCGCCGAAAGAATTTGCGGGTGGGCCACGGGTTTAACGCTGAAAGTGATTTTTCGTTTTTCGGTGTCGGTCTTTATTTCGCTCTTTGCGTGAAGGACCTCTTCGAGCAGGGCCACCGGGGATAGATCCCACTGCGGCTCGGCCTCCAGTTTTACAAAGCTTAGCACTTCGTGAATCACCTCTGAAAAACGCGACGAGGCTTGGTTTAACTTTTCTACCGCCTTGACCATGTCGGGTTTGAGTTCGCTACGGCTGAGATCAAGCAGCCCGATAAAACTGTTGAGCACGGTCAAAGGTGTTTTCAATTCGTGACTGATCAGTGAAAAAAAACGGGCCTTGGCGCGATCCACCGACTCGAGCGCCACGAGGTTGCGTTTGAGCTGCTCGTTTTTTTCGGTGAGTTCACGCCGCATGCGAAAGGCGTCACTCGCCTGGCGAAGCGTAAGTTTGAGATCTTCCGGGTCCCAGGGTTTGGCAACGTAGCGGTAGATGTTGCCGCGGTTTATGGCGCCGATTACCGAATCAATGTCGGTGTAACCGGTGAGCAAAATGCGCATCGTCTCGGGACAAATCAACTTTGCCTTTTCAAGTAGTTCAACGCCGGTCATCTCGGGCATCCGTTGGTCAGAGACCAGGACTTCAAATTTTTCTTTGGTTAACAGCTTCATCGCTTCGAGGGGCGACGTGGTCGTGGTCACATTGAAGTGTAGACGAAGCAGCCGGTTCAGCGCGTCAAGGTTGTCCTTTTCGTCGTCTACGACCAGCACCCGCACCAGGGCGGGAGGAGCAGACGGGGCAGTCGGTGTCAGCTTGGACTTATGGTCTTGGCTCATAGAGTGTTCTGGCGTTGTTTTGAATTAAAATTTGAATGCTTTTTGACGGCTAAGGAGAATGATATGCCCATCGCCGTAGCCTTTCAACCGATCGCGTGGAGTGTAGAAAATGGAAAGCAGCCTAAAAGAGACGCGCACTTTCAGGCCGGCGCCCGAGTTTCAAAAACAGGCTAATTGGGGAGACTCCCAACACTACGAGCGGGTGTGGCAGGCCTCGCAAAAAGATCCGGTCGCTTTTTGGGAAGGGGCCGCTCGTTCGCTCCATTGGCACAGCCCGTGGAAACAACCCTTCGACGGCAAGTTCCCTTGGGTAAAGTGGTTTGTTGGCGGCAAACTAAACGTCTCTTTCAACTGCCTCGATCGCCACCTGCCCAGCTTACGCGACAAACCCGCCATTATCTGGGAAGGGGAAGACGGTTCCAGCGAAACCTGGACGTTTCAAAAAGTTTACGCCGAGACTTGTCGCTTAGCTAACGCCATGGAGCAGATGGGGCTTAAAGCCGGGGATACGGCGGCGATCTACATGCCACAAACTCCGCAGGCCGCGGTGGCGATGCTGGCCTGTGCCCGCATCGGCGTGACCCACAGTATTGTGTTCGGTGGCTTCAGCGCCCACGCTCTGCGTGACCGGATTGTGGATGCCGGGTGCCGAATCGTTTTTACGGCCGACGTGGGTTACCGCAAAGGCGAAAAAATTGCGTTGGGTGATATCGTTGCCAACGCAACGCTCGATCTGCCGATGGTCGAAAAGATCGTGGTGATGAAACGTGAGCCGAATGCCAAGTTGATGCCGCGCGCTCAGTGGTGGACCGATTTTGTTGCGGGGCAAGCGCCCACCCACGAAGCCAAACCGTTTGATGCGGAACACCCGTTGTTTATTTTGTACACGAGCGGCACCACGGGAAAACCAAAAGGAATTGTTCACACCTCGGGCGGCTACTTGGTTGGCGCGGTGACCACCGCCAGCGCCATTCTCGACCTTAAAAAAGACGACATCTACTGGTGTACCGCTGACGTGGGCTGGATAACTGGGCATAGTTATGTCGTCTACGGCATTCTGGCCAGTGGCGTTACCACCGTAATGTATGAAGGCTCGCCGGTGCACCCTCACGCCGGTCGTTTTTGGGAGTTGATCGAAAAACATAGGGTGAGCATTCTCTACACCGCTCCCACCGCCATTCGGGCTTTCATGCGTTTGGGCGATGAAGTGCCAGCCAAATATCCGATGATCAGTCTGCGTCTTTTAGGATCGGTGGGCGAACCGATAAATCCTGAAGCTTGGATTTGGTACTCTGAAAAAATTGGTAAAGGGCGGTGCCCTATCGTCGACACCTGGTGGCAAACCGAAACCGGCGCCATGATGATTGCCCCGCTACCGGGCGTGACCGTATGTAAACCTGGTTCGGCGACTCGTCCCTTTTTTGGGATTCAGGCCGAGATCGTTGATGAGTTGGGCCGGCCGGTGGGGCCCAATAAGGGTGGCTTGCTGGTGGTAAAGCACTCATGGCCAAGCATGGCGCGTACGATCCATGGCGACCCCGACCGTTTTGTGGAACAGTACTTCAGCAAGTTTCCCGGCATGTATTTTACCGGCGACGGTGCGCAAAAAGACGAGAACGGCTACTTCTGGATCATGGGTCGAATTGACGACGTGATCAACGTATCGGGTCACCGTCTCGGAACTATGGAAATTGAAAGTGCGCTGGTTTCGCATCCGGCCGTGGCCGAAGCAGCCGTAGTGGGACGCCCCGACGATCTTAAGGGGCAAGCCATTGTTGCGTATGTCACTCCCAAAGACTCTGCAGCCAATACCGATCTCAAGATTTTAAAAGAAATTTTAAAGAAGCATGTGGTTGCGGAAATTGGATCTCTAGCCCGACCAGAAGAGATCTTTTTCACAAAAACGCTTCCAAAAACTAGAAGCGGAAAGATCATGCGACGCTTGCTGAAAGATCTGGCGGCCGGAAAGGCCGCAACCGGTGACACGACTACGCTTGAAAATCCAGGTCTGGTTGAGCTGCTAGCGTAGGGGCTGCCGCTGCAATGCAAAAACCGGTTTTATACTTAGGTTTTTAATTCAATTCGATTCGCAAGCCACAGGCTTAGGATGGTGAACCCACAAGCGATGAGCCCCACCAGCCCGAAATTGAGCATCGGTCCGTTATCTTTTTGCACCAGAAACAGACCGGCTAACGCGGCCGCGGCCCCCGCCGCCGCCTGTTGTACCGAAGCGTTCACGCTCATGAAGCCACCGCGGTGAGCGGCCGTTGTGCAGCCGGTGATAAGGGCCATCGCCGGAACGAATCTGCCCGATACCAGCACCATGAAAAGCGTCGTGCACGAGAGCGCCAGCCAGAGGGGAGCTGGTTTTAGATTGGTCACGAGTAAAATCGGAACCAACGAGGCCATCGCCACCAAATAAAAAACCCGATGCTTGCCAAACCGATCGGCAAGTCGCCCGATAATTTGTGAGGTGAAGAAAGTGGCGCCGCCGCCGCAAAGGTAAATCAAGGGCAGCTGATCCTCTCTCAGGCCAATGTTGGCCACCATGTAGGCACTCAAAAACGGAATGACGGAGAAGCCACTGAGCATAATGGCGGTGGTAAGGCAAAAAGCCTTAATGTGATTGGGCTCCGAAACCACTTCTTTGATTTGAATCCAGGGGTCAGGGCGTTGGTGCTCTTTAGTGAGATGCAGGCGCAGCGGCGGCATGATTCTCATTCCCAGCAGCAATAGCAATACGCCCATTGCGGCCAAGCCCAAAAAGGGGGCGTGCCAACTAAACTTGGTGGCGAAATACAAACCGACGGGTACGCCAATCACCGAGGCAACGCTAAAAGCCGCCAATACGATGCCCATCGCTTTCCCTCGCCGAGTCGATGGAATGGCGTCGCCAACGATAGCCATCACCAGCCCCCCGGCTACGCCGCCGAAGGCACCGGCCACGATGCGCGCTCCGACCAACAGCGGATAGGTTGGCGCCAGGGCGCAAAGAAAAGTGCCAACGATAAAACCGGCGTACAGGAAGAGTAGGGCGCGTTTGCGATCAAAACGATCGATGAATAGTGAACTGATCAATCCAGAAAGCGCGGCGGCAAAAGTGTAGCTCGAAACCATTACCGAGAACTGTTGGGTATTGATGTGGAAGACCCGAAAAAACTGGGGGCCGAGCGGCATCATGATCACAAAGTCCATGATGTGGGTAAAATTAACGCAAGCTAAGAAGGCGATGAGAAGAATTTCATCTTTCTTAGTCAAATAAGGCTTGGGTTCTAAAAATTCTGGCTCGAGTTTTTCTGCAGTCGGCATTAGATGGCTAGTCTAACTCGTTGCAAGGCCATTTACACTTAAGTTCACCGCGGCTTAGAGCGTGGCCAAATAACGGCGAAGTTTTTCGATGGCCTCTTTAATGGCGGCGTTACTAACGGTTAGCGACAGACGGAAAAAACCCTCGCCGTGTTCACCAAAACCGATTCCGGGAGTGACTACCAGCCCCTCGGCGGCAATCAATTCTTTAGTGAAAGCCATCGAAGACATCTCTTTGGGCACTTTGGCCCAGACAAAGAAAGTGGCTTCCGGTTTGAAGTATTCAATTCCTAAATCACGTAGTCCGGCTAACGCCAGCTCGCGTCGCTCACGATAAATTTCACGCAGCGGCGTGACTAACGCATTATGATTTTTTAACGCAAAAATTCCTGCCTCTTGCACCGCTAGCAGCGGGCCAGAGTCGATATTCGTCTTTACGCGCGCTAGCCCTGCAATGAGCGACGGATTACCAACGGCAAACCCAAGGCGCCAGCCAGTCATGTTGAAAGTTTTTGAAAAGGAGTGAAACTCAATACCAATGTCTTTTGCCCCCGGAATTTCCATAAGGCTCAACGGGGGCGTGTCGAAATACATTTCACTGTAGGCGTTGTCGTAGCCCAAAATCACGTTGTGTCGTTTAGCCAACGCCACCACTTCCATTAAGAGATCGCGCGAACAGGTGGCCGAAGTGGGATTCGATGGAAAATTAAGCAGTAAGTATTTGGGCTGGTGCTGAATCATCAGCCGCTCCAGCTCTTTTACGTCGGGTAAAAAACCGTTTTGGGCGCGCAACGGTACCGGCACGGCAATCGCCCCCGCCAATTGAATCGAAGTCGAGAAAATGGGATAGCCGGGCGAGGGAACTAAACAACGGTCGCCGGGGTTGCAAAACGCTAACGGGAAGTGAGCCAGCCCTTCTTTTGAACCGATGAGCGCCAAAACTTCACTTTCGGGATTGAGCGTCGCGCCAAAACGGCCCTGAAACCATTCGGCGACGGCTTTGCGAAAAGCCAACGTACCCTCGTAAGGAGAATAGGCGTGGTTTTCTGCTTTTAAGCTCGCCTGATGTAAGGCATCTAAAATCGGCTGCGGGGTGGGAAGATCGGGGTCGCCAATCGCCAAGCTCAAAAGTTGAACCCCTTTTTTCTGGGCCTCGGCCTTTATGGCGTTAATTTCGCTGAAGATATAGGGCGGAAGGCCTAACAATCGATCGGACTGACGAAACGAGACAATCATAAAACTCTACCTCTTTGAGCGGCGCAATAAAGTATCAAACAGTTAAATCATCAAGCGAAAATAAGCCAGGCTGTTTGCGCTTTACCAGGGCCAGTGCCGCTTGCAAGGCGCCTTTGGCGAAGACGCTGCGATTCCACACCCGGTGTTCGATGCGCAGCTCTTCCTCTTCACCCACGAAGCGTACGCAGTGGTCGCCAGGAATCCCGCCGGCGCGGACGGCGTGAACCTGCGGCTCTCGCCCCGTCTGTTTCTTTAAAATGGCGATGAGCGCGTTGGTTGAACCACCGGGCAAATCTACTTTTTTAGCGTGGTGGCTCTCTTCGATCACCACGTCGAAACCTTGGGGCACGCCAGCGTTAAGGTACTTCCGCAACCAAGCCATGCCCGGGCTCATGTTGGGAGCAAGGCAAACTCCGTAATTTTTAGCAAAGGCGGCGACGGTTGCATTTTGCTCGGGGGAAAAACCGGTGGTTCCAATGACGATGGGTGATTTGGCCTCTTTCAATAACGCCATCGTGCCTTGGGGCCGACTAAAATCGATCCACACGTGAAGGGGTTCACGGGGCGCATCCGCCGGGGTGCGCACCTCAATAGCTTCTAAAGTTTCAATCGAGCCCGTAGCGGAAACGGCATCGACAAGTTCTAGCTGATCGCTGCCAATCGTAAAACCATCTCGTAGCAGGTAAGCAATCTCTTGCCCCATTCTTCCGGACGCGCCCCACAGGCCAACTTTATAGATCATGGCATCGCCTCGATCGCCTTTAAGGCTTCGCGAATCGTTTTTTCGGTGGCGGCGGCAACGGGCACGAGCGGCAGCCGCAGACTGCCATCGCCAAACCCCATCAGGGCCAACGCCATTTTAATCGGCGCCGGGCTGGTCTCTTTGAACAGGGCAGTCACCAGTGGAACAATCTTTTTTTGAAGCTCAAAACCTTGCGCCCAATTATTTTCTGCAAAAGACTTATAAATGGCGACGAAGGCTTTGGGCGCCACGTTGGCGGATGCCGAAATGATCCCCACTCCACCCAGCGCCAGAATCGGAGCCATCGCATCGTCATCGCCGGCCATTAACGCTTTGGTGGCGAAATGTTTTTGGGTAGAAACGCTGAGCCATTGCCCAAAAATTCCGCTGGCCTCTTTAATGCCGATAACGTTAGGAAGCGACAATACGTCGCTTATCAACTCCGGCGACATGAAAACATTGGTGCGACCAGGTATGTGATAGGCAACGATCGGCAAAGGGGATCGTTCGGCGATAAAGCGGTAATGCGCCAGTACGCCGGCGGCGGTGGGGCGATTGTAATACGGGGTAACTACCAGTGCGGCATCACTACCAAGGGTGGCCGCGCTTTCGGCATAGCCAAGCACCACGCGGGTGTCATTGCTCCCGCATCCGGCAATTACTTTTAAGTTTTTTGGTTTGGAAAACTCAACCGTGGTCTGGATAAGCCAGTCCCGTTCTTCGCGGTTTAAAGAAGCGCTTTCGCCGGTGGTGCCGCAAGGAACAAACCCCTGCACACCGCTGTCCGCGAGCCAGTTTAGGTGGCGACGGTAAGACTCAACGTCAATCGCTTCGCCGGCGAGGAAGGGCGTAAAATTTGCTACAAAGACGCCAGAAAGTTTCATCCTTTACCTCTTTTACTACCGAATAGGGCTGGTTCGATAAATGTGGCACTAGGTGATTCCACTTCGCCTTCGAACACTACGTGAGATTCGCCGCGGAGTAGCACTATTTTTGAGATTGGGCTTACGTCGACCACTAAATCGCCCCCCGGAACCGCCACTTCGATGGGAAAGTCTTGCATGTACAGTTCAGAAAACACAATGGCGGCGGCGGTGGCGCCGGTGCCGCAGGCAAAGGTCTGCTCTTCGACACCCCGCTCAAATGTGGTCGACATGATTTTGTTAACGGTCAGTCGTTGAAAGAAGGTGATGTTACTGCCTTCGGGCATGAAGGCGGCGTGATTTACCAGCAGCCGGCCAACGCTTGAAACGGGATAGGAGAGCAAATCTTTTACTTCGATCACGGCATGCGGAACGCCGGTATTAATGCAAACGGTCTGAAAAATATTTTTGTCGGTGGAGACGATCTTTTCTTCGTAGCTAAAACCTTCGGGGCTCATAGAAAACATGGTGATTTCGGACTGGCCGTTAGGCAGCAGCTTTCCTTTTTTGATGCCGGCCAGAGTTTCTAAAGAAATCACCGTGCCAACCGTTGAGTGGCGCTCGGTCACAAAACGGATCACGCAGCGGGCGGCATTGCCGCACATTTCGGCGCTGCTACCGTCAGAGTTATAAAAATCCCAGGCAACGTCGGCTCCGACCTCACTCTTTCTCAGCAGAACGAGGCCATCGGCGCCGACCCCGAAGTGGCGGCTACAAATCTCTTGCACCTCATTCTTGGTGAGCTTGGGAAGGGAACCCTGGTGAAGGTTATCCACGATAACGAAGTCATTTCCACAACCATGCATTTTGGTGATGGTCATTCTCATGGGCGTCTTTTCCTTTGTGATCTCTTTTTCTTAGGCGGAGCCGATTCAGCCGCGGCGGCCGTTTTAGCGGCCTCGGCCTGGGCTTCCGCTTTTAGTCTCTGGGCCTCCGCCGCCTTGGCCACTTCTGCCTGTCTTTCGGCCGCCTGCCAATCGTCGTACGCTACGATATCGGTCTTGACGCCGCAGGCGCTTAAACTCGAAAGCAGAATACTAAACGCAAGCTTAAGCGTGCCTAGCTTCATTGGTTCGCGCCTCGGGCTAACTGCCGAATGGTATCGCCGATTTTCTTCGTCCCCGCCAGCGCCTCCTCAAGACTAATTACCAAGGGCGGGGCAATGCGAATCACGTTGTCGTGAGTCTCTTTGCACAGCACGCCTTTTTGGTACAAGGCTTCGCAGTAACGGCGGGCTCCACCCGCTTTGGAATCCAGCTCAATCCCGATGAGGGCACCCTTACCTCGCACTTCAGTAACCAGCGGAAGTGCCTCACGCGAGAGCTCTTGGCGAATCACGTTGCCGATCTTTTCTGCTTTCTGCGAAAACTGTTCGTCGCGCATCACTTTTAAGACGGTTCTACCCAAGGCGCAGGCCAATGGGTTGCCCCCGAAAGTAGATCCGTGCTGTCCGGGACGAATCACTTCCAAAACATCGCGCCGCCCCACTACGGCCGATAAGGGCAACAGACCACCGCCCAGTGATTTTCCTAGCACCAAAAGGTCAGGTTTTATGTTCTCGTGTTGAAAGCAAAAATCTTTTCCCGTGCGACCAAAACCGGTTTGAATTTCATCGAGGATGAAAAGCACATTCTTTGCCTCGCAAAGGGCTTTGACCTGAGCGAGATAACCGGTGGGGGGAAGCAAGATTCCCGCCTCGGCCTGAATGGGTTCTAAAAACACGGCTACCGTATCGGCATCAATTTTAGCTTTGATTGCGGCCACATCGCCGAAAGGGACTGACTCAAAGCCGGGAGTAAACGGGCCAAACCCGTCGCGGTAACCTGGCTCGGACGAAAAAGAGATGATCGAGATGGTTCGTCCGTGAAAGTTATTATCGGCCACGATGATCTTTGCGTGATTGGCGCGAACCCCTTTTTTTTCGTAGCCCCATTTGCGCGCAATTTTTAGCGCCGTTTCGACGGCTTCGGAGCCGCTATTCATGGCCAGCACCATCTCCATGCCGCAAAATTGGGTGATCTCTTCGCAAAAAAGCGACAGCTCTTCAGAATGAAAAGCCCGCGAACAGACCGCCAGTTTTTCGGCCTGTTCTTTTAGCGTGGCAATCAAACGCGGATGAGCGTGGCCAAAATTGAGGGCCGAGTAACACGCCAGAAAATCGAGGTACTCGTTGCCCTCCACATCCCAAACCCTGGCCCCTTTCCCGCGTTGGAGCACAAGGGGAAGCGGGTGGTAATTGTGGGCGCCGAAAGTTTCCACTTTTTGGATGAGATCTGAGGTGTGGGACATGGCCGGAGACTAGCGCAAAGTGACGGGAAACGGTATAGCAGGCCCGTGGGCTTTTACCTTGAACTCAACCGCGATTCTAAGGCACCAGAATACCGCGAGAATTTCGTGCCATTCGTTTACTTTGGCCTCCTCGGTTTTAGCGCTCTGGCGCTGTTAGGGATGGGCGCCGCCGCCCACAACTTGCTGGCCCAGTTGGCCAATGAGGGTAGCCGCTGGGATGCCATTCTGGTGTACGGCCCAATCGCCTGTTTGCCCCTGGTCTTGTTCATGGCCCTAAAACTGGCGGCGATGCGAAAGTACGTGCGTTTCGAAGGCGAAGAGCTGCAGTGGGGTTATCGGTTATTTGGTCGACCGGTGTTTGCCCGTGCGGCTAGGCGGAGCGAGATAGCGGGCTTGGTGCTCGAAAACCACCGCCCCAGAGGCAACTTGGCGCCCAAACACCATGACAATCCGGCGTACTACGTACGTGGCCATTGGCGGCTGCTAGTCTCCAAAAAAAATGGGGAAAAGCACCTGCTCGATCGGCACACCGAACAAGAGGCGCTCTTTCCCCTATACGAAGACTTACAAACTTGGCTTACGGCTTAGGCGCCGGTTTGGCGACTATGGGTACGCTAAGACTTAAATCGCTAAAAGTGATGAAGCCTTTGATCGCCTCCGGCGTCGTTACGTAATGCCAAAGCGTCAGCTTTACGGGGCCTTGATCAGAGGTTCCGGTGTAGTTGTACTCGTAAAACGAGCCGCTTTTATGGAACTTGTAGAACACCACTAAGCTACCCAGCTTCACTTCGATGGATTTTCCACCGGCCTGCGCCACCTTGGCCAACACGTCACTCACTTCGCAACGAAATGAAGACAGGTACGGCGGTACATCCTTACGTACGCAATTGGTGATATTACCCGGTGAGAATTCGAAATTTTCACGAGAAAAAACAGAAGACACGAGTTCACCGGTAACCTTTCCGGTGAAATAGACCGGAAGATCGCCGGCCGGCGCGTTTACCGCCAACAGGTTCATGGCGGTGATAAAGGTAAAAAATAGAGCTTTAAACATACGAATCCCTCCCAATGCCCGCAGGGTTCGTCCAAGTGGTTTTTAAGTCAACTTAGCGGCCGAAATAAGCCAAGTAACTGATTTCATTAGTCAATGTAACGCTTTGCGTTAGACGATCTTGTGCATTTTGCTAACAGGACAGCTAACTGTTGGTTTTTATGAATAGAAAGCAATTGTGAAGGGCAAATGTCGAGAGCTTCAACAATTCACACAATATTGGGGCGGTTTGGCACGGCTAGCGGCTGGACCCAAGGTTGCATTCTTAATGAATACACCGTTTAGCCACTTACCTAAGTGCGAAAGGAGGCCGCCCTTGAAGCAATGGGAAGCGAAAATTTCAGCTTTTTTCGTATTTGTTCAGGCGGCCGTGGTTGTGCTCGGAATTTGCCATAACAATCGCCTACTCAATAGCTACGAGTCGAATCGTAGCCTGATGTTTTTTCGAGATTTAGCGACCCGCATGGACCAGGCCGACGAGCTGTTGCTCCCTCAAGAGTCGCTGCCGGTCGCTAGAATGGAGATGAACACGCCCATCTTCTCGCGTAGCCGCACCCTTAAAATCGTGGAAGGGATGTGGAAGGGCAAAGAGCGTAAACAGGTTTTGGATACCGTTCTTTCTATTTTTGATGAGGCTCGCCGTTTTGGATTTGACCCCTACTTCTTGCTTGCGGTGATTGAGCGTGAGAGCCGCTTCAACCCCAATGTGCGGGGACGACACGGCGAAATTGGGCTGATGCAGATTAAGCCCGAGACGGCGAAATGGATTGCCGAACGGTACGGCTTTCCTTGGACCGGGGCACAAATGCTTTATGATCCGGCTACTAATATTCGCTTCGGAGCCGCGTATTTGGATTTTTTAAGGCGCAGTTTTCGGTCAGATGGCCTGCTTTACCTCTCCGCCTATAACATGGGCCCTAAACGCACCCGTGAAGTGCTCCGCTACAAGAATCGGCGCAGCTTTTACGCCAGTGAAGTCGTGGGCAATTACATTCGCATGCACAACCGCGACGACGATAACGGCTAAGGGTTAATTAAAACCACATGCCTACCTTGATGGTGAACATCTGGGGAAGTCCATAGCCGTTCTCCTTGAGTAACCAGGCGTACCTTAAGCCTCCGTCAAACGACACATTCGCCGTTCGAAAGAGCACCACTCCCAATTCAGCCCCAACCGAGAAGCCAGTCACGGTACGCGGCGGTCGTGCGGCGTCTTCGGCGTGGGAGTAGGTGATGCCGAAGTCCAACCCAGCGTAAGGGGCAATGTCTCCTTGAACCAAAAAGAAACCCTGAACACCCGGCCCCACGGTGGCCCAAAACGCGTTGCTATTGAACGCAAGATCGGCATTTAGCTTTAAAATGGCGTCGCCCAAGTCCCAGCCGTAAGCTCCGGCAAACAAAAAACCAGCTCCCCCTACGTTCAAATTAGAGAAAAAAGCCGGCCCAATCGAGGCGTTAAAGACCGCGCGCGATTCGCGTCGGCGGATGCGCTCTGGAGCCTCGTAGGCGGCCACCGCCGGCTTGTTTTTGGCAGGGATGGGAAAGGGCTCGTCGGCCGAAAAAACCGGGGCAGAACTTAGGCCAAGAAGCAGTAGAAAGAGTGGTTTCATGCCTAAAGGGTTTAGGCGCGGAGAGCGGTTAAGGGAAGAAAAAAACTTGGCGGCGTGGTATTCCCCCTGGTCCATGAGCCGCCGATTTCAAACGCAAGACCGCTGTGAAAACTGCTTTTTTCGCCGTGTGCTGTGCGTTTGCTCGGAAATTCCCGTTTTGAATATTTCGACGCGGTTGGTGATCGTGATGCACCATTCGGAATGGAGCGCCACCACCAACACCGGCCGTTTTGCGCTGCGGGCCCTGCCCAATAGCGAAGTTCGTTTTCGCGGTCTGCCCGAAACCCCAATTCAGCTCGATGATCTTAAAGAGCCCGAGCGCGACCTCTTATTTCTTTATCCCGCCGAGAATGCACAAGTGCTGACGGCCGAATACGTTGCGACGCTAAAACGGCCGGCGACTTTAGTGGTGCCCGATGGAACGTGGCGGCAGGCCGCCAAAGTTTTTAGGCGCGAGCCGTTTTTGCGCGAACACGCCAAGCCCGTGGTGCTACCGGTGGGCATTAACTCTGGGTATTTGCTTCGCCGCGCGCCTAACGACATCTCATTTTGCACCATAGAAGCTATCGCTTACGCTTTGGGCGCGCTAGAAAACGACGCGATCAAAGATCAGCTGCTCGCCATTTTTAATTTAGTGAACCACCGCGTACTGGCCACCCGTAGCCCCGACTGGATTGAGAGCACCATGAAGTGGGCGACCAAGGCGGGAAGATTGCAGTCCAAGCAATGGCAGTCGATCGGTGAGCTTCGCGAAAAGTTTTTACCCAAAGGTTATCGTCCCTAAAGACTACCAATGAACGAATACAAAGACCCCGACCAGACCAAATCCACTCCCGACGGAATTCTCTACGACAGAACTTTCGTTTCGCCCGGCGACAAAGCGCAGATCTTGGCGTGGCTAAAAACGCTGCATCCGCTATGGGAGATGCGCTACTCCAAAAACCATCCGCCGCCTGCGGATGACCAACAGCGGCGGCTGTTGCGCCCGGTGTATTGGCTGGGCAATTGGCAGTTTGCATGCCTGGGCTATTTCCATCCGCCCAAAGGTGAAAAAAACCGCTGCGTGCGCGCCGAACCCTACCCTCCGGTGCTGCGGCACCTGGTTAATAAAACGGAAAAGCTCACGCGCCGAGCTTTTGCTCCGGCCGACATTCCGAAAAAATGGCACTTGAACACCTGCCTGGTGAATCTTTACGGCGATCAAATCGATGGGGATCAACGTACCGACACCGCCCGCGTGGGTGAGCACAAAGACTTTGAATTGGGACCGGTCGCCTCGATTTCGCTCGGTGAGCGAGCGTACTTTCAATTTGTGGAGAGTAGCAGCCGCAAGCAGCAGAAGAGCCGGGTGGTTCATCAAATGTGGCTGGACGATCGGTCGTTGCAGGTGTTTGGCGGCCGCCGCTGGAAAGAAAAATGTTTTCACCGCGTGCAACGGGTCGATCGCCGCGACAAAAATAAATTTGAATTGAAGGTCGAGAATTTTGAAACTCGCCGTATCAACTTCACTTTTCGATACGTGCCGGAAGAGTTCATTCTCCCCTACGCCAAAATGCCACCTAAGGTGAAAGAAGACGTGCACGAGTACATGGCCCAGCTCGCCGCCCACTCCGACTTCTTTGCCAAAGCCTTAGGCTAGTCGGCAGGCGTATTTTTATACTTTTATTAGCGCGCTGCGTTAAGTTTTGCTAGAAAACGGCATGCCGTTTAATAAATTGCCCCTTTGGGCCAGCCTTTTAGCCTTTTTTCTTCTCTCCTTCGCCGCCTACGGTGCCGATCACGAAGCGTCGCTGATGGCCTCTTTACTGCGGGTGACGTTTCACCTGCCCTCGATGTTTGAGGGGCGCGGTCATCACAAAGCGGCCTTTTTGGTTTTTGCGACCCCTACCGATGTGCGATCGCCGGCGGAGAGCATTGAGAAGTATAAGATTTTGCGTGATCTCGGCGTGACCATTGATGGTTTCTACCTCGAAGCTGAACACACCGGCTTGAATCCGGAAACCTCGCACCTCTTTGTTACCCTGGCCGAACAGAATGGATTTCGGGTGATGGTGCGGCCACCCTCTCTTTCCCCCGACAGCGTTAAGGCGTGGAACAGCCTTGGGCACTCGGGGCTCGTGGTACCGCTAACCAATTCTAAAGAGACGATTGATTCCGGGTTTGCCGCCAACTACTACATTGCGGGGCGGCCAATTGGTTATGAGGCCGACACGCGTATGCTTACAGCGGGATCTTCCGAAGATTTGGCGGCGGTGGATGGGCGTCGCACTTTGGCGTTCATGATCGAAGACTACTCAGCGGCCGAGAGCATCGGTGAACTTCTTACCCACGCGGCCAATCGCGCGAAGTATTTCAATATCAATCCCAAACACGTAGCCTTTTGGTTCGGGCCCTACGATATGGCGGCCAGCCTGCGTTTGGCTCTTCCAAGTTGGTCCAATAGGGCCGTCGACCAATACATGGCCAGTAAACGTGCTTCGATCGCCAGTGCGGTGGTGGGCAGGGGCTTTACGATGGGCGGACATGTTCCGGATGGCGATGCCGCGTTGGCGCGAATTACGGAAGGCTGGTCCGCCTTCACCATCGACGGCATGTATTCGGAAAATCTTTTTAGCGCCAAGAGTGTGCGCGAGCGATTTGGTGCTGAGGCCGTTGGTTTTTTAGAAGCCGTCAGGCAGCCGCGCGTTTACACCGCACAAGAGCAAACAGTGGTGCTGCGGCTATTAAGTTCTATCGCCAATACTTTGGGTTGCGGCGCTGCCTTTGACGCCGGCAAAGCGAGCTTTCCCGCGCCCACCGAGAAATAACGAAAAGGTG
>JAYSWN010000002.1:0-44236 GCA_043718025.1 Pseudomonadota bacterium
AATCCTTGGCCGATGATTGATGAGAGACAAAGTTTTACTTACCTTTATTCCACCGTGTGAGGATTGCTTCGGCCTGCGGCCTCGCAAAGACGAGAGCGATAACGCGCCCACTAAAAAAGGATAGAACCCAACACCCCCTTTTTCCGTCGCTGAACTATTTTTGGCAAATCGGGGGTGAGTGGTCTACTCTTTTGCCTCTAGCGTTAAGGCTCAAAAGGCGATTGGCCGTGGGTTGAGCGGTGGGATAGGAGAGAGCAAATATGGTTAAGAATTACATTGCCGGTCGTTGGGTGGCTTCGTTGGGGACCCAGACCGTGGATATCGTCAATCCGGCCACCGAAGAGGTTATAGATCGCTGCCCACTGGGAACGGCCAAAGACGTTGACCTGGCGGTTGCCGCCGCTGCCGCCGCCTTTGTTAGTTGGCGCCGGGTTCCGGCCATTGACCGGGTGCAGCCCTTTTTTCGCCTCAAAGTGCTGCTCGAAGAGAACCTTGAAGAGCTGGTGAAACTCTGCACCCAAGAGCACGGCAAGACCTTGGCAGAATCGCGCGGCGACGTCCGACGCGGCATCCAAATGGTGGAAACCGCCTGCGGCATCCCCTCCCTCATGATGGGCCAATGCTCCGAAGACATTGCCCCGGGCATCGATTCTCAAGCCATTCGTCAGCCGATGGGGGTCTTTGCGGCGGTTACGCCGTTCAATTTTCCGGCGATGGTGCCTTTCTGGTTTTGGCCCTTTGCGGTGGCCAGCGGAAATACTTTTGTTCTCAAACCGAGTGAACGAGTGCCGCTAACGCAGTTGAAAATTTTTGAGCTGATTGAGAAGGCCGGTTTTCCACCGGGGGTAATGAATTTGGTGGCCGGCGGTAAAGAGGTGGTGAATGCGCTGTGCGCCCATCCCGACGTGAAAGGCATTTCGTTTGTGGGCTCCACCCCGGTGGCCCGGCACGTGTATCAGACCGGTTGCGCCGCGGGAAAACGCGTTCAAGCGTTGGGCGGAGCTAAGAATTTTATGGTCGTACTTGCCGACGCCACGCTGGATCATACGGTAAAGACCTGTCTCGAATCTATTATTGGGTGCGCCGGACAACGTTGCCTGGCTGGCTCGGTGGTAATCGCGGTCGGCGATGTGTACGAAGAGATAAAACAGCAGATGCTTAGGCACGCCGCCGAGGTTGTGGTGGGCGATGGCGGTGATCCGCAAACGCAAATGGGGCCCTTAATTTCTCAGGCCTCGGTTGACCGGGTGAAAGGGTTGATTCAATCCGCCGCCAATGAGGGGGCCGAAATTCTCATGGACGGTAGAAACTACAATGGCCGGGGTTATTTTTTGCGGCCCACTATAATCGGTAACGTAACCGCCAAGATGAGAATTGCGCGAGAAGAGGTCTTTGGCCCCGTGGTTTGTCTGGCCCGCGCTAAGAGTCTTGATGAGGCCATTGCTTGGATAAATAGCTCCTCATTTGCCAATACCGCCTCGCTCTTTACCGCATCGGGGGCGGCGGCGCGGCAATTCAGTTATGAAGCGGCCCCGACGATGCTGGGTTTAAATATTGGCGTGCCCGCCCCCATGGCCTTTTTCTCGTTTGGCGGAGCTAAGGATTCATTCTTTGGCGACGTAAAAGCGCACGGCGCCGGGAGCATGAATTTTTTCACCGACACCAAAGTGACCATCCAGCGCTGGAATAAGAATTCAAATATCTGGTGAGCAGAGGACAAGGGTATGAGCACAATTTGCATTAGCAACGCAACGGTGGTTACCGCCACGGACACTTTTGAGGCTGACATCCTCATCGACGGCGAAAAGGTTCAGGCGATTTCGCCAAAGGGGGCCGGCCGCGCTGATCAAATTATCGATGCAACGGGCTGTTACGTTTTTCCCGGCGGCATCGACGCGCACACTCACTTAGATCTTCCTTTCATGGGCACATTTTCTAGCGATGATTTTGAAACGGGCACGCTTGCCGCCCTTCATGGGGGCACCACCTCGATCATCGATTTTGCCTTTCAGACGCCAGGCAAAAGTCTTATGGAGGGGTTAAATACCTGGCACGAAAAGGCGAATGGCAAAGCCGCCGCAGATTACGCCTTTCACGTGGTGGTCACCGACTTCAACGATCATTCTAAAGCCGAAATTCGCGATCTGATTGAAAAAGAGGGAGTCACCTCCTTTAAGACCTTCATGGCCTACAAAGGCGCGCTGATGATCGACGACAAGCAAATGATTGGCCTCATGAATGAAGTGAAGCGGTGGGGCGGACTGGTTACGGTGCACGCCGAAAATGGCGATATGGCTGATTCATTGATTCAGGCCAACCGCGCCGCGGGAAACATGGCGCCAAAATTTCATGCGCTCTCGCGGCCCGAAATTGTCGAGTCCGAGGCCACCGGACGAGCCATAGATATTGCCTACGCCTGCGACAGTTCGCTTTACGTTGTGCACATGACTTGCGAAGGGGCGCTAAACCGAGTGCGTGAGGCCACCAAGCGCAATCAACGCGTACTGGTTGAAACCTGCGTGCAATATTTATTATTAGACGACTCGGTTTACGTGCGGCCAGATTTTGAAGGCGCAAAATGGGTGATGAGTCCGCCAATCCGCAAAGTAAAAGATCAAGAGGCGCTCTGGCACGGCATTGAACAGCAGCTGATTCAAGTGGTGGCCACCGATCATTGTCCTTTCTGCCTCGATCAAAAAGCGGCCGGTAAAGACGATTTTTCAAAAATCCCCAATGGCGCCCCGGGCATCGAGAACCGGATGGAGCTGATGTACTCCGAAGGCGTGCTAAAGAAGCGCATCAGCCTCAATCGCTTCGTGGATCTCAACTGTACGGCGCCGGCAAAAATTTTTGGTCTCTACCCGCGTAAAGGCACGATCGCGGTGGGGGGGGACGCCGATCTGGTTATTTTCGACCCAAAAATTCAGCATACGTTGTCGGCAAAAACCCACCACATGCGCTGTGACTACTCGTCCTACGAGGGGTGGCCGGTAACCGGAAAAGTGAAAACCGTCTTGTTGCGTGGCAAAGTGGCGATCGATAAAGGCCAAGCGTTGGTGCAAAAAGGATTTGGAAAATATTTGTCGCGAAGTAAATTTCACGCGGATTCAATTTAAGGAGAGCAGCGATGGCACGTAAAGTTAAGGTTGGCCTGATTCAGATGGCGAGTAAGCTTCCCACTGAAAGATCGTGTGAAGAGCATCGCAAAGCGATGACCGCGGCGCATTTGCCGTATATCGACGAGGCCGGCAAAAAAGGGGTGAATCTACTGTGCATGCAAGAGGTCTTTACCGGACCTTATTTTTGCCCCTCGCAAGATGCAAAATGGTACGGCCTCACCGAGAAGGTTCCCGAGGGGCCAACCACCCAGCTCATGATGGAGTACGCCAAAAAGTACAACATGGTGATCGTCGTGCCAATTTATGAAGAGCACATCACCGGCGTTTATTACAACACCGCCGCGGTGATTGATGCCGACGGCAAGTACCTAGGCAAATACCGTAAGAATCACATTCCTCAGGTGAAGGGGTTTTGGGAAAAGTTTTTTTTCAAACCCGGCAATTTGGGCTACCCCGTGTTTAAAACCGCGTACGGAAATGTCGGCGTTTACATCTGCTACGATCGCCACTTTCCCGATGGGGCCCGCTGTTTGGGATTAAACGGCGCCGAAATCGTTTTTAATCCCTCGGCCACCGTGGCCGGCCTTTCCGAATACCTGTGGGAGCTTGAGCAGCCGGCGCACGCCGTGGCCAATGGTTATTTTGTCGCCGCTATCAATCGCGTGGGCAACGAAGCGCCGTGGAATATAGGTGAGTTTTATGGTCAGTCGTACGTGGTAAGCCCAAAGGGTAAGATCATCAATAAAGCGTCGCGAACTAATGACGAGCTGCTCGTCACCGACATTGATCTAGATGAAGTGAAAGAGATTCGCGATCTGTGGCAGTTCTTTCGTGATCGTCGACCAGAAACCTACGGCCCTTTGACGGAGCTATAAAATGAGCACCTCTACCGAAGATATTCTCAAAGCCAGAAAAAAACATTTTCTCTCGACCTCGGTTCATTACTACAAAGAGCCGCTGCAGCTTACCCGCGCCAAGGGGCAGCACGTATACGACGAGAAAGGGCGCGAGTACCTCGACTGCATCGGCGGTATCGTTTGCATCTCGGCGGGTCACAACCATCCGCGGATTAAGGCGGAGATGGTAAAAATGTTGGAGGCTGACGAGATTCAGCACACGACCGTACTGTTTCTAAATGAGCACGCCACTAAACTGGCCGAGCAGTTGGTGAAAGAGGCACCGGCCGGAATCGACCGCGTTTTTTTTACTAATTCTGGTAGCGAAGCCAATGAGCTTGCCTTTATGGCGGCGCGCCAGGCAACGGGCGAAACCACCGTGGTCAATCTCCGTCACAGCTACCACGGTTCCACTGCCGCGGCTTTGGCGCATTGTGGCCACCACACCTGGCGCTTTAAGGGGCAGCCTTCGGCGTCGACCACCTCGGCGATGGAGCCTTACTGTTACCGCTGCCCGTTTGGCAAAGAGCCGACGAGCTGTGCGCTTGAGTGCGCTAAAAATGTGGAGACTACGATTCAAACCACCACCCACGGAAAAATTGCGGGTTTTATCGCTGAGCCGGTCATGGGGGTGGGCGGGTTTATCACTCCGCCCAACGAGTACTTCAGCGAAGTGGCAAAAATTGTGCACAAGTACGGCGGCAAATACATCAGTGACGAAGTTCAGACCGGCGCGGGCCGGTGCGGAAATAATTTTTTGCTCACCAAAGAGCTGGGGCTGGATGCCGACATGATCACCATGGCCAAGGGGTTGGGCAATGGGGCCGCCATCGGCGCCACCATGATGAAGACCGATACTTCGGACTCACTGGCCGGAAAATTTTTCTTTAATACTTTTGGCAGCGACCCTTACCAGACCATGCAGGCCAAAGTGAACATGGACATTATTAAGGAAGAGCGGCTCATTGAGAACGCCAAGGCAATGGGTGCTTATCTGTTGGACAGCCTTAAAACGCTGATGAAATCGCACCCATTAATTGGCGAGGTGCGCGGCCGCGGCTTATTGTTGGGCTTTGAGTTGGTCAAAGATCGTTCGACCAAAGAGTACGCCACCGCTGAAACCGCCGAGGTGATGGAGATCTGCCGAGAAAAGGGAGTTTTGGTGGGTAAGGGCGGGTTGTACGGCAACGTGGTTCGCCTTGCGCCGCCGCTAGCGATCACCCGCGCGCAGTGCGATCAGTTGCTCAAGGCCATCGATGAAGCGTTAACCTTGGTAGAAAAAAAAGGTAAGTCATAAAAGTGAAGCCGACCAATCGACTGAAAACGGAATTTCTTGGCTTTGAAATGGAAAATCCGTGGTGCGTGGCTTCGGCCCCTCCCACGGCCACCGGAAAACTGATGGCCGACGCTTTTGATGCGGGTTGGGGTTCCGCCATCGTGAAAACGGTGGGCCCGGTGGAAGAGCCGATCATCAACGTTGCCCCGCGCATTCACACCATGAAGAAGTGGAATCGCGAAATTGCGATGCAGAACATTGAACTCATCACCGACCGAAAACTTTCGGTGTGGCTCGAAGAGCTGGTGATTTTACGCAAGCGCTACCCCCGCAAGATGATCATTGGGTCGGTGATGGCACCGGGCCACGACATGGAGGCCTGGGGTAAACTTGTCGATGACATGAATCGCGTTGGCTGCGATGCCGTAGAATTAAATCTTGGCTGCCCGCACGGCATGCCCGAACGGGATATGGGCGCCGTCTGTTCACAAGACCCGGTTATCGTCGGTAATATTGTTCGCGCCGCAAAACAAGCGAGCCGGGTGCCGATTTTGACCAAGCTCACTCCCAATGTGACCAACATCAGCGTCATGGCCAAAGCCGCCAAAGACGCCGGCACCGATGCCATTACCGTGATCAATACGGTGAACGGAATCATTGGCGTTGATATCTACAAGAAAGCGCCGCACCTCTCGGTCAATGGCTATACCGCGGTGGGCGGAATTTCGGGAAATGCGGTTAAGCCCATTGGTTTAAAGTGCGTAGCCGAATGTAAGAGCGCTACGGGGTTGCCCATTTCCGGAGTGGGCGGGATCTCTACTTGGAGTGAAGGGGTTGAATACCTTTTGATGGGCGCCGGGCAATTGCAAATGTGCACCGAGATCATGATCCGCGGTTTTAAGATAATTGATGGCCTGAACAAAGGGCTAACCCAGTACATGGATCAGATGGGTTTTGAATCGGTAAACGCCGTGGTGGGCGAGCTTTATAAAAACGTTACCAGCTTTGACTACCTGCTCAAGCAGTCGAAGTCCGAAAAAGTGGCCATCAACGAATCTACCTGTACCGGATGCAATATTTGCGTGGTGGCGTGCGATGACGCCGGGTACGATGCGTTACTTCTCAAGCAGATTCCCGATCCATTGCGCACCAAAGGCGCGCGCAAAGTGGCGGAGCTGATCTACGATAACTGCACGGGCTGTAACTTATGCGTGGCCGTCTGTCCGGTTCCCGAGTGCATGACGTTATACGATTCCAAAGAGCCTTTTCCCTATGAGCTGCACTCAAGTTACGCCGAGAACACCCTCATTTAATCACCTCAAGAGGCCCTTAAATTTATGAGCTACTCAAATGAAGATCTGGCCGTAGTTCCCTTTGCCAAAAGAACCTGGGGAATTTGGAATTACGCGGCCCTGTGGATCAGCATGAGTCTTTGCATTCCCACCTATATGCTGGCCAGTTCACTCATCGAAGGGGGGATGAATTGGTGGCAGGCCATCCTCACCGTTTTTTTTGGCAACGCCATTGTTCTCATTCCGATGGTGCTCAATGGCCACGCCGGGGCGAGGTACGGAATTCCCTTTCCGGTGTTTGCTAGGTCTAGTTTTGGCATTCGCGGCGCCAACGTGCCGGCGCTGTTAAGGGCGATCGTTGCCTGTGGCTGGTTTGGCATTCAGACCTGGATTGGCGGCTACTCCCTTTTTCAGATCTTTAAGATTTGGTTGCCGAGCGTGGCCCTGCTGCCGCGTCTTTTTCCCGAGTCTTTTGGCTTGGAGACGGGCCCGGCGATAACCTTTTTTCTCTTTTGGTGCCTGAATATGTTCGTGGTCTATAAGGGCATCGAAAGCATTCGCAAGCTTCTGCTCTTTAAGGCGGTGTTTTTACCGTTCGCCGCTTTGGCGTTGCTGGCGTGGGCGTTGTGGGCCGCCAAAGGGCTGGGGCCGATCTTAGCGCAGCCATCTAAATTTCAAACGTCGGCTGAGTTCTGGCATTTCTTCTTTCCCGCGCTTACCGGCATGGTGGGCTTTTGGGCCACGTTGTCGCTTAATATTCCTGATTTCACCCGGTACGCGGTTTCGCAGCGTGCGCAGAGAATTGGCCAAGTGATTGGTTTGCCGCCGGCGATGACGGCTTTTGCGTTTGTAGGGGTGGTGGTCACCAGCGCCACCACCATTGTTTACGGGGCGCCGATTTGGGACCCGGTGGCTCTGGCCGGCAAATTTGATTCGCCTGTCTTGGTGACGTTTGCGATGATCGCCGTCATTATTTCGACGCTCGCCACCAACATTGCGGCCAACATCGTGAGCCCGGCCAATGATTTTTCGAATCTGGCGCCGGATAAAATCGATTTTAAATTGGGCGGGTACCTCACCGGGGTGATCGGCGTGCTGATTTTTCCATGGAAATTGATGGCTGACCCGAATGGTTACATCTTCACCTGGTTAATTGCCTATTCAAGCCTGCTGGGTCCCATCGGCGGGATTATGATCGTAGATTACTACTTGGTACGAAAGCAGGAGCTGTTCGTTGATGAGCTTTATAAAAAAGAGGGGCGTTACTGGTACGGCAACGGCTTTAATTCTGCAGCCATAATCGCCCTCTGCCTGGGCATTGTCCCCAACGTGCCCGGCTTTTTAACCACTACAAAAATATTGCCCCAAGCTAGCGTTCCGCAGATTATTAGCGGCCTCTATCATTACGCTTGGTTTGTCGGCTTTGCGGTATCGGGGGCACTCTATTTCGTTTTGATGCAACGGCAAGGTAAGGAGAGCAGATGACCGATCCGTTTTTGCTGGCGGCGATTGAAGAGGCGAAGCTCGGTTTAGCGGAGGGGGGAATTCCCATCGGTTCGGTGCTGGTCTTAGATGAAAAAATTGTGGGCCGAGGCCACAATCGCCGCGTGCAGCGGGGCAGTGCCATTCTTCATGCGGAGATGGATTGTCTGGAGAATGCCGGTCGCCTTAAGGCGCGTGATTATCAGCGGTGCACTCTCTATTCCACGTTGTCACCGTGTGACATGTGCAGTGGAACGGCGTTGCTCTATAAAATACCTAAGATTGTGATCGGCGAGAATGAAACGTTTCAGGGGCCTGAGGCCTATGTGCAGTCACGTGGTGTGCAATTACAGATCGTGAACGATGCCACGTGCCTGGCCTTGATGCGTAGTTTTATTACAGCCCATCCTGAGCTTTGGAATGAAGACATTGGGGTATGAGTTACTATCTGGAGGACGACAGCGGATCTAACGTCACGCTAACGCCCAGTAGTACAGCGTGCGAGAGGTTCGAGCGGTTTTCCACCCTTAGGCCCGAAACCTTACTTAACAGGGTTTCATCGTACCAATACCCTTTGTAAGCGATGTTCAGCGCCACCCCATGCGACAGCTGAATTTTTTGCCCGACCCCAAATGAAATTAAGCCGTTGCTTCCCGACTCAGTAACTGCCACCCCGAGTCCCCCGCAAAAGTAGGCGTCGAGGTACAGAATTTTGCGGCCTAAGAGATTCAACTTTCCGTATAAAAAACTGGCGCGCGCCTCGGTGCCGAAGAACGACCGTGGAGCATTGGTGTCAGGATTAAGCGAAAACTGCGGCATGGTTTTAAGCGCGCTCGAGGGGTCTACGAAGGCTTTTCCGTACTCAAAGTGAAGCGAGTAGACTTCGGAGAAGTGATAGCCCACGGAGAGGTTGAGGGTTCGTATCTCTAGTAGGGGGTCGCCCGCAACGCCGCCGTAAGCCAAGCCTAGCTCAAACTTTCTTTCTTTGGTGTAGATTCGATTTTGCACTACGCCCATTTGCTCTGCTTTTCCGCGGGCCCAGTAGCGTTGTTTGATATTTTCGATGTCAACCTCTTCGGGCCCGGTTGGCAGCGGTTCACCGCTCGGATCGGCCGCCAATAGTGTGCCCGCCAAGCCGAGGTTGAGATAAAGAATTAGGCTTATGAGTGATGCCATTTTAATTGGGCTCGAATTGCTTTTTTGTTTTCGCGCAGTAGTTTTCTAGTTTCGCCTTCATGGTGCCTAGCTCGTCTTCCCAAACCTCTTCTTTGCCGTCTTTGCGTCGAGAAATTACCCAGTCGTAATTTCTTCGGTCGCTATTTTTAGCCGGAGTCAATTCTGCGTTGGCGTTTTGCCGAACGAGATCGGTGCCAGCGCCGCTATAAATTTCGGCCTCGATGAGTTCATTGTTACTCATCACTGCCTCGAGCCGGCTTAGCAGGCGTTTGTTCAACGCCCGAAACTCTGCTTCGATATTGCCCATGATCTGATCGCGTTGCTCAAGCGCAAGCTCATCGTACGAATCGAGAGCCGCCTGCCAATGCGGTAGCGCCTCGGTAAGTCGCTGGTGCATCGCTTCGGCATTTTTGAGTTCGCTTACTTTGGCCACTTCGTTGGCGAGAGTTCGTTCGATCGGCTTTTCTTGGTTAACCGCGTCCTCATCTGATTCAGCTGATTCGGAGGCGGCCCGCAGTACATTTTCATCGGCGGTGGCGATGAACACTTCGATTTCGGCAGCTTTGGCGGCCACGTAGTTATCGGCTTGCGCAATGAGCTTAGGAATTTTTTTGGTTTCGCGAAAACTGAAGTTAATCGCTTGTTGGCCGCGTAAAAAAGCCGGAGATTTAATCCATTCGCTGATCACTTTTTGGGGGACCCCCGATCTTTTTCCGCGCAGGTAGCTAACCGCCCGTGGGTAGAGTGGCTCACTCTGGCTTGCCTTATTTTCGGTGTGTTCGCGTAGCCATTGGTAAGTGAACTCGTAGTTCTTTTTGAAAGTTCCCACGGTGCGAAGCGCGGCGGGGAACTGGCAAATCTCGACCAGCGAGATGGCGGCCACCATCCACGCCTCGGGCACGAAGGTCTCTTTGAATGCACCAGACTGAAGACTAAAGGACGCGCCGATCGCGTCGGTATAATTTTCGCGGGCCAGTTCCACCCATGATCGTAAGTGGAGCGACTGCACAAAGGCGTTATTTTGTTTGTCGACCGAGTCGAGAATTTTTGCGGCCTCAGGGTACCGCCCCTCGGCATAGTGCACTCTGGCCAGAATAAGGCGGATGTCGTTCTTTAGGTTCTCAATCGACGACGGAAGATCGGTGGCGGTAACGAGGCGCGAGAGCAGAATTTTTGCCCCTTCGGGTTTTTCTTCGGCGGTGGCTACGGTCAACCGGGCGAAGTCTTCATACGGGCCGGCGCCGTGTAAAAGTTTGACCGTATTGGCCAACCCCTCTTTCGCAGTTTTGCTTTTTATCCGACGCATCATCAGATGAACTCCGGTTTCCCATAGAATCGGCTGGGATGCGCGGGGAACAAGACCCGGCTCGAAATAGGCCGGAAGGTTGGCGACGGCCTTTTCGGAAAAAACGGTAACCGGGTAGGTTTTATGAATGCGCACTAAGCAAGCCATGGCCGCGAGTTGCAGCGGCAGACTGGCGGAGGTGAGGGGCTGTTCCAAGAGCGAGTTGAATTGACTGATGGCTGGGCCATAGAGGCCCGCTTTATAGAACGCCCGGCCCGTCCAATAGCGCGAAAAATTTTTGACCACGGCGTGCGGCAAGGCACTCACACTCCGTGCTTCGGCATAGCCGCGAAACGGCGAATCTTGCGAACGCAAAAAACTTTCAAATTCAACTCGGGCCAGTGCGGGCACCAAACTTTGAATCTCAACGCCAAATTTCCACGTCTCGGCGGGGGTGCAGGCCCCATCGACGACGGTGGCCAAAATTTTTTGCGGCGGCGATTGTGGTCTGGGCTCGGCCGTTTGGGCTTCGCCGGGCGCGAAGAAAAGTACTAAGACCAGCGCCTTGGTTCGCCAAGAACTTGAAGAGCAATGTGTTGGCGAACGTAGCATCAACTCCTCCTCTCGGCCTCTCAGGCTTATCGACGTAATCTATGAATAAAATTATGGATTTCACATACCATTTGGCACTTAGCGGGCTGGCCCATAGTGCCAGCCCGCTAAGTTGGTCGCGTCGCGCCGTGTCGCAACGCGTTGATCTGGCCGAGCAAAGCGGGGGCGTCTATTTTTTTAATGTTGGGGCTCAATGGGTTAGAATTTACCCGGTGATTCGTACCAAACTTAGCTTCGTAGTTCTTTTTTTCCCTTTTTTGGCGCTATTTCACGGATGCATCACGTCGCGAAAAGCAAGAATGAGATTGCGTCTTGATGGCCCCACTTTTCCTACCGGATTTAAATGTGCGGGAGTGCTGGTAACCGGCGAGGCTATTCCCACTGAAGACGGATCCGAAACCGTTGTCGATTGGCAGGCCATTTACGAGGGCGAAGTTTGTCCCTACTCTGGCTTGTCTACCGCAACCCAATTGGTGGCTGGCCAAACCGAGCTAGAGTTTTCACTCTACTTACCCGCCGGAAGAAAAACCACCGTGCAGGTGCTGGGCGTTGAAACCTCCGGCGAGTGCCCCGACGAAACGCTGGCTGAATTACTTTCGGCAAAGAGAGCGGGAACCCTGCCCAGCGAAATCAAGGGGGTTTACGAACTGGGTCGGCAGTCGATTGAATATTTAAAATCAGCCGTCATCGACATTGAGAAAAGTTACGACCCAAATAAATCTAAAAACTTGTTCAGTTGCCATTCTGGCGCTTCAGGCGATGACTTGTTTCCCTACAAAGCGCTCACTCTGTTTCCAGGAGATCGCTACATTATTCAACCGACCGGAGGCACTGCCCCTTATGCCTTTGTTAATACGGGAAGCGGAACGGTTGACCCGTCCGGTGACGAAGCCGAATTTATTGCCGGCCCCAGCGGCGAAGATATTGTTACCATTTCAGATAGTGCCCAGCCGCCCCTAACTCAGGACATCACGTTTACGGTGGCGGCGGCTATCACCCCCTTTTATTGGTATTCTGCCCGCCAATTTGTTCCACTGGCGGAGGGGGCAGTTATCTCATCAGACTGGGTGAACGCAGGAAGCGTAATTGAAAATCTGGTTCCGGCTGGTGGGGCCATCACTATAAAACGCAATGCTGCGCCAAATGGTATGCCGGCGGTCGGTATTCAAAGCACAGGCACCTTTGCAAAGGCAATTAGCAATTTTCTTGTCGGAAGTCACAGTGTGCTAGTGGTGGCGAAGCGGCTAGGCGCACTCGCTGCTTCCCTTTTCTGCATGACCAATGTGGATTGCACTCTTGGAAACACTTACAGCCTTATTCAATATCCCAACGCATCAAGTACCGGCAAATTCGCGGTAAGCCTTGGGTCGGTCCCGGCCGAGGCCAATGTAACCCCAACTGCCCCTAGTGAGGACTGGTCACTTTTCGAAGCACACTTTACAGAGGGTGGTGCGAGCCCAATCGAACTAAAATTCCAGGGGGAAGTGGCCACCCAATCGCACAACTTTATCGTTTTTAACCTCAGCACAGGTTATCTAAGATTAGGGGGTATAGATTCTTCTGGTGCGGAGTCTGCCTTCGAAGTTGCTGAAGTGATCGGAATCCCGGGTTTAAATACCACCGCCGCCGCCGCTACCCTGCGCGCAAAGTACAGCCTGCCGTAGAGCGACGGTCATGGGCCCTCAAGGTCCCTTGGGTTACCAACGACGAATTTATAGACGTAGGACGCCGTTACCCGGGTTAGAATTCAAAAGTGAATCGTACGAAATTCAACTGCGTTGCACTACTTTTCCCCTTTTTGTTGCTGTTTCACGGATGCACCGTGTCGCAAAAAGCAAGGTTGAGATTGCGGTTTGATGGCCCCACTTTTCCTGCGGGATTTAAATGTGCGGGCGTGCTGGTAACCGGTGAAGCCATTCCCTCCGAAGAAAAATCTGAATCCAATGTAGCGTGGCAGTCGATCTACGCGGGAGAGGTTTGCCCCTACGCTGGGTTGTCTACCGTCGCTAGTAACGTTGCCGGGCAGACCGAGCTCGAGTTCTCGCTCTATGTACCCGGCGCGCGAAAAACCACCGTGCAGGTGCTGGGTATTGAAACCACCGGTGATTGCCCCAAACCAACTTTAGGTAAGCTACTTTCGGCAAAAAAAGCGGGAACCCTGCCTACTGAAATAAAGGGGATTTACGAATTGGGGCGGCAGACGATCCCCAATTTAAAATCAGAAGTCGTTGTCGTTGAAAAAAACTACGACCCCGCAAAATCTAAAAACCTGTTGAATTGCAATGCGGGCACCTCCGGCGGCAATTTGTTTCCTTACAAAGCGCTCACCCTGTTCCCTGGCGATCGGTACCTGATTAAACCCACCGGAGGCACTCCGCCCTACGCCTTTTCTAATTCAGGAACCGGCACGGTTAACCAAGTCGCAGACGAAGCCGAATTTATTGCCGGCGTGACCGGCCAAGACATTGTTACCATTTCAGATAGTGCGACGCCCGCACTTACAAGTAACGTCACGTTCACGGTGGCGGCGGCGATCGTTCCCTCTCCAATGTATTGGTATTCTGCCCGCCACTTTGTTCCACTAGCGGAAGGGACAACTATAGCGACAAACTGGGTGAACTCGGGAAGCGCACTTGATGATCTAGTGCCGGCGGGCGGGTCCAAAACCATAAAGCGTAATGCTGCGCCAAATGGCATGCCGGCGGTTGGCATTGCATCTGGAGCCAGCTTCTCGAAGCTTACCTCCACTTCTTTCATTGGAAATCACAGTGTCTTAGGGGTGGCCCGGCGGCTGGACGCCGCGACGGTTTCTTTTTTCTGTTTTAGCGAATTAAATTGTAGTTCGGGGAACCAATATAGCCTTATGAAATTTCGCAACACCACCGCTGCCGCAAGGTTCGAGGTAAGCAATATTGCTTACACGGCTTACGCCGAGGTAACCCCAGTTATATCAAATGAGGGATGGTCGCTTTTCGAGGGACATTTTCAAGCTGCTGGTTCTCCAATTGACCTGACATTCCGGGGAGAAACGGTCAGCCAACCTCACCTGCTGAGCATCTTTGGCCCCGGCACAGGGCACATTAGGGTAGGGGGCATAGATGTCACGGGTGCAGAGTCTGCCTTCGAAGTAGCCGAAGTGATCGGTATTCTGGGCACTAGCACCACCACCGTCGGCAACACCCTGCGCGCAAAGTACAGCCTGCCGTAAAAGGCGCGCCGTTCACAAGCTGAGACGATTGCGGGTTACTTAATCCATTTAGGTCGCGGAAAAGGCGGCAAACCTTGCGCTTCGGCGAGGCGGTTGGCGGAGGTATAAAAACTTTTGGCCTCTTCAGTTCGCCCCAACATCGCCAACGAAACGGCAAAATTATAGGTAAAGCGTGAATCATTGGGCTCAAGTTCCATCGCTCGCCGAAAGGCGTCACCCGCCGCCGCCAGCTGTTTTCTATGCAACTGCATGGCGCCTAAACTATTGAACACCTCGGCCCGGGGCCTAAGTTCAGCGGCCTTTTGGTAAAAAATGGCCGCACTGTCGTAGTCATTAGCCTCTTCGTACGCCGCCGCCAGATTTTTATACGCACGTTCGCTGGAGGGATTGTACTTAAGCGTGTGCGCGTAGAGAGTGAAGTCGTTCTTCCACACCGATACTTGTCGAATGCTCACCACGACGCAAAGAAAAATTAGCATCACCGAAAGTAACTTGAGCGGCCGTTTAAAATTTGGCGATTGAAGCAAAAATGAAAACGCCAAGGCCGGACCAATCATCGAGAGCAACGCGTACCGATCACAGATGTTGGTGACGTGTTGCATCTCGTGCTCTTTAAAACCCAATACCGGTACTAACGGCGCAATAAAAAAAAGCAAAGCCGTTGGGGCCAAAGCCGAACTATTTTTTTTATAAGTTCGCGCCACAAGCACAATAACCGTCACGGCGAAAATCGTCGTAAGAATGGTAAACGGATTCGCTAAGACTTCGGCCGGTAGACGCCCGTATTCGATCAATAGCGGGTGCGGATAAAACACTTTCGTTACGTAGGCGGTAAACGTGTCTAGCGCGACAACGATTCGGCCAAAGGGGTTAGTGGTGAGTGGCGTCGAACTACGGTAAAAATAACTGGTGAGTGCCGAAAAGAACAACGAGATAACGAGCCAGGGAGACAACTCTTTTAGCAATCGCCGTGGCGCCATTTTAAAAATGAAATGTCCGACCGTTGCCAAAAATAGCGGTAAGACAATTGCCGATGGTTTAGAAAGCGCCGCCGCAATAAATAACAACAGACTGGCGCTGTGCCACAAATTCCGGGCCATTACGGTTTGGTTTGGCTCCTTAAACCGCAGGTAGCCAAAAAACGAGGCGAGAAAAAAAAAGCCCGACAAGGTGCCTTTAAGAGAGGTTACCCACGCCACTGATTCCACTTGTAGCGGGTGCACCGCAAAGAGCGCCGCACCGGCAAAGGCGGGCCAAATAAAAGCCGCCGCATCGCCCGTGGTTGGGGCTAGTACTTTAAGCAGACGCCGCAAAACTTGAAACACGAGAAACACCGAGGCAAGAAAAAAGACCAGGTTAGCCAGGTGAAAGAGCGAGGGGTTAAGAATGAGTGAGGCGTCGCCTTGCGCGGTTACCGGTCTAGTGCCTCGATAGCCAAACCACGCCAGCATCGCCCAAACTGAGTAGGTTAGCGGTATATAGAGATCGAGGTGGGTCTCAGTCCACAGGCGAGCCACGTTGCCCAGAGTGAGTGGATTAAAAAAAGGATTGCCCGCGATATTTACCGGGTCATCGTAATTTACAAACGGAAAAGAGAGGGTGGGCCAATAGATGGCTATAACTAACAGAGTCAAAAAAAGTAACGGCAAGGCGGCGGGGGATATTTTGTAATGGTTGATTTTCAATTAGGTATTCAACCACGTATGGGCACAATGGCAAGGTAACCCTCGTCGTTAGCGGAAGCAGGCATCTCAACAGAACAAACGCGGAAAGCGAGTGCCGATTAATTGTATCGAACCGGCACTCGCCAAAAAGGTGAAGTGGTCGGGCTTTACGGCCCCAACTGAACTTCAATCACAAAGGCGCCGCCACCTGCGTTTGGATCCACATTGCGGCGATCAGCAAAGGCCAAGGTGGGAACGCTCAGCACCGTTTGTCCATTGATGACGGTGCCGCGCGGTAGAGTGTCGTTAGCCGGATCCGATACGCCCGACCCATACACCGCCACCACCCGAGCCTCGCCCGGAAGCCCTTCGAAGATCAAACGGGCGGCGAAGTTGGTGCCAAACGAAACCATGCGGGTGTCGAATTGGGCAAAGAGTTTATATAACTCATCGCCGCTCGCCGCGTAGAAGAACATGCCACCCGGTGCGTTGGCTAAGCGCGAAGCCAGGTCGCGGCTAAATTCGCGGCCCACTCCCACCACGGTGGTGTACTGGTTGCGGGCGGCGGCCCGCATGGCCAGGTTTTCTAATTCTGCCGCGTTCAGCTCACCGCTGGTCGCCATAGCGTCGGTAATGAGCACGACTCGGTTTTGGCTCAAGGGATCTGATCCCACCGCAAGGCTATCCAGAGTTTGGTACGCAGTTTTTTGGGCGTTCCCGATGTTGGTACCCCCTCGCGGCTTGAGGGCTCGAACGCTATCGAGCAAACCACCAAAATTGGTATCCCTTGTCACCACCAGCTTATCTTGCAGAACTTCTAATTTGTCGTCGAAGGCCAATACCGTAATACGGTCGCCGGGTTTTAGCTGCGACACCAAGTCGCCCAAGGCGCGCTTGGCCCCTTCGAGGCGGGTCGAGGTGGATCCTACCGCATCGGATGACGACATCGATCCGCTTATGTCGAGCGCCACCACTAGGTTGAGCGGCGGGCGCAGGTAAGTGGCCTCGTCAATATTTGTGCTCATGCCCACTTGAATCAGCAGACGTCGGCTCTGGGGAAAGTAAAGGCTGTCGCCCAGTGCGAAGGCTGGCTCGTTTCTATAGTTTGCCGGCAATGCCGGGGTGGTCGACGCCAAGCGAAAGCGTTTTAAGAAGCCATCGAACGAAAAGTCTTCGAGACTGGGAATTTGTTGGGCTTTCACTTTATCCCAGAAAGAACTATCTGACATTGTGCCGCCAGAAGTCAGCTGCATCGAAGAGCTTTGGAGCGACTCTAATGCGTTGGTTGACTCAAATCCCCCGCGGGAGAAGGAAAGAGATTCTAGGGAAGCGCCACGGCTTCGGTAACCGCGGTACTCTTGTGCCTGCTCAAATACATTGGCCAGCGCCGCCAAGTCAGAATCTAAAGCATAAAACTGTTGCGCTAGTGCCGACGACAATCCGGGCAAACTGCGCGTCTGTGTTTTTAACAACTGAGCGTAGTCTCGCAACACTTTGGCAAAGCGTTTTCCCCGGGTCTCGCTCGTTTGGGTTTGATCGTCGGTGGCCGCCACCGGAGGTAAAAGCGGAACTCCACGAAAGGTGAGCGGTGAAGAAACGGTGGTGGCTTGGGCGCCTAGAGAAAAGCTGGGTTCGGCTTTTTCTTCAGCCCAATCCTTAATCAAAGTTTGAATGGCGCGCCCCGCACTGATCACCCAGAAGGTGGCGACCATTTCATTAGACTGCCGTGTCTCCTCAAGCGGGATGCGCAAGGTCCCCTGGTGCCGCTGGCCATTAGCGGCTTGGTAGCCGTACTCTAAGAGGGCGGTGGGGCAATCTACGGCGGGCATTGCCGGCGTCGCAATTAACAGGGTTAACAGAAAAATCGCGCGAATTCGTAAACACATTTGAGACCTCACTCGTTTCCAATCTGAATGCCGTTTAGCATTTTGGAACCGTGTGTCAAATAATATTTAACGAAGGTTAAAATAGTGAGGTACGTAGCTAATTCTGCGGAGCGCCGGTTTCTGCGGAGGGCGCTCGATCGGTGGCCGGGGCTTCGATGCCTGCAGATTTCAATGCGCTTTCCTGGTTAAAAACGTCAACCGCCGCCGTATTTTCAATGGCGGCGCCGCCCCTATCAGCTTGCAGGGCATCCATCGCTTCGTTGAAATTATCGATGCGCTCAGCGCCCATTTCAGCAATGGCCTCCTTTAGCTCATTAAGCTCTGCCGCCCCCGGCATGAGGCCATTGAAGGGCTTTAGCCTGAACGGCTTCTTCTTTTTTGAGAGTGAAATCTCTTCGGCCGAAAAACCGCCACCTTGGCCGCCAGATTCGTCTTGCACAAAGATCACGCCGTAAAGGCAGCCGGTGAGCGACGAACCCATCGACGGCGGAATGCCTTCTGAATCAGGCGGGTAAGCGTAGTCGTAGCATTTGTCGTAGCGTTCGGTTACGCGCTTCGAACATTTTTCGTCTTTCCTCTGCTCGCAGCCAAAGGCCATAAAACCTTTTTGCATGCAGCCGATGGCCAGCCTTCTATCGGCAGAGCTGAAATCTGGAGATGCTTTGTTCGAGCGTTTTGCGTTAACCGATTTGGCGCACAGATCGATACTGGGGTCGAGAATGCTTTTGCATTTGGCGTCCGCGCCGCAAAAGCCATTTTCAACCACCTTCATCATCTTCTGGGCCTTGCGCTCCATCGCCCAGTCTTTAAAATCATCCCACTTAGTGGTCACCACCGCCGAAATAATTCCAAATAGATTTACCGCTAAAACCACCTGCAAATACCGGAGCTTTTTGTTGGTTGCCATGAGTGAATTATCGGCGGGAAACGACCGAAAGTTTAACGCGCAAGGGCTGATCGCGCTCATTTTCAGTGGCCGGCCTCGTCACCCTTTACCGCGACGCGTAAAATAGTCTACCGTAAGGAAAAACGAGGGGATTATTGAATGAAAACGTGGCTAGTGGTTTTACTTTTGTCCGTTACTCAATCGGCAATGGCTTGCCGCATTGTCTGTTCTAAAGGAAGCGACCTTTGGCATCTCTTAGCCGACGGCGAAACCGATAAGTTTCAAGTTCTTGAGGGTTCCAACCCGATCAACCAGGGGCTCAGCTGCAAGTTATTGCCCGCCGTGGGCTCCGCCGCCGAGCAAGAAGAGCTGCGCCTCATCAATGTTTGTACCTTGCCGCTGGATAAATCGGGTGAAACCGAGCGTTTTCGAACGGAACGCGCGCAAGTTCGAAAAGTGGTTCTGGAAGAAGGCAAGCCCCGTGAAGTTTCTGAAGATCAGCTGGTGTGGATTTGGGAAAGGGACGTAAAAAATCCGAAGTCCGGTAAAACCGAAATTAAAACGCTTCGTCGCGTTGAGTTTGACCGCAATGATTGCGGCAGCGCCAAAGACAGTTAAGTGTAATCTACGCGCCAAAAGAGTCACTCACTTGCGTAAACGTAGCGAGTGCTCGACCATCTCTTTGGTGGCCGGGTGTTGGCGCCACTTCGTAAACTCACCATCGGTGGCCATGCTCTCAATTAGCAGCGTGGCCGGTTCTATAAAACTAAAGACTAATTTTTCGAGCTCTTGCGCTGCTTCGATGTAAATTTTTGTTTCTGCCGTTATTTGCGATTTAAATTTTAATAAGGCCTCGAATTGGGACATCATTCTCTGCAGTTGATCAAGCCGGGCATCGATGTGGATGGCCACCGAATCCAGTTCTTGATTGCCCTCAGGGGAAAGCCCCTGTTTGTGCAGCGTGAGGTGAACATCGATTTCGTCAATTAAAGTTGAGACCCCTTCTTGGGCCAGATAATAGTTCATCATCGCCAGCGCTTCGTAACCCGCCGCATTTTCGGTTACCGTTTTTTCTTTCAGATTGGTGAAGGTTAAACCCTTAGGGTTCAGGCGGCGATATTCATAAAAGGCCTGGTGCGTGCGAGCTTGGGCGTCCAACGATTTCATTATTTTACTATCGCCTATCGAAAACGCGCCGTAGTTCATCAACTCAAGGTGAAGCCATTCGTGACTGAGCAAATTTTTGCGCCACGGGCCGTGGTGTTTCACCAGTATGATGGTGTCTTGACTGAGCTTCAAATCTTCGCCATGAGACCGTCCGAGCAGCCACCCGTTGGGGAGAAAAACCGCTTCCATCTTTGTGGGGTAATTCTTCAACTTCGAACCAAGGGCGTTGCACTCGGCGGGGGAAAGGGTCTGTCCCGCGGCAACGTTTAAGTTCATATCGATTTCCCGGGTGAGGATACGAACCCCTTTTTCTTGCAACTTCACTACGCCGCCGGCCAAATCCACTTCGTTCAACTCTTTGGCAAAGGCCAGCGAGATTTGTCGTTTTGAAAAGGGCGCTTCAATCCGCGCCTCTTGCGCGCGCGCGGGGGCCAAAAGTGCAAAGGCTAGTAATCCGCATACCAGCGGCAAAAGGCGCATATTCGACTCCTGTAGGTAAGGGGGAGAAATAGCAGGAATGGGGCCGCCGCGTAAGGGTAAATCAGCGGCTTGGTGGTGGTATTTCGAAGGCGGTGACAAAGAAACACGAGTGGAAATGGGTTTGTGTGGGGAGCGTGGCGGTTTCCTGAGAAAGTGTTTCAAAAGTGGTATTTCGCCGTCATTGCGTCTATGGAAAAGGCGCACGCAGTGCGGCTGAAGCAACCCTTTAAATATGAGTTAAGAGGGACGTCGACAAAACCAAGCAGGCCAAAGGTTGCCGCGCCTGCTACGCAGGCAATGACAGGAACGCGGCTCTACATAAGGTTTTGAGACGCTCTCTCAGGAAATCTTCTGACTTTGAATCGGCTATGATTTTTCTATCTTTTTTCCCGAAAAGAAAAATTTTAAAAAAATTCGAGAACGCGTTGAAGGCGTTACCTAAAGTTCGATTGCTGAGCCCGCCTAAACAGCACTAGCCCCGAAGTGCGGTCGTTGCCCTCAAGACAAAAAGGCAAAGCTAGTGGAGTAGATACGAGTCACGCCGCCAACGCCCGGCTTTGCACTACACGCCTGAACCACACCCGGGTGGAGGCGCCGCCCAACCTCCACGAGCAACGCGAGAGCTACCACGGTCCGCGGGCCCCCAAACCGGGTTCTATCCTCTTTTAGTGGGCGCGTTATTGCTCTCGTCTTTGCGAGGCCGCAGGCCGAAGCAATCCTCACGCGGTGGAATAAAGGTCTCAATCATCGTCCAAGGATTGCCGCGCCACTTCGTGGCTCGCAAGGACGGGCGGGGAGCGAAGAGTCCCAAAACCGCATAAAGTATCTGCTATATAGTCCCACCCTGGCGCGCACCGTGAGTATTCGGGCTGTTTCTGCGCCTAATAGACGGCGCTGGGATTGCACTCTCAGAGGCTGGGAGTTAATGCCATGTGGCGGGTAAAGATCGGTTTATTAATTCTATTATTTTTGGCCATGAATGCCTCTTCTGATTCGGGCACCTCGGTGCCGTCGAAGGGGGCAGAGTTCGTGGTGCAAGGGTCTGTGTTGCAGCAACTGCGCTTTAGCCAAAAACAGACCACCGCGTTTGATGACGAAGGGCGTTCGGTTACCCCGAACCTGGATATCTTGGTAACGCCCAGCCTGGCGCCAAATGCTCAAGGCGCTTCCGTGGTACGGCTAAATGTTTCTATTTCTGGAACCACCTCGACTTCGGAATCACGGGCGGTTGGCCTGTTAAAAAGAAAACAGGTCAACGTGGGTGTCGTGAATCAGATGACCGGTCACTTTGAGCAGGATCTGCAGATCGGCGATAAGGGGCTCATGCCAGCCCAAACGCGCGGCGGAATTCAAGCCGGATCCACTATTTCTGCCTCCAATACTTTTGGTCTGTTTAACCGACTGGTCAATCGCGTTGCCCTTAATGAGGCAAAAGGGACGGTTGGCCGAAAAATGCCGCAAAAAATTAATGAGGCCGACGACAAGGTGAAGGGTCGTTTAAGCGGCGCCGCTAACCAGGCGGCCCAGGCGCTTTCTGGTCTGCTCGCCAGCGCGGAGCAAATGCTGCCGACCACGCCACCCAAAGACGTGTACGCGCGCTTTGAAAGTACCGCCGGCGATACGGGGCGGATGGTATCGCAGGTAATTGACGGTAGCGCTCAGCGGCAACCCGAACCAAAATTCGATTTTCAATCGCAAGCCGCCACGCGAGCCGTGATTCATCAAGACCTATTGACCAAATTGCTGAATCAACAATTGGCAGGTCGTGAGCTTAAATTTTCTGAGTTTCAAAAAGAGCTTTGCAGCAAGCTTGGGTCGCGGGTACTCGATTTTTGTAATGCGGACTTGCCGACCGAAGTGAAATCAACGGCGGTACAATTTAGCTCGCCCAAGGCGATCGAATTCTTTTTTGAAAAGGGAAAAATTCGCTTTCGAATGCACGCGCTCTATAAAAAAAGAGATTTGTCTAAGGTAACCGTCAACGCTTCACCAGCCCTCGGCGCGCCAGATTCTAATAACATTTCTCTGGCCACGGAACCCTATACCGTTGACGTAACTTATCGGATTGGCGAATTGGGGGGCGAACTTGAGGTGCTTAAAGTAGCGGCCGAAGAAAAATGCGTTGCGCCGAACAAGGTTTCCCCGTCCACACCTGGGCCTAAAGATAAGTTAAAGAGCGGCTGGCATTTTTTAACTGATCCGGGCAAAGCGGTTCGCGAAATTTGCGATGGCACTGTGGATCTGGTGGCTAAATCAGAGCTCGAAAAAAAATTCGCCCAGCTTTTCAAACCAAAAATCAATTTAGTTCCGGTGAGCTTTCCCCTAAAAGTTCACTCCGGCGATAATATCAGTTCGACGATGACGGAAGCTGGCACCTTGTTTCCGCTTGAACTCAAAGCAGAGAATGGCTGGCTCGCGGTTTCGACGGCGCTTTGTAGCGAAAGTTACCACGCCTTGGGCCTGACGCCCACGCTATCGTTTGCGGCAAATGGTGGTCCGGGGATGCTCTACGTTAAGAACGTGGCGCCTTTTTCTCCAGCTTGGCAGAGCCAATTTCGGGAGGGCGATCGTATTGAGAGTTACGGAGTTCCGGGCGAAAGGCCCGTAAGCCTTATGACCAGCGCAGAAGCATTTATCAACTTTACTGCTAAGCGATCTGAGGCGCCGAGCGCCACATCGCGTACGCTTGAAATTTCGGGGGTCGATGGGCAAGGAAATAAATTTAAGCGCACCGTATCGCTCTGTCCGCGCGCGTATGACCATCGCGGCAAAGCCCAAGCGGCATTTTCTAAACTGGTGGCTCGTTAGAAGCGTTTGGCCGTGCACTGACTGAATACTACTTCGACATAAATGGATACTAGTTGGGCACCGCACTAGGCCTATGAAACGTTAAGGGTTAAGTGGTGAAACGTGAAATTTCGTACGTAATTGTAAATAAGTTAGTCAAAATTTGGCGCGGTTTGAGCGTTGGTTAGGTTCAAATCGGGGTACCCTACTTGCAGCTTATCCAGCGTGGCACGTCAGTTAAATCCTCTATTAATACTTCCCCTTTTCTTTCTATGCCTTTCCTGTTTTCGCACCCAGGCCAACTGGCGGGCGATTGGCGGCGGTGCTTCGACGCTGCCCCCCGGGCAGAGTGGCGCCGTAATATTAGCTAATAGTTCGTTTACCGTTGCGCATGGCATGCCCCAGTCGATTGTCGCCAACGGTGGCAGCGGTAACTACGTATGCCAACTGATGAGCCCGCCGTTAAAGCCAGGAACCCTTGTGTCTCCGTCAGTCTCAGGAAGTCGGAATTGTAAATACACCGCGCCAGAGTCAGGCGGCCGCTTAACGCTTTCGGTAAAGGTGAGCGACGCCGCTGATGCTACCAAATTTGCGCTGGCCACCATCATCGTGCCGGCGTCGGGCGAACCCGACACCAATTATGGACCGGGTTCAGGTGGCACCTTCGGTCATTTTCTTGCTGACAACACAAATGAATTTCAGATTTTTGCTTCCGCCGCCGATGGGGAAGGTGGGATTTATGTGGGAGGAGAATTCAAACCTGGCTTAGCAGCCAGTAAAGGCTTTGTTGCTCATTTAGACGGCGACGGAAAATTGGATACACAATTTGCCAGTGGCAAGGGCATCTATTTTTTCAATGAAACGCTCTATGGTTCTGGTTCGGCATGCAATATGGCTGGCGCCTGGACGGACGTCACTGTGGATCCCTTCATCAGAGTTGAGTCGCTAGCCGTCACGAGCCGCGGCGGCCGTGACGTGTACGTCGGCTTTTCTGGTTATACTCACCGAGGACTCTTTCGATTAAATAAAAACGGAGAGGTGAATACCAATTTTAAATGCCAAAAGTTATCTGAGGGGACTAGAAACAAAACGAACCCACGATCTTTAGTACTAGACGATAATGATTTGGCGATGCTGACCGCAAATTATCCTGGCTCTCCCACCACTCAAGATTTGGTGCGATTTAGCGAAACCGGCGCAACCTCCCAATCTGCAACTTACGGCTGGCCGACTGGTATTTATCATAACGGTTCCAGTGACCCATTATATTCGTTAATCTTGCCTTATGGAGGTGGAGTCTACGTAACGGCGGCTTCGACGGTGCAAATGCCCAGTGCTGGAGGCACGCTATTTCTGATTTTCTCAGACGGAGCCGTTCCGGGCTCACTTAAAAAAGAGATGGGAGGCGGTTCTCTTTATGAGTTAAACTTTTTTAACGGCGCGGGCTTTTTGGAGGGCTACGCCACAGGAACTGAATCGAGAAGGCTTAGCTCATTTACTAAGCTGGCAGACGGAAGTCTGGTTATTGCCGGAGACTCCAACTGGTTAATGACCCCAATTAAGTATTCATTTTTTAGCCACAAAGTTCCACCGCTGAATACGTTGAGCCACGCATTCAGCTCACCCACGTTAACCAAAACCACAGATTTTGTTTCCACAACCGCCGAGATTCCTACACAGTATTTATTTGATGAGAAAATTGACGATGGCCGGGGCTCACGGTGCGGCGTGGTTCAAAACAGTGGCGGAATTCTCAATTTTGGATTCCTCTCCGTCTCGGGTGGCTACGTGGACAAATCTGTTTTTACCAGATTTAGCGCTGGGTCTAATTCAATCGATTTGGAATTTGCCGAGGCCCAAACTAACCACGATACAAATCTACAGTATCCTCTCTTCCAAAGTGATTTCCGGCAATTTAGGGCGAATACCATGGTTCAACAGCCCGACGGCCGAATTGTAGTAAGCGGCTTCTTGCGCGAGGCACCAAGCTCTGCAAACCCCAGTCCAAAAAAACAGGGTTGGAGTGCTCGCTACTGGCCCTAACCACGCCGGGCCTTTCAATCAAAAGAAGGCCGGTCGCGCCGTATAGTGGTAGCCGGCCAGTTTCAAACTCGACACAAACTGTTTCACCACTGACTCTTCTTCGGGATGAATCACCAAGATAGGGCACGGCGCCTGGCGCAAAACCTGCCTGGTTAAACTTCCCATGATCAAGGTGCCCGCTTTTCCTGACTGCGAGGCCATGGCGATCATTGTGGTGGGTCCCAGTTTTTTTGCTACCCGCAAAATCTCGTCGAGGGCTCGCCCATTTTTCGGATCCAGGTGCAGTTTCACCTTTACGCCGTGCTTGGCGGCGTAAGCAATCCAGCGCTGCCCCTCGTCCTTAAGGCCATCGCGCAGCTCTTTTAAACTCTCCGCACTTACCGCCGGATAGAAAAAGGCCGGGGCAATTTCCGGATGGAGAAACTGAATTTTGTGAAACAGCAGAACCGTTAGCCCGGTCTCGGCAGCCAGGGTTACCGTGCGTTTAAAGGCCTGAAACGACAATTCTGAAAAATCGGTAGCAAACAAAACGTGCTTGATGCGCGCGGCCGACTTAGCTTTCGAAAGTGGGTTTACCACCAGTACCGGTAACGGCGATTGCAGCACCAAGCTTTCTGCAAAACTGCCGAGCAACAGGCGCGAAACCCCTTTGCGAGCGTGTGAACTTACCACTAAGAGGTGTGCCCCTTCCTCAATTGCGTAACTCAAGAAGCCGGAGGCGGCCTCGCTGGTTGTACTCCCCTCCTGCTTGATCAAGTGGGGGGGAGTTAGGCTGGCGTGTTTTACGGTTGCCACCAACGTCTCCAATTTTTTCATCGCCCACGAAGCCATGTCGTGCCACTTTTCCTGAAACTCTTGGGCTTCGGGATTAAAACGCCCCAGCGCAATCAGCGCCACGGGCTGGGCCGAAAAGGGCAGCTTTCCGAAGAGTTTGGTTAGCACTTCGAATGATCGCAACTGCTCACGCGGCTGCTCATGAAAAGGGTCCACCGCCCATAAAACTTTTACCGCGCTTCGTTTGGCCAAATTTGCCATGTTGCCTCTCTCTAATTTTGTAAAGGGGACAGAGCAAGGGCAGTGCCAATATTTTTAGGCTGAAGATTCCTTCTTGTCCTCACCTGATGGGGACGTTTTGGTTAAGCGTGGGTCAAAATTTCCCGTGGAACCGACGTGACTCGCCATGTCGTCAGCCACGGTGGGGCAATCGCGACTTGGCACAACGCTTGCTTTGCTTTTGAAAAAAAGGAGTGAGGGTCATGAAGTTATTTTTGGTGAGTGGGTTATTGGGTTTATTGGTTTCGTTTCCAGTTTTGGCGGAAACGTTTGTAAAGGAAGTTCCGGTTAAGATCACCAAGGTCTTTGCCCCCGAGGGGTACGATACCGATGACGGTGTTGAAATTATGGCGGTCGCAAAGCTGCCGTCGAGTTGCTTTAAGCTGGGCGCCGTGGTCACCCAAGTAAAGCCCACTCAAGAGGTTTGGATCTCGGTTAAGGCAAACGAGTTCACGGGTAAGTGCCACACCAGCCCGACGCCGGTGCCATTGGTGATCTCGTTGGGGCGGCTGGCGCACGAAGGGGTGTACCGAATCATGGACGCTTCTTCTCGCGATGAATTGGCAAAGTTTCGGGTGAAGCTGGCTCCTAAGTCGGGGCACGGCACCGATGAAGAGCTTTACCCGTCGTTGGTCGATGCCTATCTGACGTGGGGAGGCGATTCGGTTAAATTGGTTCTCACCGGAGTTTTTGCCGATGATTGCCAAGAGATAAAGAAGGTTGTTTTTTCGACCTCGGAAGACGTGCTGGTGGCGCTACCCGAAGTCGATCACCCCGAAGATCCAAAGTGCGTAAAGGGAACTTTTCCCTTTCTAAAAGAATTCGACGTTAAAGCAGAAGTTCCGCGCAAGGCCTTTCTGCTTCACGTGCGATCGATGCACGGACGTTCCATTAACAAGCTGGTGTTTCCGCCAGAAACGTTGAAGTAGGATTGTCGTAAAAAGTTGTATATTCTACTGGCGCCGCAAGTTGTTGCGGTGCCTTTTTTTTCGGAAAATCATGAACGCCAAATTCAAAGTTTCTATTGTGGCTGCCGTTCTCATTGGCACGGGGGCGGTCTTCTTCGTGAAATGGCGAGAACGCTCACAAAGCAAGTTGGTCGCTCTGGTGCGGGGGCCTATACACGAATCCGTTTACGGGCTGGGCACCGTAGTCTCCAAAAACGTTTACCGGTTGATCGTCGGGGTGAGCGTTATCGTACGACAGAGTTTTGTTAGCGAAGGCGATGTGGTCGATAAGGGGACGCCCTTGGTCCGCTTAGAAGGTGGAGTCACCCTTGCCCCGTTTCGGGGCACCATCACCTCGCTTCCCTTTAAGGTGGGGGAGTTAGCCACGCCGCAAACGCCGGTGCTGACGCTTACCGACTTAGATACGCTTTACCTTGAAGTTTCTTTAGAGCAACAAGGCGCCTTGCGGATTAAAAAGGGACAAAAGGCTTTCTTAAGTTTCGAGTCCATGCGTAACCAAAAGCAAGCTGGCGTGGTAAAGGCTATTTTTCCGAAGGACGGCCAATTTTTGATCCACATTTCCGCCGATAAGTTTCCTACTGGCGTGCTGCCGGGCATGACCGCCGACGTGGCCATTGAGGTGGGCAGTAAAGAAGACGCGCTGGTGGTTCCCGTATCCAGTATTTCGGCGGGAAAAATTTTGGTCGATCGCCAAGGCAAGAGGCTAAGAATTGCGGTGAAAGTGGGGGTGGTGGATGCGGAGCAGGCTGAGATCAGCAGCGATGAAATTCAGCCCGACGACAGAGTTGTCGTGAAAGTAAATTAGCATGCTGTTCTTAGCCGTAAGGCACCTCACCAGTCGAAAAAAACAGACCGTACTCATGTTGATGGGCGTTACGCTGGGGGCGGTGGGGTACGTCACCATCTCGGGCATCATGTTGGGGTTTCAAACCTTTATTGTGGATCAGCTAATCAACAATGATTCGCACGTCAGAATTTCGGCCCGTGAAGAGTACATAACCAGCCGTTCTTTAGACTCCGAGTTTTTTGATGGAGCCGCCCACGTTTTTTGGGTGTCGCCCCCCTCGGGGCGACGTGACAACGCCTATATTTTAAATCCGCAGGGGTGGTTTGACCTTCTCGATCGCGACACCCGGGTGTTGAGTTATAGCCCCCAGTTCGTGGCGCAGGCCTTGGCCAGCCGCTCAAAGGTTTCGGTAAGCGCCCGCTTAGTTGGCTCCGAGCCAATGCGCCAGTTGCAAGTGACAAACATTAATTCGTATATGACCGAGGGGCAGTTTCGCGACATTGGGTCAACCGGCAATCGCATCGTGGCCGGCGATGGTCTTTTAAAAAAATTGGGGGCCCGGGTTTCCGAAACCATCACCCTTAGCGTGGGCAAAGGCACGCCCGTGCCCTTTCGGGTCGTCGGCGCGTTTCACCTTGGCGTCAAATCGCTCGATGAGTCCACGGTGTTTGCCGCGTTAAACGACGTACAAAAAATTAATCGCACCCCCAGCCAGATCTCAGATATCGCGGTTAGGCTAACCGATGTGCGCGAAGCGCAGCCCTCGGCCGTAGACTGGGGTGCCATCAGCGCGGATAAAGTGCAAAGTTGGGAGCAGGCCAACGAAGGCACCATGTCGGTGTTTAAAACCCAAGACATCGTTCGCTACTCCATGGTGATCGCCATTTTAGCGGTGGCCGGGTTTGGTATCTACAACATGTTGAATATGGCCATAAACAATAAGCGACGCGAAATCGCTATTTTGCGATCGGTGGGTTATGAGCCAAAAGATGTGCTGCTTCTGTTTTTGGTGCAGGGGATTATCCTCGGCGTTACCGGCGGCGCCATAGGTTCTGCCTTGGGGTTTGTGGTTTGTAAGATTGTGTCGACGATTCCCGTGTCTTCGCAGCGGGGCTTGGGCGGTAGTACGATGCTGGTTTCGTTTAATCTATTTATCTACCTTCGTGCCTTTGTACTCGCATTGCTTGCCGCTACCGTGGCAAGTCTTATTCCGGCTCGCAGTGCCGGAAAAATGACCCCCATCGATATCATTCGTTCCGAGGCCAATTGATGGCCATTCGATTACAAAAAATCGTTAAGAGTTTTCCGGGCGCCCAGGTGCCAATTTTAAAATCGATTGATCTGGAGATAGCCGAGGCCGAATTTGTATCGTTAACCGGCCGCTCGGGATCAGGCAAAAGCACTCTACTCTACGTTATCAGCTCTTTAGATTCTCCGACCAGCGGTAGCGTGCAATTAGATGGGCAGAACCTCGCGACCCTCGACTCAAAAAGCCTACATCGGCTGCGCAATCAAAAAATTGGTTTTGTTTTCCAGTTCCATTACTTACTTCCGGAACTCACCGCCTTAGAAAACATTTTGATTCCGGCCCGCAAGGCCAAACGCGAACTTGAATTGAAAGCGCGGGCGCTTGAATTACTTTCGGAGTTTGGCATTTCTGACAAAGAGAGTCGATTTCCTAATCAGCTCTCGGGTGGTGAACAACAGCGAGTGGCCATCGCCCGGGCGCTGATCATGAGCCCCCGCTACCTATTTGCGGACGAACCCACCGGCAATTTAGACTCAGCCAGTGGGGATAAGGTGATGCAAATATTTCAACGCATCAATCGGCAGCTGGGCACCACAATATTGTACGTGACCCACGATGCCGATTATGCGGCGTTAGCCAAACGACAGGTGCATCTGGTAGACGGGCAATTGGCGGCTAAGTAGTCCTAGATAAAGTTGACCGATCACTAGACAGACGGTGATTGGGTTTCTAGAGTAGGCGAACTATGGATATTCATGGCCTTGACGGCGTTCTAAGATCTCACCCATTCTTTAAAGACCTGCCCGAAGCTTTTTTAAATACGGTGGTTGGATGTGCCAAGAATACCCGCCATAAAGCCGGTGAATTCCTCTTTAGGGAAAAACAGGCCGCCAACGAATTTTTTTTAATTCGCGAAGGGCAGCTCGCTATTGAAATCAACTCACCAAAGTTTGGTCCGATTCCCATCCAAACGGTTGGCGCCGGGGAGGTGGTGGGCTGGTCTTGGCTTTTTCCACCGTACGAATGGCACTTCGATGCCCGGGTTCAAGAGACCATAAGGGCCATATCGATTGATGGCAGCTGCCTTAGGGCAAAGCTGGAGAAGGACCCCGCGCTTGGCTACGACCTGATGAAACGGTTTACCGCCAACATGATTAAAAACCTGCATTCCGCCCGGCTGCAGTTGTTGGATGCGATCGAAGAGTCGAAAGAACGGCATGGATAAATTGGCGGAGAGAGTTGAATTATTTCGCGCCAACTTTGGTCGCCTCTTTGCCGTGCTTCAGGATCGTGGTTACACCATTGTCGGACCGGCCTTGCACGAAGGCGCGATCATCTATTCTGAATTGAACGGGCCGGAAGATCTCCCTGTCGGTTGGACGGATGTTCAAGAACCTGGAAAGTACCGTTTAGAGCGTCGCAACGATGCTGCCCTGTTTGGGTACAACGTAGGGCCCCACTCTTGGAAAAAATACCTGTTTCCTCCTGAACGGCGCCTGTGGCAGGCCGATCGCCAGGGTAAAACGATTAAGGTGACGTCGGAACCGTTGCCGAAAACAAAATACGCCTTTCTTGGCGTGCGAGCTTGCGAACTGCACGCGTTGGCGATTCAAGACAAAGTGTTTCTTGGAAAAGAATTTGTTGACCCCTATTACAAAACGATTCGCGAGCAGTGCCTGATTGTGGCCGTAAATTGTGGGCAAAGTGGTGGCACCTGTTTCTGCACCTCGATGAACACCGGGCCGCGCGCGGTCGAGGGGTACGACATGGTACTGACCGAGGTGGTCGCCGACTCGTCGCACAGCTTTCTTATTGATGCCGGTTCAGAGAAGGGAAGCTTGGTCGTTAAGGCCTTAAAGGCGCCCAAAGCGGCCGCCGATTCTGAAAATGTGATTCAGCAGATAACCGATAAAGCGGTACGGGGAATGAAAAAATCACTGCAGAACGATGGCATCAAAGAGGTGCTTTACGCCAACCTCACCAACCCTCGCTGGGATGAGGTGGCAAAAAAGTGTCTCTCCTGCGCCAATTGCACCATGGCCTGTCCCACCTGTTTCTGTAGCACCGTAGAAGAGACCAGCGATTTAACCGGTGAACACGCTGAGCGCTGGAAAAAATGGGATTCTTGTTTCACTTCCGATTTTTCTTACCTTCACGGCGGGTCGGTTCGTGGCACGACCATGTCGCGTTACCGCCAGTGGATGACGCATAAATTGGCCTCGTGGCAGGACCAGTTCGATACTTCCGGTTGCGTGGGTTGTGGCCGCTGCCTCACCTGGTGTCCGGTGGGCATTGATCTCACCGAGGAGGCAAATTTTATTCGCGCCAATCCGGTGGCGTCGGGAGGAGCCGATGGCACGCTTGGTTGAAGCGATGGAGCCGCAGTTTTGCCGCGTCCTAAAGCGCACCCAAGAGTCCGAAGATGTTTTTACTCTGGTCTTAGCGCCCCCGTCTCCAAAGGCGAAAGTTAAGTTCGCCCCAGGCCAGTTCAACATGCTGTACTCGTTCGGGGTGGGGGAAGTGGCCATTTCAATCAGTGGCGACAACGCCAAATCAAATCATTGGGTGCACACGATCCGGTCCGTGGGGGCCACCACCGAAGCCATTTCAAACCTAAAGGTTGGTGATCTTCTCGGAGTTCGGGGTCCCTACGGAACTGCCTGGCCCATTGCCGAGGCCGAAGGGCAAGACGTTATCCTCGTGGCCGGCGGGTTGGGGCTGGCGCCATTGCGTCCGGTGCTTTACCACGTGATCAACCATCGTCAGCGGTACGGCCAAGTCACCTTGCTTTACGGAGCGCGGAGCTACCGCGATTTACTCTTTCAAAAAGAGACCGCCGCCTGGAAAAAAGCAGGTGTCGAAATTTTTATCTCCCTCGGCCAGGCCGATCGAAAATGGAAAGGGGCGGTGGGCCACGTTATTTCCGAGATCGATCGTTTGCCGATTATTGCCGACAAGACGTCCGCGTTTCTATGCGGACCCGAAGTGATGATGCGCTTCGGCGCCGTAGGGTTGGAAAAAAGAGGGGTGACCGGAGATAAGATTTTCGTCTCGATGGAGCGAAACATGAAATGTGCGATCGGTTTCTGTGGCCATTGCCAACTCGGTCCCACCTTCATTTGTAAAGATGGGCCCGTCTACCCCTATCGTAAGATCGAACCTTTGATGCGGGTGCGTGAGTTATGAAAAAACGCCTCGTAAAGAATAATAAAAAGCCAAAGTTGGCGGTATGGAAATTTGCTTCGTGCGATGGCTGCCAGCTGACCCTGCTTGATTGCGAAGATCATATTCTGGAAGTGGCCGATGAGATTGAGATCGCCAATTTTCCAGAAGCCTCGCGCGCCTTCGTTAAGGGACCCTACGATTTGTCGCTGGTCGAAGGGTCGATTACCACGCCGCACGACAAAGAGCGAATTCACGAAATCCGCAAGCAGTCCAAGTTCTTGGTGACGATCGGTGCTTGCGCCACCGCGGGCGGAATTCAAGCGTTGCGCAATTTCAAAGACGTCAAGGAGTTCACCTCCATCGTTTACGCTAAGCCGGAGTACATCAGCACGCTCGCCACTTCGACCGCGATTAGCGATCACATCAAAGTTGATTTTGAATTGCGCGGCTGTCCGGTAGATAAAAAACAGTTGATCGAAGTGATTACGGCTTTTTTATGGCGGCGAAAACCGCAGGTTTCCGCCCAGAGTGTTTGCGTTGAATGCAAACGAAAGGGCAATGTCTGCGTGATGGTGGCGCACGGCACCCCTTGTTTGGGCCCCATTACCCATGCCGGTTGCGATGCGCTTTGCCCCAGTTATAACCGTGGCTGTTTTGCTTGCTTCGGTCCTAAGGAGAACAGCAATCCCGACGGGCTTAGCAACTATCTGCTGAATGAATTTCGCATTCCCACGCCGGCCGTAGTGCGGGCGTTAAGAACCTTTAATTGCTGGGCCGAGCCTTTTCGAAAAACCGGCGATGAGTTGGAAAAAAAATGACCACCAAGATCATTGAGGTCAAATATTTGGCGCGGGTGGAGGGCGAGGGGGCGCTAAAGATCCGCATCGAAAACAAAGTGATCAAGGAGTTGGAGCTAAAAATATTTGAACCCCCTCGGTTCTTTGAGGCTTTTTTAAGGGGGCGAGATTTTTTGGAGGCCCCCGACATCACCTCTCGCATTTGTGGAATTTGCCCGGTGGCCTACCAGACCAGCGCGGTCAGCGCGATGGAAGATGCCTGCGGCTTTTCGGTTACTGAATCGACGCGGGTGTTGCGCCGCCTTCTTTACTTAGGGGAGTGGATTGAGAGCCACACTCTTCATATGTATATGCTGCACGCGCCAGATTTTTTGGGCTACGAGAGCGGCATTCACATGGCTAAGGATTTTCCTACCGAGGTAAAACAGGGCCTTGAATTAAAAAAAATCGGCAACGAGCTGATGTCGTTGGTCGGGGGCCGCGAAATTCATCCCATCAATATGAAAGTGGGTGGTTTTTATCGCTTTCCCAGAAAACGGGAGCTCACTGATTTTTTGCCGAGGTTAGAGCGCGCCCAAGCCTTGGCGGTAAAAACGATTCGGTTGGTGGCGACCTTTCCGTTTCCTGATTTTTCAAGAGATTACGAATTTGTGGCGTTGCGATCCAATCGGCCGGAGTACCCGGTAGAAGGGGGCCGCATTCACTCCAATCGTGGTCTGGACATTGACGTTAGCGAATATGAAAAGCATTTCGAAGAGATTCACGTAGCTCATTCTACCGCCTTGCACTCCGTACATAAAGGGTTTGGCTCTTATCACGTGGGGCCATTGGCGCGCCTAGCGCTCAACTATGACCGCCTGTCGCCGCTGGCCCTAAAAGAGGCGGAAAAAGTTGGCTGGGATCCTGAAAACCAAAATCCGTTTCGTAGTATCGTGGCCCGGGCGATTGAAGTGCTTTACGCCTGTGAAGAGGGCATCCGCCTTATTGGCGCCTACCTTGAGCCTACCGCCGAAGCGGTGGCGGCTAAGGTGCTGCCTCGCGCCAGCATCGGCATGGGCATTTCCGAAGCGCCGAGGGGCATTCTTTATCACCGCTACGAACTCAATGACGACGGCACGATCGCCGACGCTAAGATTGTTCCGCCCACTTCCCAAAACCAGAGTTGCATCGAAAAAGATCTATACGAATTGGTGACCACGCGCATGGCGTGGGGAAAACAGAAACTCACCCACCTCTGTGAACAGGCGATTCGAAATTACGACCCCTGTATTTCGTGCTCAACCCACTTTCTTAAAGTGACGTGGGACGAAACATGACGAGCGCTCCCTTGATCATTGGCATTGGTAACCCGCTGCGAAGTGATGACGGAATCGGCTTGGCGATTGCCGGTGCTTTGAAAGAAACCTCGCTGCCCCCCTGCCGCATTGAGACCTGCCGGGGCGATAACTTGGATCTGGTCGCCCAGTGGAAAGGCTGCGCTAGGGTCATACTTATCGACGCCATGAGTACGCCAAGCGTCCCCTTGGGCAGCGTAAAAGTGTTTTTGGCTCACGACCAACCGCTACCCGCGGGTTTCGAAAAGAGCTCAACCCACGGCTTGGGGCCGCACGAGGCAATCGAACTGGCGCGAGCGTTTGGCGATCTTCCCGCCTACCTCGCGGTGGTTGCCGTCAACGCTGAGAAGTTTGAAATGGGTGAGACTCTTACCGAAGCGGTTGCTCAGGCAATTCCTGAGGCCCTTAGAATTATAAAAACATTGCTTGGAGGTACCGATGCATGAAGCCCACCTGATTACTGATCTGATAAAAAAAGTGGAAGCCGTCGCCAAAGAACATTCGGCCAAAAAAGTGACGCGAATCAAAATAAAGTTAGGTGCGCTTTCGCACTTCACGCCGATTCACTTTCAAGAGCATTTTGATCTGGCTTCACCAGGTAGCCTGGCGGCCGGCGCCATTCTCGATATGACTTTGGCTACCGACATGGAAGATCCGGAAGCGCAAAACGTGTTACTCGAAAGTGTCGAGGTCGATAGCTAAGTGCAACGATGGCGTTTTGAGTTTTCGGGTTTCGTTCAAGGGCGAGGGTTTCGGCCGACTCTCTTTCGTTTGGCGGAACAGTGTCGGCTTACGGGTTGGGTAAAAAACTCAAGGCACCTCGTCTTAATGGAGGGGCAAACCGAAAACGCCTCTCTGCCGAGTTTTTTAGAGAGGGTGGAGACACTTTTTGGAGACGAGGTATTGATTCAAACGTCGCCAGTTTGCGAACTTCCCGACGAAGTGGGGTTTCAAATTTTACCCTCTGATCACGGCTTTTCTGACGTCGGCGATCTCCCCGCCGATGTCGCCACATGTGGCGATTGTCGCAAAGAGTTGCTTGACCCTAACGATCGGCGCTTTCGCTACCCTTTCATCACCTGCGCCAGCTGCGGTCCTCGTTTTAGTATTTCTCTGGCGATGCCCTACGATCGACAACGCACGACCATGATCGATTTTCCCCGCTGTGAAGTGTGTGAAACGGAATACCTTCACACCCGCGATCGGCGTTTTCACGCGGAAACCATTTCCTGCGCCCAGTGCGGTCCCACCCTCGAGCTCTGCAATCAGCAGGGTGAGCCGGTCGCGGCCGGCAACGACGCACTGATTGCGGCGGCAAATTTTTTGCGCGACGGTCTGATCCTCGCCGTCAAAGGCGTAGGCGGCTTTCATTTAATAACTGACGCTATGCGGGATGCTTCAGTGGTTGAGCTGCGCCGTCGCAAAGCGCGACCCGATAAACCCTTTGCCCTTCTGTTTCCTCATTTGACCTCCCTGCGTGAGCATTGCCATGTCTCGCCGTTTGAAGAGGAGCTGCTTCGGTCGTCGGCGGCACCGATCGTTTTATTGAATAGGGTTTCCGAGAGTGGCCTTAGTCGCCACCTTGCCCCCGGCCTAAATAGCGTAGGGGCCGCACTCCCTTCGCATCCGCTCCAGCACTTATTGGCGGGTGATTTTGGTGGGCCGTTGATTGCGACCAGCGGCAACCGTAGTGATGAGCCACTTTGCTATGACGAAGGTGAGGCGGTTCACCGGCTAAAGGGAATTGCTGACCACTTCTTATGGCACAATCGTAGAATTCATCGGCCCGTCGATGACTCGGTGGTTCGCGTGATCGAAGAAAAAATCACCGTGTTACGGCGCGCCCGCGGCTATCCCCTTCGCGTCGGAATGGTGAAATCACAACGACGCTGGCTTGGGGCCGGCAGTTTTTTGAAAAATACCGTAGCGTGGACAGAAAAAGAGGGGCTGTATTTAAGTCCCCATTTGGGAGATCTCGTTCATCCCAAAGCGCAGCAGCGTTTTTGTTCGACGTTAAATGAAATCTCGGCCGAATCGCAGAATAATTATGTTGCCGATCTTCACCCCGACTATGCGTCAACGAGGGCCGTCGAGGTGCTTTCAGTCAAGGCCACTGAACCATTGCTTCGTCTGCAGCATCACAAGGCTCACGTTTTATCCGGAATAGTCGACTGCGGATTGGCGCCACCTCTACTAGGGGTGGCGTGGGACGGAGCTGGGCTCGGTGACGACGGCAGCATTTGGGGCGGCGAATTTTTTGATGTCAGGTCACGGCAATTGAAAAGGGTGGCGAGCTTCTCGCCGTTTCTTCTGCTCGGGGGAGAACGTGCCATTCGCGACCCACGGCGAGTCGCCTTGGCTCTGCTTTGGGAAAGTAACTTACCGATTCCGACGCACGGCTTTGGGTTTACGGTTGAAGATTTAAATGCCCTTCGCCATCTTTTCGATCACCGACTGAATAGCCCCCTTTGTTCAAGTGTGGGTAGGCTTTTTGACGGCGTGGCGGCGCTGACATCCGTTGCGTGGAACAACACTTACGAAGGGCATGCCGCCAGCCTGTTGGAAGCGCGCGGTAATGAGTGGCGCGCCGACGCCCCCGCGTACCCTTTTGAGTTCGATGGTTTTCATTTAGATTGGCGGCCAATGATTTGCGAAATCATGGCGCGGCCTGAACCACGGCCTCACTCAGAAATCGCGGCCCGTTTTCACCAAACGCTAGCCGACATGATCCTAACCGTGGCAAATCGAGTCCAGAGGCGCGAAGTGTTACTCAGCGGGGGGTGTTTTCAAAATGAATTGCTTTCTCGAATGGCAATTCGTGGGCTCAGGGGCAACGGCTTTTCCCCTTTTTGGCATCATCAGATCCCGCCCAACGACGGAGGCTTGTCCGTGGGCCAGGTAAAAGCTGCGATCGAGGGTTTATGTGTTTAGCGGTGCCCGGAAAAATTATTGAAATCGACGGCCATGAACCCCCGTTTCGCGTGGGCCGGGTAGATTTTGGGGGCCTGATCAAGGAGATCAATCTTTCGTTCGTTCCCGATGCCGTCCCTGGCGACTACGTAATTACTCACGTGGGGGTGGCCATTCAGACCATCGACGCTACCGAGGCCGAAAGAAATCTCAGGCTGCTGTCGGAATTGGATCGTCTATGAAATACGTAGATGAGTTTCGCGACAAAAATACCGTCGCCACCTTGAGTCGGGCCATTGGCCGTGTCGCCACTCGTCCCTGGCGGTTGATGGAGGTGTGTGGGGGCCAGACTCACGCCATCCTAAAATACGGCATCGCCGAACTCTTACCGACGCAGGTGGAACTTCTCCACGGGCCGGGATGCCCGGTTTGCGTTACGCCTACTGCGTGGATAGACAAGGCGATCGAGATTGCCTGCCAACCCCGCGCTATTTTGGCCTCCTTCGGTGACATGCTTCGGGTTCCGGGTACTCACGAAGATCTGTTAAAGGTGAAGGCTAAAGGCGCTGACGTGAGGATTGTGTTCTCGCCTCTGGATGCCATTGCCCTAGCCATTCAGAATCCGGATCGCGAGGTGGTTTTTTTTGGCGTGGGTTTTGAAACTACCGCCCCGGCCACGGCAACGTTGGTGCTTCAGGCCAAGCAAAAAAAGTTGAACAACCTGAGTCTGTTGGGCTGCCACGTTCTGGTGCCGCCCGCCCTGCGGGCTTTACTCGACTCGCCCGAATGTCGGATCGATGGTTTTTTGGCGGCGGGCCACGTCTGCACGGTGATGGGGTACCAAGACTATTTTGCGATTTCACAAAAATACCGCGTGCCCATTGTGGTTACCGGATTTGAGCCGGTCGACATTCTGGCGGGGATCTTACAGTGCGTGACCCAATTAGAACGAAAAACCTTCACCGTTGAAAACCAATACGCCCGGGTGGTGCGGGAAGAGGGCAATCTTTCGGCGCAGGCGCTGCTGCGTGAAGTGTTTCGAGTCGTCAATCGCCCCTGGCGTGGCCTGGGTGAAATTGCCGAAAGCGGTTTGGCGCTAAACCCTCGCTACGCTGAGTTTGATGCTGAAAAAAAGTTTGGGCCCGTCATTCTCGGAAACGAAGTGAGTAATGACTGCTTGAGCGGCCAGGTATTACAGGGGTTATTGAAACCGAACCAGTGTCCCGCTTACGGCAATCGGTGCGTTCCCGAAAACCCCCTTGGCGCCCCGATGGTTTCTAGCGAAGGGGCTTGCGCCGCCTACTACCGCTACCAAAAAAGAGAGGGACAACGGCATGGCTGAAATAAACTGCCCGTTGCCCTTTGGAAATACCTCTCACGTAGTGATGGCCCACGGTGGAGGGGGACGCATGACCCAGCTGCTTATTCGCGACCTATTTTTAAAACATTGGAGCAATGCCGCCCAAGAGGGGCACGATTCAGAAGTTTTTGTAACCGAATACAAGCGGCTGGCCATCACTACCGACGGTTTCGTGGTCCAACCGCTTTTTTTTCCGGGCGGCGACATCGGTAGTTTGGCGGTAAATGGCATCGTAAACGATCTGGCGATGAGCGGGGCCACGCCTCGGTATTTAACCGTGAGCCTGATCTTGGAGGAGGGGCTGCCCTTGGCGGCGCTTGAAAAAATCGTGATCTCTATGAAACGTGCGGCCGATATTTCTGCTGTACAAGTGATCGCCGGCGACACCAAAGTTGTGGAGAAAGGCAAGGGCGATGGCCTTTACCTGTCTTTGAGCGGAGTGGGGGAGATTCGGCACGAAGCGCAAATAAAACCAAGCTCTATTCAACTGGGCGACGCCATCATACTAAGCGGCGATATTGGTCGGCACGGCATTGCGGTGATGAATGCTCGTCAAAAAATATTTCCCGAAACCGAAATCATTTCTGATTGCGCCCCATTGTCTGCCCCGGTGCAAAGTCTTTTGGCCGCGGGAATTCGGGTTCATTGCTTGCGTGACCTGACGCGCGGTGGACTCGCCACCGCCTTAGTAGAGTTGGCCGAAGTAAACCAATTCACTTTTCAGATCGAAGAAGAAAAAGTGCCGGTTACCGCCACCGTGCGATCGGCGTGCGAACTACTTGGGCTAGACCCTTTCTACGTTGCCAATGAAGGCCGGTTTGTGGCTTTTGTGCCGCAGATTCAGCTGGAGTCGGCGCTGACAGAGTTGCGGCGGCACGAGGTTTCTCAAGGCGCGACCCAAGTGGGCACGGTTGAGCCATTTGATTGCGGTTTTGTGGTGGTGAAAACGGCCTACCAAACCGAACGAATTTTGGATCGCTTGTCGGGCGAGCAACTGCCGCGAATCTGTTAGGCGGCTACTTTAGGCCCGAAATATTTCCTTCGTTATCAACGGTAACATTCCAGGCGGCGGGTTTCGCCGGCAAACCAGGCATGGTGAGCATGTCACCGGCCAACGCGTAAAGAAACCGAGCGCCGGCGTAAACGCCAAGCTCTCGAATCGGAAACGTAAAATCGGTTGGCCTACCCAGTAGGGCGGGGTCGTGCGAAAAAGAATACTGAGTTTTCGCAATGCAAAGGGGCAAGTGCCCGTACCCGTCACGCGAAAGCCGTTCCATACTTGCGCGCGCCTGCGGGCTTAATTCTAGACCGGCGGCACCGTAAGCCAGGCGGGCCAAATTTTCCAATTTTTGTTCTATCGAATCATTCGGTTCGTAGAGAAATTTGATTTCGCTTTTCAGCTGACTGACCTTGGCGACCGTGGTGGCAAGGGCCACGGCACCTTTTCCCCCCTCTTCAAATCCGGTGGACACTTCAACGCCGTTGACTCCGGCATTTAGGGCAAGTTCTTTAATCGTCTCAATTTCTTGCTCGGTGTCGGACGGAAAGCGGTTTATGGCGACCACGATTGGCACCCCGAAGCGTTGAAGCAAGGCGATGTGCCCCAGTAGGTTAGACGCCCCTTTTTTGATGGCGGGAATGTCCACTTCAGTAATCGTTGCGGGCAGCGTAGTTTTAGAAAGTTTAGAACCAAATTTGCCGCTGTGCCATTTTAGCGCCCGGACGGTGCAGACTAAAACTGCCACGTCGGGTTTTAGGCCAGTGGGGCGGCACTTTAAATGAAAAAACTTTTCGGCACCGCAGTCAGAACCAAATCCACTTTCGGTCACCACAAATTCACTAAGGCCTAAGGCCACCCGGTCCGCAATAACGGAACTATTGCCGTGGGCAATGTTGGCGAACGGTCCGGTATGAAGCAACGCCGGCGTCCCCTCAATGGTTTGAACTAAATTAGGCCGAAACGCATCGCGCAGGATGGCGGCCATAGCCCCACTCGCCTTAAGGTCGAGAGCGGTAATCGGTGCGCCTAAGGGCGTAAGGCCGACGCGAATCTGATCCAAACGTTGTTTGAGATCTTCAAAAGACTCGGCCAACGCCAAAATGGCCATCACTTCACTGGCGGCGGTGAGGTCAAAACCGGTTTCACGCTTTGGGCCGCCCAAGCCGTCGTTGAGACCGGCGGTGATGCGGCTGAGTGCTTTGTCGCTGATGTCCACCGCGCGTCGCCACGTAATGGTGGAAGGGTCTAACTCGGGAAGCTGCTTACGCTTAACGTGATTGTCGATCAGCGCGGCCAGTAGATTGTTGGCCGCCGAAACCGCGTGGATGTCGCCGGTGAAATGTAGGTTCATTTCATCGGGGGGAACCAGAGAGGAACGGCCTCCGCCCACACCTCCCCCTTTTATGCCAAAAACCGGAGCCATTGACGGCTGGCGAAGGGTGGCAATCGAGCTGCGGCCGATTTGCCAGAACCCCATCGAAAGGGCGATCGAGGTGACGGTTTTGCCCTCACCAAAGGGGGTCGGCGACACTGCCGTTACATCGATGTACTTCGCATTCGCTTTTGGCGGCGGCAGCTTCGCCAAGTAGGCGAGGGTAAATTTTGCGCGGTGCCAACCGTAGGGTTCGACGGCATCGGCCGGGAGATCCAATTTGGCGGCTATTTCATTAATGCGAAGCATGCGACGGCCTTTTTTCTGAAGGAGTAACCAAATACCAAAATGCGGCGACGGCGGAAATTAGGGCCGCCCCGGCCAACAACCAAAAGCCAAGTGAAAGTACCGCGTCGGTAGTTTCGGCTTTTTTAAAGTGAGGGTGTTGGTGGGGATAGGCTTGCGAGTGCACTCGGAGCAGTTTCATGATTTGAGTGATAGCGCGGCCTCTCTATTGAAGGCAAGTGAGTCAGATCAGAAACTGAATCTAGCTCGTGCAACAGAAAAGTTTCGTGACGCGAAGCGCTGTCGAGTTTTGATTCACTCGTTATGAGTCACTTAGTCTCGCGGGGGGGTGAACACGACCCAGATTTTGTCTCCGATCAGAATATTACCCAAGATATTTTGTGGCCGATTGTTTGCAAACGTTTTGATAAGTTGCAAAGACCGCTTGATAGCTGGCGGAAATCTTCATAAAGTGATTTTTTTTGGGGGGGGTTCGTGAAGCTTTTTATCTTTTCCGCAGCGGTGTGCTTTTTTTCAATCCAGTCGGTGGCAGAAGTGGTGGTAGCGCCGCTTAAAGAAGTTAGGGCGCGCCTAGTGCTGCCGCCTTATACCGCGCCCGACCGGCAGACTTTGGCCAACCAAGCCGCCTTAATGTTGGGCCAGCTTTTTGTTCACCGCGAAATCAAGAAAAAGGATTTTGGCGTTGGTTCTGATCCCGTTCCCCGGCTCAAATTGCTCAAAGACTCGGCCGCCGAGCTCTCCAATAAAGACTTTCATGAAAAAATCTCGAGCCTTTTTGTAAACCTCCATGATTTTCATACCACCTACCAATCGCCTAAACCCTTGGCCTGCGGCGTGGCCTTTATTCCCCTGCGCTTCGAGTCGGTTCGCGATGGCGAAGACAATATCATCGTCGCCTCCCGACGATCGGCGACGGCCGAGGAGTTGGTAAAAGACATTGAGATCAGTGACCAGTTGATCTCAATCGATGGCGTGGCGGTTGAAAAAGTGGTTCAGTCAATGTTGCCCACTTCGGGCGGGGCCAATCCGGATGCGATGCGAACGCGTTCGTTGCAGCAGCTAACTTTTCGCAACTTGGCGTCTTCTCCTTTGCCAGAAAAAGATTCCCTGCAGTTTGTGCTTAAGGGGAAACGTGGAGTCTACGAAAAAGAGATTCCGTGGATGACCTTAGCTGACGACGAGTGTTTTACCGACGTGGCGATCCCCCCGCGTAAAGAAAACGCTTTAGAAAAGATGAAGCTCTCAATGGATGAGTTTCAGAAGCGTTTTAACCGCGTGTTTGGGGATCCAGGGTTTCCCATTACCTACGCACTAGACGAAACCAAGCCTAACCCCCTTGCTGAGATCTTTGAGGCGGTTCTTTTAGACACGCCGGCGGGCCAAATTGGTTACGTACGAATTAAGAGTTTTATGTGGCGCGACCGCCGCCTTGATTTGGGGACGATTGTAGAGGGGTTTCGCCGTACGGTGGAGGCCCAACTGTCGCCCGCTATCGGTCTGGTGATCGACGTGCGCGGAAATCCAGGTGGTCACATTGTATTGGCGGAAAAGATGGTGCAGCTATTTTCCCCGCGCGTGGTGGAGCCTACCAAGGTGCGGATGCTGGCCAACCCGCTTAACGAAAAGATATTTATCGAGGCCAATGGTGGCGATAACCGTTGGTCGGCAGCGGTAAATTCGGCGATTAAAAAAGGGGATTACTACACCAAGCCTTTGGCCATCACGCCGCTTCCGGAGGCGAATAGCTTTGGGCAGATATGGTTTCGCCCGGTGGTCGTGCTGACCGATAGCACCTGTTACTCGGCCTGCGATCTGTTTACGGCGGGAATGCAAGATAGCGGGGCCGGCACCATCATTGGGCTTCATCGCGGTACCGGCGGAGGGGGGGCCAACGTAATGGAATACCGAACCTTCCAGGCCATTCTGGCCGAATGGCCAGATAGTCCTTTTGTCTCATTGCCCTTTGAGCAGAATATGCGGGTGTCGTGGCGCCAGACGATTCGATCTGGCATCAACGAAGGGCAGCTGCTTGAAGACCGTGGCGTGCAATCCGACATTGTGGTGCCTTTGAAACTTCAGGACATTGGTTCGGAATCTAAGGAGATGATGAGAACCATTCATAAAGTGGTGGACTCATTGCAAGCAAAGTACCTAAGCGGACTTGGCGTGCGCCGTGGCGGCTCCGTATTGCTCACCAATTCTAAAGCGGCAAAATGGAACGAGTCAGTCTATGGCGTTGACTCGATCGAAATTCAGGTCGGCGCCCGATCGACGAGTGAAATCGAAGTTGCTTATTCGAAGACGGCTAAGGACATTGAAATTTCGGTCGATTCCTTGGTTGGCGAGTGGACTGACCAGCGAGTGGTTCTCATCGGTAAAAAAGACGGAAAGCCAGTGTTTCGGGTCGTCCGCGAGCTAAAATGGCGGGGTGACTACTTAGAGATCGCGAAAGAGGGCCTGCTCGTAGATTTTAAATTGGGTGAGACCAAACCGTTTCATCTGATTTCGCTAAAGGGCGCAAAGGCGAGCGGTTGGCAGATTGAGGGTGAAAAGCTGCGCATTGGTAAAGGGCCGCTTTATGATAACGGAGTTTTGGCGCGGGCCTTTTTACCCGTAAAGTTGTCGGGAAAGGGCGGTAAGTTATTGGTTGATTTTTCGGTGGTGGCCGAAGATCTG
>JAYSWN010000011.1:0-16140 GCA_043718025.1 Pseudomonadota bacterium
CGCCCCCCAACTCATGATGAATTTCAGAGGCTTAGTTTAGTGGGGGGCGACATTTTCGCTGGGGAAAAGGGGGGCGACAAAGTCGCCGGGTATTCACACAAGCTTTAGCTTTGGGTGGCCCTTACCGATAAGCCTACAGTGAAGAAGAGACGCCGCAATACTAGCCACTTACGAGGTTACGAAGCCTTGCAAGAAGTTGCCGTTCAACTGATTGCCTCGACTACTCAGGGTAATCTGCTGAAATTCATCGTCCACAAAGCCGTTGAGCTTTTAGATTGCGATGCCGGCACCCTGTACATCAAGCGCGACGCGCGCACGGCCGAATTTGCGGTTACCGTGAACCACTCGGTTAAGTACGATTTCGAACACGACCTGGTGCCGACGTTGGGTAGTGGAATTGCCGCGTACGTCTTTCAAACCGGCGCCGAAGTTCGCATCGCCGACGCGTACCACATTCCCGCAAAATTGCCGTACCGGTTCGACGACGAATTTGATCGCAAAACCAACTACCGCACCCGATCGATATTGGCGCTGCCGCTGGTAAGTTCGCAGGGTGAACTGGTAGGCGTGTTGCAACTCATCAATCGCAAAGAAACTTTTAAACAAAAGTGGCCCACAAAAAATTTAACTGCCTTAGAAAAAATGCCGCCCTTCAGTAATGAAGACGCCACGTTGATGCGCAGCTTTGCGGCCCTGGCCGCCGCCAGCATCGAAAAGGCCACACTTTACCAAAGCATCGACAAACTCTTTAAGGGCTTTATTCGCGCTTCGGTACAGGTGATCGAAGAGCGTGATCCTGCCACCAAAGGTCATTCCGAACGGGTTGCCTCGTTGTCGGTAGAACTTGCCCGTCAGGTGAGCCGGTCGCAGGATGCGGAAGTTCGCCACATCTCTTTTTCAGAAAAGCAAATTGAAGAGCTACAGTACGCCTCGCTGTTACACGACTTTGGCAAAGTGAGCATTCGTGAGTCGGTTTTGCTGAAAGAGGCCAAACTGTATGAAGTGGAGCGGCTAAAGTTACGCACCCGCTTTGATCACTTTTGCCATGCCGCCGAAATTTTGCTGTACCGTGATTTTTTAAGTGAATTGATGAAGGCCAACCGCCCGCCCGATGAGTTCACGATGGCGCAGGTGGAACGGCGCGTTCGTGAGAAACGCGGCGAAATCGAAGAGTTTTGGAAAGTGGTGATGGAGATCAATCAGCCTACGGTTGTGAACGCAGATAAGACCGAAGCGTTGATCCGCTTGCAACAAATTGAATTGCCGCTGCTCGATGGAAAAAAGGGTTTGTTGCTTGAACCCGAAGAAATATTGTCACTAAGCATTCGCCGCGGTTCGCTTTCGACGGCCGAGCGGCTCGAAGTAGAAAATCACGTCACCAGCACCTTTCAGTTTTTGCAGCAAATCCCCTGGACCAGCGACTTTGCTAACCTTCCTGAAATTGCCTACTGCCACCACGAAAAGCTGGATGGTTCAGGGTATCCGCGTAAACTAAAGGCCGCCGACATTCCAATGCAGTCGCGCATTATGGCGATTTGCGATATTTTCGACGCTTTGATTGCCGCCGACCGGCCCTACAAAAAAGCGATGCCCGCCGAAAAAGCCCTGGTGATACTTGAAGATGAGGCTGCCCAAGGAAAATTGGACTTGCGCATGCTCAAAGTGTTTATCGACTCCAAGGTGTATATGCGCATTGATCTCACGCCTATGTCGTTGTTTAAAAAATTGGGCTGACGCACTCTTCTCCCTCCAAAACCGTTAAAAAAACCTCAGTATTTACTTCGTATTTTGCCCGTCCTAGAGTGGGGCCACTATTTTTTAAGCCTTCACTTGGGAGACACAATGAAACGCAGTTTAGGTTTGGTTTTTGGGTTGCTTCTTTTGGTTCAAACGCAGGCCAATGCCGGCGTTGGCCTACACGGCGGATTGAATTTTGCCGACACTGAAGATCTTTCGGCGTTAAAGGTGCCGACGAATACCAATTTTATCTTAGGGGCGTTTTACGAAACCGAAGGCGACATTTTTCATTTTCAGCCAGAATTTAATTACATTAAAAAACAGTACGCCAACTACATTACGATACCGATTTTGCTCAAACTAAAAATTGAATCGCCGGTGTTTCGCCCCTTTATAGTGGCCGGGCCAGCCATTGCTCTAAACGTGAATGGACCCGGGGCCAACGGCGTGGATCTCTCGTTGGATCTTGGCGCTGGATTAGAAGTCGAAGTGTTGCCTAAATTTTCGGTGGTGGCAGAGGGGCGATACTCTTTGGGCTTCCTAAACGTTAGCTCTACCGCGGGCCGCGACATTAAGTCCCGTGACATCTCGGTGATGCTCGGCGTTCATTTCCAGATGTAAGTCGCCAGGTTACGAATGAAATAGAAAAGGGCCGGTGAGATTCACCGGCCCTTTTATTTTCAAGACTAAGATTTAAATCGAAATTAGAAGTTTAATGCGAGCTTCTTTGCCTGAGACTTCTTTTCACCGAACCGCTTGCCGGTGAGTTTTACCGGCTTCCAGAATTTGCCGGTCGAGGCGTAGCGCTTCTTGGCGATCCCCTTTTTGGCCGACCATTTTCTCGAAATTTTTCCCGGTTTCAACACTTCGATAATACGCGACTGAGATTTGGCTTCGGCCACAATGGGAGAAACGCTTGGCTGAGTTTTAGGCTGAACCTTTTCGGTCGATGGATTTAGCGGTGCTCCGTGAAAGGCCATGCGTTCTGCATCGAGGGCAACTTGTTCCCAAGATTTTTCAGCCTCGGCCGCCGAGCGCGCCGGGGCGTAACCCTGAGGAATTTCTAAACTAATTTTTGGCGCGTCTTGATTAAGGCCGGGTAGGCTCGGAAGGCCGGCTTGGAAGTTACAGCCGACTAGTAAAAATGCGAATAGCCACGGGGCTAAGCCGGTTAAAACGAACGTTAAGCGCGGAAAGAAGTTTGTTGTGCTGCTCATGGTTGTGGTCTCCGTACTGCTACCGACTCTCGCTGCAATGACAATGCAATCGCAAAGCCAAACGTTTTGAACTTAGACAGTTGGTAATATTCCCAGCATAGCGACAAAAAACGGCAGCAAGCGGGCGCAACCCGTCTTAGGCGCCACCTATACAGGATTCTTTCTGAAGATTAGTGGATCGAGGGTGATGGGGCGTAGTTGCTCTCGCGCTGCTCGTGGGGGCTGGGTGGCGCTTCCACCCGTTTTCTGATTTTTTTTTAAATTTTCTTTCCGGAAAAAAAGATAAAAAAAATCAGACTTGAGTAGGCCGTTGCGTTCGTATCACCGTGGGCCCGCTCTTACGAAACCCTAGTAAACGAGATTAGTTAAAGGGATTTGCTTTTTTGGCATGTTCAAAATCGGTAACCGTAGATCCCCCTACGCCGGACGTCGAAAGAATTCCAATCAGGACGTCTTTAACCAAAATGGGCGATCCTGAATTCCCCGGAACTGCAACTAAATCGAGGGAATCAAATGTTAGGTCGGGGATGGTCCCTTCAAATTTCGCTCTTTTTTGCACCAATCTAAACTGATTCACTCCATTAACTGGATCATAGCCTAGCATTTCACCCTCTGCTCTCCAGAGAAAGTCTAGGGGGTTTTCAATTTTTCTTGGCGATTTGCTTGCGGAAAGACTTCCATACCGCTCCACCATTTCTTGGTGATTAGAAATAGAGAGAACCGCCCAATCTGCCCCCCCCTTCTTGCGGAATTCCGCCTGTACAATGCTGGCAATAGAAAACTCTTGTGGCTCCTTGTCGCCTGGATTTTGAAAAAAGATTCTGAGCTGCGTCGCAGCTAGGGTTTCGCTTTCGTGAATAATACAATGACCTGCCGTTACGACGTATTGACGATCCACTATTGAGGCGGTGCAAAAGCCGCGCGCTTTAATTCCTTCCATCATTAAAAGGGCGATGGGGTTCTTACCACCGTATTTTTCAGGGAGGGACTCGGTCGCCATCGTGAAGGTCGTGCGTTCCCTATCGCGCTTCGCACAGCCGCAGGCGCTTAGTAGGGTTAAAATGGAAAACAAAACGATATGAGCATTGCACATGGTCGACCGCGGCCGAGTTGGCCTCAAATGACAATATAGGGCAGTTTGTTCACCAATTAGCCGATTACCGCGACCAAAGAGGTTCACGCCAAAAACTAAACTCTAACCAATGCCACGCTTGTGCCAAGTTGCCTGCCCCGTCCGTACCGAAAGATTGAACCTCTGACCTTCGGGTTATGAGTACGACGAGTACTTAACTGCGGCAGTTTTCGGAGCGCTCCTGGTGAACCACCGCCTTTTGGCGGTGAGTCTGGAAAAGGTTTTACCGTTGAGCGAGGCTATTAATTCGCACTCGTAGTTAGCACGTAACCGGTCTCAAAGTGGTTGGGAAAAATAGAACTTCTCGCCACTGAGACGCCCGGCAACGTTTCCCCGCCGCCGTTTTGGACGGGAGCGAATCACTCGGCGTCATAAAGCATCCTATTCGAGCTTTTTCCAATCGCTATAGGGTTCGAGTACGTGTCGGGACTCGCGGTACACGTTATTGCGCAAATCTATCTGGTAGGCTCGTTGAGTTTTTTTGTCGCGCAACACTTTGACGACCACGGGCTTTTTGTCATCGGGGTTAACGCGATCCCCAAGCATCAACTGCTCCATGATCACTTCATATTTACCCAAATCAGAAAACTCAGAAGCTTTCATGTCCGGTTCCGATCTGCTCTATTGCGGAAAGGCGGTGGGGGCGGTGTCTTGATAGCCTTCCCCGTCCAATGATTTCATCATCGCCACCAGTTGGCTTACCTCTTTTTTCGAAAGCTTTAGCTTGCTTATTTTGGGCGAGAGATTGGGGTTTTTAGTTCCCCCCTTGTTGTAATGGGCCACCACCTCTTCGAGGGTTTTTTGTGAGCCATCGTGCATGTAGGGCGCGTGTTTGGTGATGTCGCGCAGACCAGGGGTTTTAAAGGCACCCTGATCTTCGGTTTTTTTGGTGAAGTCGGCGCGGCCATTATCGGCAAATTTCTTTTTGGCCGGATCGTAGCCGACTCCTAAGTTGTGAAACGAACTGTCGGTAAAATTTTGGTTGAGGTGGCATTGGTTGCATTGGGCTTTGCCGAAGAAGAGTTCATCGCCTTTTTTTACGTCGGCCGAAACGGCCTTTTCGTCGCCCGCTTTCCATTTGTCCCACGCCGAGTTGCCGCTCAGGCGCGTGCGCTCGTAGTCGGCAATGGCTTTGGCGATCTTTTCTTTGGTCACCTCTTCACTGCCGAACGCCTCTTTAAAATACTTTTTATAACCACCCGCCCCCGAAACCATTTGTACCATGGCTTCGTGACTGGCCCCCATCTCGATCGGGTTGGCCACCGGACCTAGAGCTTGGGCTTCTAGCGAATCGGCGCGGCCGTCCCAGAAAAAATGTGGGTACAGCGTCCAGGCTTGGTTAATAAACGACGGCGATTTACGCCCGCCTTTTTGCCCGCGGATGCCAGTGGAAACTGGCGTTGGTTCAGAAAAAGCATTTTCGGGGCGATGGCAGGTGGCGCACGAAATGGTTTGATCCGCCGAAAGGCGTTTGTCATAAAAGAGCCAACGGCCCAAACGCACGCGTTCGGGGGTGGGAGGTTCTTTCAGCTCGGCGTAGGTGGTGAGAATTCCCAGGGGCGGTGTGGGCAGTGGCTTTACCGGATTTTCTTTTTCCCAAGCCGTCGGCTCAGTAACCCGACTCGCCGATGAACAAGAAAGTAAAACCGCTGCCGCGATCAAACCTACAAGAGAGAGAGTTTTCATTATGCCTCCGCGCCGAACAAAAATGTGACGGCTGAATATGACTTGCGTCGTTAAAGCCGTCAATCGGGCCAGTCACACTGGCCCGTCAACCTCTCGCCAGCAGCCCTATTGCATCAGCATGGCCATCGGTTGAATTTTGAGCCGTTCGAAACAGGCCATGAGATCCAACACAACGTGAAGTTGGTAGTCTTGAGGCAAGGTAGAATTTGGCGCGTTGAACCGAGTGGTAGCACCGCCAGTGGTGTCGATACAAGCGCGTAGCTGTTTCGTGGTGTCTTCGGATCTTTCCGAGTGGGCGGCCTCGCCGACGGATTTCAGTGCATTGGGGTAGTTGTCTTCCTCACGCGGGTAGTTTAGCGCCTCGCCGGGACGACGGGTGGCCAAAAAGTCAGGCGTCACGCCTACCAATTGATTGGTACGGCCGGAGGGTAAATAAAATCGCGCGATGGTTTGAAACACCACGATCTCTTTGTCTTGCAGCGCTTTGTGAATGCCCATCGGCTTTAACCCGGCTTGAACCGTACCTTTTCCGTAACTGCGTTCGCCCACCACCCAGGCCCGTTTGTGGTCTTGCAACGCTCCCGAAAGCAATTCGGAAGCGCTCGCTGACATCGGGTTGATTAAGACCACGAGGGGGAGGGCGGTAATCGCCTTGGCGTCTTTGGCGGTCATATAGGTTTTGTCGGCAATGGCGGTGGGGTAGAGCGATTTGCTGGTCACCACTTTTTGGTCGGCACCTAGGAACAGAGCCGCAATCTTCACCGCAATGTGCAAACTGCCGCCGGGGTTTCCGCGCAGATCGAGAACAATGGTCTGAGCGCCTTTGGCTTCCATCGCCTTTACCGCCATTTCAATTTGTTCGGCCGAGTTTTCGGGAATGAAGCTGCTTAAACTCACCACCCCTAATTTTGTGGCGCCAAGTTCTACGAATTTTGCCGCCACATTTTTGATTTCTACGGGCTTGCGCACCAGTCTGAACTCTAAAGCCTCTTCGCCGCGTTTTATCGTCAAAATAACCTGGGTGTTCTCCAACCCGCTCAATGCGGCGGCACCCTTACGCAAGTCTCCGGTAAGCACTTTTCCATCGGCCGCAATAATTTTATCTCCGGCGCGGAGGCCGCTTAGCATGGCGGGGCCGCCGTCGATCAAGCCGTCAATCGTGATCAAGCCGTCTTTTTCGATTACGTTGACTCCGATGCCCACCAGTTGGTCGATTACATCTGAGTCGTGGTCTTTTTTTAACATTTCAACCGGCACGATACGCGCGTGCGCATCGCTAATTTGCATGAATTCGTTGATGGCGTTGGCAACGATATAAGACTCTTCGGCCTGACCAGAAATTGCCTTGGCCATCGGCTCAAGCAGTTTCTCCATGTCGACGCGCCGGCCAGAGTTCACCAGTTTCATCCAAGCCTTTACGGTGGCGGCCTCAAAGGCGTGCCTTTCGGCGAGGATGGCTTTGGGCTCTTTGGCTAGGGGGATCCACACGGCGAATACGGCGTCGCCTAAGTCCCGAGCCACTTTAATGTTTTGCGGCGTTTCGAAATGGACAGCGGCCGGAATGATCTGAAGGTTTCTCCCGCCGTGCGATACGATGGCGTTAATTGCCGCCATACAATGAACGAAGGCGTTTCCATTTGAGTAGCACAGCGGATTGTTAACGTAGTGGGAAAGCAGGTCGCTCGTCAGCCCGACGTCTTTCCAATATTTAACCATGGTCTCGCGCGAGCTGGCGAATAGGGGAAGCGTTTCCCTTGCCGTGGTTAACGGCGCCGGGCCGGTGGCCAGCAGTGCAGAACAATTTACTTCGGCTTTAGTTGTTAACGATAGTAATAGACCAAGAACGAAGACAGATCCCCAATTCCACGACATCCCAACCCCCCCAGGTAGTGCGTAAACCCAATGTCTTTGGTGTCATTTACTTTGGCCAGGTGCACAATTGAATTTGGCGCACAACGCCAAGCTTTGTTAACGGCTGAAGACATCCCCTTTGGGTGGGGGACGCAAAAAAAAGGCCGACTCTTTCGAGTCGGCCCTTGTCTTTGACGCCTTGGTTTGGAGATAGAGATCGAAATTTTTAGTACTGAAGCGCGTCTGGTTTAAAGTTAAAACCGAAATTGGTCCGCTGCGAAAACTGCGAGGCGTTAGTGCGGTAGTTACCCGCAAAGTCTTCCCACGGCGAATTTATCGAATAGGCATTGAGATAGCTCACCCGGTAATTGTCGTCTTGGCCCAAGTAGCGGGCGGCGAGCGCCGATGCTGGATTATAAAAAGACTGAATGGCGTTGCCGCATTTAATTAGTGCAGAAATGTAAAAGGCGTCGGTGACGTTGTCGTATTCCATTCCGGATAAAAGGCGTAAGCAAGCGCTCATCGTGCCTTCGGGCGTGGCCTCGCTGTAACGGTTTTCCCAAGGGCTTTGCCCAAAAAAATCAAACTGGCCACTGCCAATTCCTAGTATTGCGGTTCTAGGTGTGGCCTTGGCTGCGCGAGCGGGCGCACTGACGGTATTTACCATCTTCGCCAGCACCGCGTTGGCCTGCGTCTGGTAAGTGGTTTTGTTTAAACTCGAAGCTCTCTGACACGAGGTCAACAGAGCCGCGGTTATCATCATTAAACTTAATTTTGCTAAACCGTTTTTCATTTGCGTTGTCTCCAAGTCGTCAAAGAGTTGTGATTAGCGCGGTAACCGGGTTATGAATTCTCGCAGGTTGAAATCAGCGCTGCCAAAACCGTTAAGGCTATTGCCGCCCCATTGTGCCGAGTTTCTTTGCGCCGTGGTCAATCTCACCAGGCAACCCAGGTACACCACCGAAACTAAGTAACGAGCCTCGCGCCGAGCCATTCCCTTTACCGAGGCGGCTTGCAAATTTCCCATCGCCTCGCTGATGCAGCGTTCTTGAAAGTTGTAAGTCCCCATCGCCATGTTTGCGACGCCTTGCTGATTTAATCCGCCGCTCGCCAAGCACTTTCCTTGGCCGTTGCTATTTGGTGACGAGTTGGTGCCGGTAGAGGTCTGAGCGGTGTTCGGGTTGGTAGAAAAATCGTTAAACTGATTGGTGCCGCCGAGGCCCGGGCTATAATTGAGTCCGTTGTAGCATTGGGCTTGGGTGCCGGTGGCCACCGCGTTTGGGGTGGCTGCGGTGTTTGTGGGCGAAGTGTTTATCTTACCGCTAGAGATCAGGTCAGACGCATCATCGCTAAAGCTGGCCTTGGAGCTTTTCCCTTTATCAGTCGTTGTTTCAATCTCTTCCAGCGCCTGTTTTGGTCCTGAGCAGCCTAAAAATAATTGGCTGGCGACAATCAGGGTGAAAATTGCGAATGCGGTGCCGTATCTTTGGGGCAAATACATGGTTTAGGTCCTTCCAAGGTGCATCTCAAAGCTGTGCTAGCTAACTAGTGCAAGCGGGGGGCCACGGTTTTGAGCGCCTGAACGGGCGAGAGCCACTGTGCACTAATGGAATACTAGTGGGGCCTTTAGCTGGGGGGGGCAACGCAACCAGGCTAAAAATGTAATATTATCAATAATTTAAATATGATTGTTAACAGTGGCTATCTTTTTTGAAGCGGTACACGCAGTTGACACCCCTTTTGCCCAATATCGGTTAACCTAATAGTAGTGCCCCATAGTTTCTAAGCTCGTTTTCTTCGCTTAGAACTTCCGCCCCCAACAAACAACCCAATCAGGAGTTCCCCCATGAGAATGTCTTTTCTCGTGCTGTTGCTATTCGTTGCATCAGCGCATGCCGCTATTGAACGTGGTTTTGTCGAAACCCCCGGAGGCTACAACAAAGCCTTATTGGTTTCGGTAGGCCACGGCCTATCGGGTCTTGATTTTGACATCAAGAACGTTAAGGAAATGATCGCCAACCCGGCCTACGAGTTCCAGTTTTCGGAGCTGCACGAAGGGCAGGCCCAAGTGGCCGACGTAAAAAAAGCGCTTACTCAAGCGGCCCAAGATGCCCGCGACGGCACCTTCTTTTTTTACTACACCGGACATGGGGGAGTGGGCACATTGTGGCTGCAAGATACGACCATCAAAGTGGAAGAGATTCGTAAGGCGATCGAAGACGGCCGCGCCAATTCGGGCCCTTTGAAACGTTTGGTGATTATTTATGACTCGTGCCACGCCGGCAGCATGATGGACCCAATGCGGTTAGGTGGCTTTGGCGGGATTAAAGACGAAACGGTTCGCAACTCTATGGTTGCCGATGGATTGCTCGCTGAGTTCTCCAAGCCCAGCCGCACGGGCGCCGCCTATTGGGAAAAACTGATGATCATTGCCTCCTCTCGCGCCGACGAGAGTTCTCTAGCTTCCTCAACGGGTTCGATCTTCACGTTGGCCATGAAGAAAGCCTACGACGAAGCGATGAAAGCGAATGATACGGTTAATAAGTTTATTGAGCTGTCACAAAAATACACCGAAGGGCACCATCCGGTGGCCCGGCTCGTGCCCGCGAGTCTCGGTAACGAGAAGATGGTTCCGTAACCTTGTCAGTTTAAATCGATCCAGCGGTAAGTGCCCTCGGTGTGAATCGCACCGAGGGTAACCGTAATTTCATTTTTAAAATTTGGCCCCTGGCAGGTGAAGGTGTGGAACTCTCCCTTTTCACCGCAGGGGTCGTTTTGTTTTTGCAGGGCTTGTAAAAAACTTTGATTGAAATCTTGCCCCAGCCAAACCTCGTCGATCTTCTCTTTCCATACGCTGACAACCTTACCGCGAAAGCCGGTGCTCAAAATTTCTTGCGCGAGCGCCGCGGTATCACTCCCCCACAACGGAAAAAGAGGTTCTAGCGAAAGCCGCTTTAAAAAAGCTTCGCGGTATTGTCGAATATCTTTCAGAAACAGATCACCAAATGCCACGGCCTCTACGCCTAAATCTCGGCGCGATTCGAACAAGAGTGCCGCCAAGCGGTCCTCGTAAACGGGGTTCGGGCAGTTGGCGGGAAGGGGCAAGAGGGCGAGGGGCAAACCCAGCTCATCGGCCTGCCTCTTTAAAAGCTTTTCGCTAACGCCGTGAATCGGCATGCGACCCGTGGCTTCATTTAGGGTCGAAACCAATCCCACCACTTCGCAAGTGGCACTTTGCTGCAGGCGCCATAGCGCCATGGCCGCGTCTTTACCGCCGGACCAAGAAACTAGCGTTCTATTCTTACCTGCCGATTTTTGTCTGGGGTGAGTCATCTTTCGCCAGCCTACGCAATGTACGCGTGGGTAAAAAGGACAAAAAATTGTCTCTGACTACGACTCGCACAGCTGTCAAAGCGTTGGCACCAAAACTGCTCTAGCTACTGGGCGAGGGACTTTCGGGGGACAGCAAATGACACGGCATCAATCAATAATCAGCACCCTATTCTTAGGACTAACGTTTTTGCTTATCGGCTGCGGCGAAAAGTCTGCCACGCCGCCCGCTAATCCTCCACCTCCTCCCGTGACCACCCCTAGCGGCCAGCCTGGGCCGAACGGACAGTTGCCCGGTGGTCAGCCCGGCCAGGGTTTTCCCGGCGGTCAACCAGGCCCCGCAATGCCTGGCGGACAGGTTGGCGGACCAGGCGCGCCCGGCGGCATTGCCGGTAACGGAAACGAATTTTGCGACGGCGATTGGTGCTACGACTACTACAACCAAGGTGGGGGCTTTGGACAAGGCGGATACCAGCAGCCTGGCTACAACGACCAGAATTACGGCGGCAACGGTTACAACGACGGCTATTATTCTGACTACTACGGTGGCGGAAACGATTACTCGAACCAGTGGAATAGCGGATGGAATAACGACGGCTATTACTACTACGGCGACGATTTCTACCTGGACGCACGCGCGAACGCACTTTCGCGGACTCGCAGCATGAAAAGAGACACCTCAGCGTACGGCAACTCGAGAAGCAGCAAGAAGATTAAAGTTCGCGCGCGCTACCGCTGGTAGATTAACTCTGACTCCGGTTGGGAGTCATAAGAATTGCCCCCTTGATCCTCACGGATCTCGGGGGCTTTTTTTTTGCGCGCCGGGCATGGTAGGCTTACCCCGTGAATTACTCTGTAATCGAAATTCGTTACTGCACCCTTTGAAACTACAAACCTGAGGCCGCCCGGGTGGCGGCCGAGATTGAAAAGATAACCGGTATCAAAGTGCAGCAAGTTCCCGGGTCGCGGGGAATTTTTGACGTGTTGGCCGACGGTAAGCTGATTTATTCTAAGTACCAAACCGGGCGTTTTCCCGAGGTGGGCGAAGTCAGCGGCCTACTCAAGGGCTAGAAAGGCCAGGCGGCCGGGGCGAAACCTTTGCAAAAGGGCCTTGGCCGGGTAGCTTTGACGGTCCATGAAGCCAGTAAAAACCGACATCCGTTTCCCCGAATTAGAAAAGTCAGTCCTCAAATTTTGGAAAGACCAGGGGATTACCCAGAAGGGGCTGTACGCCAACCAAGAAAAGGCGAACGAAGCCGGTGGCCGGTACGTGTTTTACGATGGTCCGCCATTTGCCACCGGAATGCCCCACTACGGGCACATCCTTGCCGGCACTCTAAAAGACATCGTGCCCCGCTACTGGGTGATGAAGGGCAAGTTTGTCGAGCGGCGATGGGGCTGGGATTGCCACGGGCTGCCGGTTGAATTTGAGATGGAGAACGAGCTGGGGCTTTCTGGCGTTCGCGACATCGAAAAGTACGGCGTAAAGAATTTTAACGAAGCCTGTCGCGGCATTGTCGATCGCTACACTAAAGAGTGGGAAACCATCGTGCAGCGCACCGGCCGTTGGGCCGACTTTGAGCGTGGTTACCGCACCATGGACCTGTCGTTTATGGAATCGGTGTGGTGGGTGGTGGCCCAGCTGTTTAACCAGGGGCTTATTTACGAAGGCTACCGGGTGATGCCGTATTCGTGGCGCGTGGCTACGCCGCTTTCTAACTTTGAGGCGGGTCTAAATTACAAAGAGGTTCAGGATCCGTCGCTTACCCTTAGGTTTAAAGAGGTGGGTAGTCCCCGCGTGTTTTTGGCTTGGACGACCACCCCGTGGACGTTGCCGTCGAATTTAGCGTTGGCGGTGGGCCCCGAGATTGATTACGTCGAAATCACCGAGGTGAAAACCAGTGACCGGCTGGTGCTGGCTAAAGATCGTTTGGCTACGTACTTTAAAAACGAGGCCGACTACAGAGTAGAAAAAACTTTTAAGGGGAAACAGCTGGAAGGGCTCAAGTACGAGCCGTTGTTTGCGCATTTCGCGGATCAAAAGGGTGCCTTTCGTATTTTAGTGGGCGATCACGTTACCACCACCGATGGCACCGGCATTGTGCACACCGCCCCTGCCTTCGGCGAAGAAGATTTTGCGTTGGCGAAGAAGTACGGCATTGAGTTGGTCGACCCTGTCGATCACGAAGGTAAGTTTACTTCGGCGGTGCCAGAATATGCCGGGCAGAATGTAAAAGAGGCCGATAAAGCCATCATTAAAGATCTAAAGGCGCGCGGCTCGATTTTTAAACACGAAACATTTTTGCACAATTACCCATTTTGCTGGCGCAGTGATACCCCGCTTATTTACAAGGCGATTTCAACTTGGTTCGTTAAGCTCGATCCGCTCAAAGCGCGGTTGATTGCCAACAATCAAAAAACCAACTGGGTGCCCGAGCACTTGCGCGACGGCCGTTTTGGTAACTGGCTTGAAAACGCGCGTGACTGGAACATTTCGCGCAACCGGTTTTGGGGTACGCCAATTCCTATTTGGCGCACCGAAGATGGCTCTGAAATGGTTTGCATTGGTTCGGTGGCCGAGCTTGAGAAGTTGAGCGGGCGTAAGTTTACCGACATTCACAAGCATTTTGTGGATGACGTGGTGCTCACTTCAAAATCGGGCAAACCCATGCACCGCATTCCCGAGGTGCTCGACTGCTGGTTCGAAAGCGGCTCGATGCCCTACGCCCAGGCGCATTACCCCTTTGAAAATAAAGAGACGTTCGAAAAGAATTTTCCGGCGCAGTTTATTGCCGAGGGCATCGATCAAACCCGCGGGTGGTTCTACACGCTATCGGTATTATCGACGGCGCTTTTTGATCAGCCGGCGTTCAAAAACGTAATCGTGAATGGACTCATCTTGGCCGAAGACGGCAAGAAGATGAGTAAGCGCCTCAAGAATTATCCGGATCCGACCCACGTGATGGATACCTACGGGGCGGACGCGATGCGAGCGTACCTGATGAACTCTCCCGCGTCGCACGCCGAAGACTTGCGTTTCTCAGAGGCGGGCGTGAAGGAAGTGGTGCGATCGGTGATTTTGCCGCTTTGGAACTCGTATAGTTTCTTTGTCACCTACGCGCTGGCCGACAAGTGGGAGCCTAAGTCGCGAGCCGTGGTGCCCGATACCTTACTTGATAAATGGATTGTTTCGCGGTTGGAGAGCATGATCCAGCTCGTAAATAATTTGATGAAGGACTACCAGCTCTACATCGTAGTTCCCGAAGTGCTAAAATTTATCGATGAGTTAACCAATTGGTACATTCGTTTAAACCGCCGCAGGTTTTGGGCCGACGGCGAGAGCCAAACGAAGACGTCGGCTTACTCGACGCTGTACTACGTTTTAACTCGATTTTGTAAAGTGTTGGCGCCGATCCTTCCCTTTGTAACGGAAGAAATTTACCAGAATCTGGAGCGTGATTTAAATGGCAAAGAGAGCGTGCACCTTACGTCGTTTCCCGAGGCGCAGGAAAAGTGGTTTGATCCTACTCTAGAAAAGCACATGAAGCTGTTTCAGCGCGTGGTTGGCATGGGGCGTAATTGCCGCAGCGTTAATAATTTGAAAACGCGGCAGCCGCTTAAAGAGATTTACGTCATCACCCGCAGTGAGTCTGATCGAAGCACCATTGAACTGTTTTCGGATCTTATTGCCCAAGAGCTTAACGTGAAGAAGGTGAGCTTTTCTAACGATGAGTCGAAGTGGGTTTCGTATGTGGCTTTGCCCGATTTAAAAAAGCTGGGGAAAAAACTCGGAGCGGGTCTTAAAGAAGTTACCAGCCAGATCAAGGGCATGACCAGCGCCCAAATCGTAGAGTTTGAAACCAAGCAAAGCGCGACGTTTGCGGGCAAAGAGATCAAATTTGACGAAGTTTTAGTGCAGACCGTTCCCCTTAAGGCCGGGGCTATCCAGTCCGAAGCCGGGGTGACGATTTGGCTGAATAGCGAAATCGATGAGAATTTGTTGTTTGAAGGCATTGCGCGTGAGTTTGTAAATCGGGTGCAGAAGCTGCGCAAAGATCAGCAGTTCGTGGTGACCGATCGCATTCACGTGAAGTTTGAGACGTCGGAAGAGATCTCCCGGGCGATTGAAAAAAACTCTACCTACATCGCGGGGGAAACCCTCGCGTCGTCGATTAAGGCGGGGCAGGGGCCGTGGCTCACCGAGCAGGATATCGACGGCGAAGTGCTGAAGTTAGCGATCGAAAAGGCGTAGGGCCTGCGTAGGCTTAGGGTCGCAAAATGAGGTCTCTAAATCATTCTCAAAATAAAGGGAGCGGTCGCAACGCTTCCGCCCCCTCAACGTAATTAAATTTAGTGCTTAACTGCGTCTTCAGCGGCCTTCTTGGCCTTTTTGCCTTTTTTGTGGGCTTTGTGGCCCGCATCTTTGGCGGTTTCGGCAGTTTTGTGGGCCGCTTCGGTTGTAGCGGTAGTGGTCGTGGCTGCGCCTTCAGCGGTTGCTTCTACTTTTTTGTGGGCGTCAGCGGCGGCGCCGGTCAAGGCGTCGTCAGCAAAAACGTTGAAAGTGAGTACGGCCGCAATCGCGATTACTAGATGTTTCACAATGTTTCCTTTTAGGTTTGGGAGAATTGAAAGCGCCGTGCATTCGGCCCATTGCCCAAGCGCGGCAGCCTTCGGTAGAGCGTATCAATCCCAATCTGCACGACGTAAGTCAAAGAAATGATGGGGCAGAGTCCTTGCTAGAGGCGCGGTAGCACTCGCCAATGGTGGGCGCCTATGTTACCCAGAATGTCTTCAATTTTGGGGGCCCATAGCTCAACCGGATAGAGCACCAGATTTCTAATCTGGGGGTTCGGTGTTCAAGTCACCGTGGGCCCATTTATTATCAAGTAGTTAATCCACCTCCTTTAGATTCAGAAACCGAAATGGGAACATTTTGGGAACATCCCAATTCGGATGGGAACAATTGAATGACCTTCGCCACTTTCTCCAGACTCGCACTCTTGCGATGAATGTATCGCTCAGTTGTCGTCACGGAGGAATGGGCGAAGAGTTGCCTCAGATCGTCGCGGCTTGCGCCGTAGGTCTGATACCGACGTTGGCCCCAAAAATCGGAGCATTTGAAGCTTCCTAACAACCCGCATAAAATTGCGGTAAGGGGAGTGGAAAATGAAGAAGTCCAGGTTCACG
>JAYSWN010000101.1:0-4344 GCA_043718025.1 Pseudomonadota bacterium
CGCCCCCCAACTCATGATGAATTTCAGAGGCTTAGTTTAGTGGGGGGCGACATTTTCGCTGGGGAAAAGGGGGGCGACAAAGTCGCCGGGTATTCACAAACGCTAAACTAATTGCAAACGCGGTCCGATAAGTAGGAAGGCGGGCGATATCGCCGGCCACAGGACGGATGCGTGAGCGACAAAGAACATAAAGGCGATAAGACGATGATTATCACTGACCGCTCGGACGTCAGTGAGAAATCAAATTCGTTAGAGCCGTACCTGATTCAAATTTCTGGCCGTGAGACGGGGCAGATGCACCGTTTAGGCGGTAAAGACATGACCATTGGCCGCGACCCAACCTGTGAGATCATGCTGGATGACCCCCATGTTTCGCGGGCCCACGCCGCGATCACTTGCGTCGGAACCACGTTGACGCTTAAAGACGCCGGCAGCACCAACGGCGTTTTCGTAAACGGAAAAAAGATCGTCGAACACGTCCTTCAAGACGGCGATAAAATTCTTATCGGAACCCGCTTGTACTTCAAATTTTGTTACCAAGATACCGTCGAGCAGAATTACCAACAGAATTTATTTCGCGCCGCCAACATTGATGCACTGACCCAGCTCTACAACAAAAAATACTTCCTCGATGTGCTTTCGAAAGAATTTAGCTTCAGTCGCCGAAACAAGAATCCGCTTTCATTGATGATGATCGATTTGGATTACTTTAAAAAAGTGAACGACACTTACGGCCATATGGCCGGTGACCACGTTTTAAAGACCATGGGCCAGGCGCTGTTGAAGCAGCTGCGCATGGAAAATATTGCCTGCCGTTACGGGGGTGAAGAGTTTTCGGTGATTCTGCGCAACGTCAATTCCGATCATGCGCTGACCATTGCCGAACGGCTACGCGTTTCGATCGAAGTGGAAACAGTTATTTTTAAAGAGACCCCAATCAACTTCACGGTCAGCATTGGCATTGCCACATTTGAAAACGATAATTTCAATACGATGGAAGACCTCATCGCCATGGCCGATAGTCACCTGTATGAAGCCAAAGAAGGCGGTCGCAATCGCACCGTCCTCAAAAAAGCCGCTTAATCCCTCAGTTTTTAATGGCACTCTCAGTTAGGTTTCGTTGCAGAGCGAGCGGATCGATTGGACCGCCCATTAACCCCACTAACGGCAAGATATCCCGTACGGTTTTGGCAAAATGGAATTGCATTACTTTCTGCACTTCCGTCGGGATTTCAGCAATGTCTTTGCGGTTTCTTTCCGGCAAACAGACCGTGGTTAAGCCGGCGCGGTGTGCGGCCAAGATCTTTTCCTTGATGCCTCCGACCGGCAAAACATTGCCCTGTAGGGTCACCTCGCCGGTAAGGGCAAACTTGGGGTCGATTGCTTTGCCTTCAACCAGTGATTCAAGAGCGAGAAACAGAGCGACACCCGCCGATGGGCCATCTTTCGGAATGGCGCCCGCCGGCACATGAATGTGGAAATCGCTGCGGTCGAAACGGAAGGGGAAGTTCTTGCCCCACATGCTGCGAATTAAGCTTAAGCCGATCTGAGCCGACTCTTTCATCACGTCGCCCAGTTGCCCCGTCAAAATTAGCTGCCCGCGGCCCTCAACTCGTGACACCTCAATGTGTAAAATTTCGCCGCCGACTGGCGTCCACGCCAAGCCGGTAGTCACGCCAGGGCCCCTTCTTTCTGAGGCCTCTTCAATGAAAAACCGCGGCGGCCCGAGCATCGAATCCAAATCAGATATTTCGATCGTCACCTTGGCGGGGGGAAGCTCCGACGCAAACTTTTCTGCGGTGGCTCGGCAAATTTGCGATAGCTCACGGGTAAGGTTACGCACGCCCGCTTCGCGGGTGTAATGTTCAATTACCGCTGAGATCACCGGTAAGGGGATTGTTACCTGCTCGGTTTTCAGGCCATGTTCTTCGATCAGCTTGGGAATGATGTGCCGGACGGTGATCTCTGCTTTTTCTTTACTCGAGTAGCTCGACATCTCAATGATCTCTAGCCGGTCGCGAAGCGCCGCTGGAATCGTTTCGGCCACGTTCGCGGTGGTCACGAAAAAGATTTCTGACAGGTCAAACGGCACGTCTAAGTAGTGATCTAAGAAATTGCCGTTTTGCTCGGGGTCTAACACTTCAAGCAAAGCGGCAGCGGGATCGCCGCGGAAATCGGCGCCCACTTTATCTATTTCATCGAGCAGAAGCAGCGGATCGCGCACTCCGGTGCGCTTCAAATTTTGAATGATACGTCCAGGCAAAGCGCCAATGTAGGTGCGGCGGTGCCCGCGAATCTCGGCCTCATCCCGCACTCCGCCAAGGCTGGCGCGCACGAAAGACCGGCCAAGGGCCCGAGCGATAGACTTGGCCATGCTGGTTTTACCCACGCCGGGTGGGCCCAATAAACAAAGGATAGGCCCTTTCAGATCCTTTTTGAGTTTACGCACGGCGAGAAATTGAATGACCCGCGCCTTAACTTTCTCAAGGCCATAATGATCTTCATCTAAAATGGCGCGGGCTTCAGCCAGCTTTAATGTGGTGGGGTCGGTGGCCGAACGTTTTTCCCACGGCAAAGCGCATAGCCAGTCCAAATAGGTACGAATCACGTGATATTCGGGCGAAGAGCGTGGCACCACATTCAGGCGGCTCAGCTCTTCCAGCGCCACTTTCTTGGCCTCGGTCGAGAGCTTGGCCTCATCTATTTTTTTGCGAAAGTCGTCTTGAAGATTTGCTTCGTCGCCTAACTCGTCATGAATGGTGCGAATCTGTTCGCGAAGCAAGTGATCGCGCTGATCTTTAGAGATCCGCTCCATCATCTTAGTTTGTATTTCGTTATGCAGCTGCAGCTTGTCGCGCTCACGAATCATCTGCGTCAGCAGTTTTTGCAGCCGTGCTTCTACGTCGATGGTCTCAAGCAAGTCTTGTTTGGTCGCAATCGGTATATTCAAAAAGGTGGAGCACAGGTCGGCAATCTGACCACCGTCCTCCAGCTGCTGAAAAAGCTTAAGCAGTGAGTCTCCGCCGGGAATCGAGGCCATGCTAAGAATGGCTTTGGCTAAACCTTTGATCTCTTGGGTGAGGGTGTCTCGGCGGGGCGACGGGCCCAAATGCATCTCTTGAATCTGCATGCCCCGAGCCCCAAAAAAATGGGGTCCATCAACAAATTCAGAAACGGTATAACGGAATAGACCGTTGGCGATGAGCTGAAAACCGTCGTTTTCAACTGGATTGAGCTTAGAAATTAGACAGACCACCCCGGTCTGAAAGAGATCAGCCGGAACCGGTTCTTCGATTGAGGCGTCTTTTTGAGCGACGACAAGAAGGAGTTGGCCATGATCATTGGCGTACCTCACCGTCTGAACGCTGCGGGGCCGCCCTACTATGAGCGGGACCGCAGCATTTGGAAAAAGCACCGTGTTCCGTACCGGTAGGACCGGTACGATTTCAGGAATTTCTATGACTCGTTTCGATCCATCCATCCGTTTTTTGTTTCGGAGTTATTTTTTGTTTCGGAGCTTCTTGTGCCGCATCTTCTTTTTAGCTTTGCGGCGGCGCGCCAGTTTCGGGTTCATTTTCTGCTGTTGTCGGCCACGTTTCAGCTTCGCTTTGCGAGCGGCCTTCTTACGTGCCGTTTTACGCTTCTTAATCTGCATTCACTTCTCTCCAGCATGGATATTGGCAAAAAAGAAAACCTCTCACGTCTTGGGCCTTACGGCAACCGGTGTCGAAATGGCCACGTAAGATTAATGCAAAGCGTCTAAGTTACCCTTCCCAACCCTGGGTTTCGTGTTAGTTTCGCAACGCGTGATCACAAGCTTGGAGGGAGTTTTGATGAAGAGATTATTGAAATTGGCCGTGTTTTTAACGTTTCTCTCGGGCTTCCCTTCGCTCGGGGTGGCGGCCACGGCGTCAAGCGAGGCAGACATGTTGGAAACCCCGTACGAAATCGGTGGACTGAAGTTCAAGGTGGCTAAAACGATTAAGGCCGGCCCTGAGTCGTTGTCGCTTACCGGGTACGGCATCCGCAAGAAGAAGGTGGTCTTCATAAAAGTGAACGTTTATGTGGCCTCCCATTACGTTTCAAACCCCTCGGCTTGGACGGCAAACGACCCCGCCGGAGCCTTAAAAAAACAGCCGCGGCGGCTGCTAAATTTGAATTTCATGCGCGACGTACCGGGCGAAAAGATAAAAGGGGCTTTCGAAGACTCTTTAAAGGAAAACGGACTTGATCCGGAGCGCAAGGACCTCGCCAAAATTCTGAACGGCATGGCGGCCGATCTAAAAGAGAAAGATCAGATTTCGTTCAGCGGCACCATCGACGGCAAGAGCGGCGAACAAACGC
>JAYSWN010000102.1:0-4335 GCA_043718025.1 Pseudomonadota bacterium
CTTAAGCTCGGCCAGAACCCCAAGCCCGCAATTTTCCAGATTGCCCCTGGACGAGGAGAACGGGCGGCCGGCTTGGCCAAGATTGCCCACGAAGTGACGCGCGATTGGAATCATCGCCAGCAAGTTGAAAAGTGGGATGAAAAGTATGCGCGCACCAGCGCTTGGAAACGCTATAAAATTCCGCCGGGGGTAAAGGCAGAAGATTTCCCTAAACCCCAACTAGGTAAGTTTATTCTTTTTCGCGGAGAGATTCGTCCGGGCTGGCACTTCCGAAGTTCGCTCTATAACACCGACGCGCAGCAACTTTCGGACACCGGGATTCCTACGGTGTTATTCATGGAGAATTACGATATCGGCCGTCAGGGCTACCACGATACGCTCGATAATATCGAGAACATCGATCTCGATTTTGCGCGAGGAATGTCGGCCATTGCGATCGAGTCGGTGGCACAGGCGGCCACTAGATAGCACGGCGCCTACTCGCGAAACACTCTTCCCCGGTTCGTGGATTTTAGAATTTTTTTGGCGGGGGCAGCCGGATCCACTTCGTCCGGTTCGCCGCCGGCAACAAAAACGCTAAGTTTGCACTCCGTTGACGAGCAAACATGACCTAAATTTCCCATCCGTCCGGCGTCTTCACCCTTTATCTCATGCGCGGTTGCGATCGAAGCGAGCAAGGCAGCCACCTCTTCCGACTCTAGTGTAAAGTCGCCCGTTGCCTTTTTGCTTTTGACTTGTGTCTCTTCGTTGACGTGCAGAGTCAAGGAACGGGCGACCCAGGCAATGTGACAAATCATTTTAGTACAATGAGCAGCCTGGCCGGATTTCAATTTCACCGTTCCCGGCTTGGGTTTGGCCAACTCGTTTTTTAAGGCTTTGAGGTCGGGCTCGGTTAGCTTGGCAAAGTCGCGAAATTCAATCTCTTTGCTGACGCAACCGACTGCTAACAACGACACCAGAACCAAGCCCAAGGTATTTTTCATAAGGAAATATTATACTCAGCTTTGATGGTTAATGGGCTTTTTGTCGGGCGTGATTCAGGTCGTTATAGTAATTGAGAAGTGGTTCCGCGGCTTTGATCGGGTCACTCTCCCGATTCAAAATACCGGCCGGCAACCGGCGTCCCATCGCGCGCGCGTAGGCATAGGCCATCACTTGAGTTCGGTCCACCGCAATTGACGTCAAAAAAAGGCTCGTGCTCAAAAAACAGAGTACGGCGAGAAACGAAATACTAAAAATACGCGGGGGCTTGGCGGCCAAGCGAAAAAAAAGCGCGGTTTTAAGTCCGATCATCACCGTCGCCATTCCACCACATAATAGCCAATAACCTGACGACAGTATGTCCACCTGATGCGAAATTTCGATGGTAAAACCCTTCAACGTCAGGTTAGAAATTTTTCCCCAGCCCAAGACCGATGCCAGGGCTAGAACTACCGCCGGCAACATGAGGTGGGCCAAAAGCCCTAAGACAAAATTGGAAAAAAAATTTCGCCTAAGCAGGATGCGGATGGCCGGCATTTCGAGTAGCAGCGTGCTCCAGAGCAGAGCCAAAAATAGATACCAAGGCATAAAATACGAATGGGCCGCAAAAGTGGTGAGCATCCACCTATGATAACACTGTGGAGCGCTATTGCCTTTCTGAGCTTTGGTGACGGATCGCAATGTAGGACTTGGGAAGAAGCCAAAGAAATCTTTCGGTAATAATTTCGCAATCTGGAAACAATTTTTCCATTTCCTTTTTTTTCAACAATCTGGTCGTGTCGACCATTAAATCGATCGTTTCCTGAGTGGGCCGTTCTAGCCAACTCCAAGGCGTAAACCATTTAACCGCAAAACGCTGCAGCGAATTCGGGAGAAAGTGTATCAACGGCGCCATGTAGTGCGGTTCGATCGGGCATTCGAAAGCCGGGGTTTGAACCCAGAGCGCCGAAGCCACTCGCCGAATTTCTGCGGCAAATTTCTTCTGTTGCTCCCACGAACCGACATGCTCAATCACACTGTTAGAGAAGGCAATATCGTAAGCATTATTCGAAATAGCCAATTTACAGCCGTCGCCCACCAAGATTCTAATATCGTGTGCAGGATACTCAGCCGAAGCCCAAGGAGCTTCGTATAGATTTAGTGAATCGATACGAGCCACCGGTTGCGGGTACGCAATCCAAAAAGTGGGGCACCCACCAACATCAAGCAAGGTCTGCTCAATTTTGGGTTGCATCAGATTCAAAAAGAGAGCGAAGCGGCGCCGTCTAAAGAATTTGAAAAAACTGACGAAAACCATTTGCTGACCCAAACCCAAGTGAAAGTAAAAAACTGATGAATCATCCGACCGGCGGGGTCGAACGATCCGCTTGAAATAATTCCATTAACTGTTCAGTAGATTTCTTAGAAAAATTGATTAACGCCTCTTCATCCTTATGTATCTTATGGGCCTCGATTAACATTTTCTCATCGTGCGCGCGAAAACAACGTACGGTCTCTTCGGCCTCTTCAACGGTAAAATTGAGCGCCTTCAATACGTCACGGGCCAATTCTAAACTGGTAGCGTAGGTCTCACGATAGATCTGGGTGACTCCCAAATCCATTAACTTGTAGACATGCTCCCGGTTTCTCGCCCGCGCGAAAATTTTTAGATGGGGAAAATGGCGGCGAACGCTTTCGGCGGTGCGCAGTGAAGCCTCCATATCATCAATGGCCAAGATAAATACCTTGGCGTTTTTCGCGCCCGCAGCCTCAATCAGGTCCACCCGCGAGGCATCTCCGTAGTAGATCTTAACTCCGTACTTCATCACGGTGCTAACGTGCTCCGGATCGTGCTCCAGCGCCGTAAAATCAAAATTCTCCACCTTTAATACGCGCGCCGGAATCTGGCCAACGCGGCCATAACCCGCGATGAGCACCGGGCTCTGGTCATTTTTTATTTCATCGTATGGCGGTTTACTCGGGCGCAGTCGCGGCACGAGAAAGCGATCGTGAAGCAGGATGAGCAGTGGCGTTACGGCCATAGAAAGCGTGACGATGAGCACGAGTAGGGCTGCGGTCGAACCATCGAGTAGACCGGTGTCGGAACCGATCGCAAAAAGAACAAATGCAAATTCGCCACCCTGCGAAATCGTGACCGCCAGATTGATCGAAGACTCGTTACCCAGCTTTGCCACGCGGCCCAAGCCAAAGAGAATCGCCATTTTAAAGAGGATGAGCGAAAAAACTCCCAGCGCCACGACGCCAGCCTGGTTCTGCATCAGCCCATAGTCGACCGTCATTCCCACCGAAATGAAAAACAGACCAAGCAAAAGCCCTTTGAAGGGTTCGATGTCCGCTTCCAACTCATGCCGGTATTCTGAATCGGCGAGTACCACTCCGGCCAGAAAGGCCCCTAACGCCATGGATAGGCCAATGGCCTGCATCACGGCGGCGATCCCTAAAACCAAGAGTAAAGACGCCGCCGTAAAGATCTCTTTGGTACGGGCGTAAGCAATGGCGCGGAAAATTGGTTTTAAGACGTAGCGCCCGCCAAAGGAGATTGCCAAAATTACCGCGACCACAATTAACGGATGGGCCATAGAAGGGCCCGAACTATTTTTTGAGAGTAAGGGAAGCGCTGCCAAAAGCGGAATCACCGCCAGATCCTGAAACAGAAGAATGGCGAAGGAAGTCTGCCCAAAAGGGGTGTTGAGCTGGTTTCGCTCGGCCAGCAACTGCAAAGCAAAAGCCGTTGATGAGAGCGAAAGGCCAATGCCAACGACGCTCGCCGTTAGCGGCGGCAGGCCATACGCCGACGCCAGCAAGCCGAATAGACTCGCGGAGAGGCCGACCTGCGCCGCACCCATTCCAAAAACGGCCCGCCGTAGCGACCACAACCGACTGGGTTTAAGTTCGAGCCCAATTACGAAAAGCAGAAACACGACCCCAAACTCACCAAAGTGGGCCGTGCTTTTGGCATCGCTGATGAACTTCAAACCCCAGGGACCAATTAGCGATCCGGCGGCCAAATAGCCCAGCACCGATCCTAATCCCAAAAACTTAGAAACTGGTACGGCAAACACCGCAGCGGTGAGGTAGATCAGTGCCTCGCGCAAAAATCCAATATCGCCCATGGGTAACCGTTCCTCTCAGATGGAACTGACACCTTACCATTTACAAACCCATACTCAATCACTTGAGCGCGTGGGGCCAGACGGGTTGGCATTTAACTCGGGAGACTTATCAAATCTGCGTTTTTTTAAGCAGCGGCTTTTAGCGCGGGGGGAGTTGCCGGAGCCACCGAGGCTACCAACTTGCGAAGCTGCGTGAATTCCAGCGGCTTTTCCATGAAAAAATTGGGAACATTGCGTAGGA
>JAYSWN010000103.1:0-4335 GCA_043718025.1 Pseudomonadota bacterium
GGGATGGGCACCTTTCCGGAAAAGACCTTTGCGGACTACTTTACGGTTTTTAAGTGGGGGGTGAGGTAGAGGGCTTTTTCGTCGATCGTTAAATAGAGAAAAGTGAGATCATCTTTTAGTTTCTGGGTCTCTTTAAAGCGGTAGATGCGGGCTAAGATTTCATTCTGAAAACCCAAGGCGTCCATGCCGTCTTCATGGCGCAGAATGCCCTCTAGGGTCTCAGTTAAGGGTTTTTTCCCCTCCCTGAGCGGGGCTTCTAAACCGTCGGTAAAAAACAAAATGCGATCGCCCGGTTGAAGCGAAATTTCAGTTTCACGAAAGGCGAAGTGGTCCAAATTGCCAAGCGCTGGGTTTTTCATCCAAGTGGTGCTGAGTAGCTCACCCTTGCGCCAGATCAGGGGCTTTAGGTTTCCGGCCGAAGTTAGGCGCAGGGTCAATGAGGAGCGGTCGACAATGGCGTAGAGCACCGAAAGCTCCGCCAGCTCCGAAACCGGTGTCTCGTTCAGGCCGTGATTCAAATACTCAATAAATTGCGGCGTGGATGGGAAGCGATCTTTCATCTGATCGATACTGGTTTTTAAAAGCACCGAAAGAAGTGCGGCCGCCATGCCGTGCGTTTTCGAATCAGCGAGCAGAAGGCCAAAGAGGCGCCGATCGCCCATCTCAAAAATATCGTAGTAATCGCCCCCCATTCCCGCCGCCGGCAAATACTTTGCGGCTACACTCACCCCGGGCACAATCGGGGTGTCTTTAGGAAAAAGCGTGCGCTGCACTTCGGTGGCCATGCTGAGATCGCGCTCCATTTGCGCCAATAACGCCTCTGAGCGAGTAGACAGTCTGCCCACTTGTTCACGAAGTTCGATAAGCTCTTTTTTGCTTTCCACCATGCGCTCCCAACGTGCAACGTGCAGAGCGATTTCCGATTTCAAGGAGGCCAGAGTGAGAAAATCATCAACCGCCGGGTGAGCAAACGGATGCGCCTCTTTACCGGCGAGTGCGGCAACGATAAGGGCACGGGGAAACTTTTTTCTTAAGATGGGCAGCGCCCGTAGTGATTCTTCATCAGCCACCGCCACCAGAATAACGTCGGGGGCTTCACCCTTACGTGGCGAGGCGAGCAAGTCGAGGCCGCAGCTGCGCCACTTACTTTGGGCCCGTTCGTCGAGCCGTAATCCATTGTGTAGAACGACTCGAAGCATCTGGCGGCATCCTTTAAAGTGGAGAAAATCGCCCCTTCTTGGCCTCATCCGCACTCTGTACGGGTTCTTTCGCCGCTTCGGTTTTTAAATCAAAATGCGTGGCCGTCACCTCTTCGCTCAGCCTGCGATCATAAGGGGCCGCATTTGGCGCGTTGTCCGCCATCCGCGCTTGCCGCCGCTTGAGCTTCTGATTTTGCAGTAACAAAATCACCAGTTCAATGCTGCACAATGCGCCCGCCGCCACCATTCCCACCAGCACGCTCGACAAAACTACCAAACCCAATGGCATGGCCGCCGATTGATATTTACCGAAACTCACCACCACGTTTTCGCGGTTGGCTTCGACAAATAAAATTCCTAGGTACGTGCATAGTAAAAGTATGACGAAGACGGGGATGATTTTTAAACCCCTCATTTTGCCTCCAGCTCGATCTCTTTAAAGGTTTTACTCAATAATTCAAAGCTTGCATTCAGGTGGTGCGGCATCGATTTGGTGTCGGCCAGCACCGGCATAAAATTGGTGTCGCCCACCCACCGCGGTACCACGTGCAGGTGAAGGTGATCGCGAATTCCGGCCCCGGCCGCCGCCCCTAAATTCATTCCGGTGTTATAGCCTTGCGGCCCGTAAGCCTTACCCAGGGTCTTCATCATCTTTTGCGCCAGGCCATTCATTTCCAGCAACTCGTCTGCGTTTAGCGAAGTAAAGTCGTTGGTGTGGCGAAGCGGCACCACCATCACGTGGCCATTGTTGTACGGGTATTTGTTTAAGATAACGAAGCAGTGTTTTTTACGGGTCACGATAAGATTTTTAGAATCGTCGTTAGCTTTAAGCAGTTCGCAAAAAATGCAAATCTCGGCAGACGCTTTAAGGGCATCGCTTTCCAGAAAAGTCATTCGCCAGGGGGCCCAAAGAACACGCCGATCGTCCATCCGTACCTCGTTATCTTATCGGAAAAAAACGCGAATTTATTAAAACCAGTCTTACTGCAGGTAGATGGGATTGTAAAAAACGTAGGGCACGGTGCCGCTCAAAAAAATGCCAAGTCTGGTGCGGGTTCGTGACCACACCTCTACGCGGTAAGTTCCCGGGCGATCGAGGGGCAACGCCACCGAACGCGTGGCGTCAGTCTTTTCGGCAATCAGATCGCCGTTGCGGTAAAGGCGAACTACGGTATCAAATGGAAAATCGGAGGGGATTTCAACCGTCGAAGTGCAGGCGCCTGCAAATCTAAGGCGGCTACCCGCCCGCCCTTTTTCTGCTCCGCATTCCACCACCCAATCGTTGCCGGCAAAGTCTCCCACCGCCCGAAACAGCATGGCGCTGCGTCCCTGTCGCAGGTTTTCGTACAGGCTCTTTTTGCGGGTGAGTAGATCGGGCGAGTTTTCTTCGCCAAAAACTATGTTGGTGCCCATCATAAAAGTTTCGCGGTACGACGGCCAAGGCAATTGAACCTTATCGTGCAGCTTTAAAAGGCTATGGGTGTCTTGCGCTAAGATGCCGAAGCGGCCGGTGGAAAGGGTGTTCATCGTGTCCCACGACTTTCGATCTTTTTCGGGAAAGTTGAGTAGACGTAAAACCGCCACGTAATTCTGAAACGGATAGATGGCCGCGGTAAACAGTGACGCCAATTGCGACTCTTCCCAGTGGGCTCGCCACAGCACATCTAGGTTGATGGCTTCGGTGCCCTGGGCAAAAGTTTCTAGCCTCGTCCACGGAAAGCGCGGGTGGTTGGGGTGAGCGGTGACGGTAAAGAGTTCGGGGTTGGTTTCGCTGCCCAGGTAATGCTTCCAGCAGCGATCCTTTAAAGCGGCGTCGGAAGGAATGGCCGTTTCGCGCACGGGCAAAAAGCACAGCAAGTGGCCAGAGGGCGTGTTGATTTCACTTTCGATGTAGAGGTCGGTGAGACCAAAGGTTTTTTCACCTTCGTCGCGTTTGCCCTTTAACGTGTCGTGATCGGTAACAATGGCAAAGTCTAATCCCAATGATTGGGCGGCTTGGCCAATTTCGTTTAGTGTGCCGCCGCCGTTTGAGTAGGTGGAGTGAATGTGGATAACGCCCTCTCGGTAGGGCACACGGCTGGACGATTTCTTATCGAGAATAGGCGGAGGAAACAGGGAGTAGAGCTCAATGAGAATGACTAACAGAAACAGACTGAGCATCAGGCTCGCGAATGCATGTTTTCGATTGAGCTTTCTCACGGATGAATACCAGCATCGGCGGGGCCAGAGGGATCTTGAGACATCTTCACCAACGCGATCTTTCCCAACTCGTGATTGCGTACCGAATAAGAGAATTCTTTTAAAGTGGTGCGGTGCGGGAAACAGCTTAGCGCCGAGGGTATTTCGTCATTCTCCACCACCACCAAGGCGCTTTTACTAGCGCAAGGGGAGGGAGCCTCTTTACTAAAATGGCTGTCGCGGCCGTAAGGCACAATCTGCTGCGCCGCCACGTGGTTAAAGCGTAGGTAGCTCACCCACTGGTAGCGGCCGGTAAGCACCGTGCTTTTTACACTCTCGGGTTTTTTAAGCTCGGCCGCAATTTCACGCGCCAGTTTTTGGTTGGTGTACAGCTTACCAATGCGATCTTGTTCGGGCTGTAAAAAAGGCAGGGGTTTGAAAAGGTGCACCAACAGCGCTAAAGACCCCGCCCACGCCGTGGCAAAGCCAACGCCGGCCAACACCTTCTTAGCCCAATCAAAACTCGAAATCTGGTACAGCCGCTCGGCCAACGGCCAAAACGCCAGGTATGCCACCAGGCCCCAATTGGCCTCAAGGTGAGTTTGCGTGGCCTTATAAATAAAAAAGACAAACGGCGGTGCAAAAAACCAAAAACAGACCCGGGTGGTGGGGTTTTCAAAAATCACTTTCAACTGCAATAAAATCCACGGCAAACAGAGTAGCGGCAACAGGCCCACCATGACGGCCTGGGCCAGCATGAAATTGCCAAAGTTTACCTCGGCACCCGTGCCATTCACGCTGCGCTGCCATTGAAACAACAACGGTGCCCATTGGTTTTGGAAATTAAAGTGAAGCAGCGGGCCGAGAAAACAGAGCGCTACCACCCCGTGCCAAACGTAACCCACGAGCCAACTACGAAAGCGATGTTGAAACGCCATGACACAAAACCCACACAGCG
>JAYSWN010000104.1:0-4315 GCA_043718025.1 Pseudomonadota bacterium
AAAAATTACATTCTTAAGCTGTTTGGTGAGCAGAAGTCGCGAACGGCGGCGCATTGTTCATGCGAACGATTTTTAGCGCGACAGCCGCGGTAGTAAGTAGAGCAAGTCTGCGCAATTTCTGCATCCGAAGGAATTTCTACTTCGGGAAGTTCTACCACTCCGACTGCTTCGCTCTTTTTCTCTACCTTAGGTGCCGTGGGCCTAGTGCTCGGTACCGGAGCAAAACCGGCGAACAAGGGGCCTTTGGCAAAAGCGTTTAAACCGATAACGACGAGGAATACGGTAGTTAATTTTTTCATGTTGAGACTCCTCTAATGCTGATGGTCTTGATGACGATGCTTTCTAAGAATTGCAAAGGTGGTGCCGAAACCCTGCCGGGTGGAATCGGTTAAAGTGTCATAAATTCAATTAGTTATAAGTGTATTCTGTTTGTGCACTTTGCCGCCGCTGTCTAGTTTTCGCGACCTGTGCCCAATCGGTATACAATGAGAGAGCTAGCTCGGCTGAATTTTACTCTGAGCCCCCACTCCACCGACTCAAAAAAAGGACCCCCATGAAGCCATTAGCCCTTCGGGTGTTTTCTCTTGCCCTCTTGCCCCTCATTTTTGGATGTGGAAAGCCCACCGGAAGGGCCATCCAAAAGTCTGAGCCCAGCCCCCTCCGGGGCCGGGTGTTTGAGGCCCTTTCGTACGCCGGGCAGTTTTTGAAAGCCCCGGTGATTGAGCATCTAGATTTTGGTGGTGCTGTGCTTTCCACTTTTACCGTGAGCCTGAGCGTGGAAGGCGACAAAGATGTACTAGGCGAGCTTTTTTGGGAGAGTGGCAAGAATGTTCAGATTCTAGTTCCGGACCCTAAAAAATGTGTGCCCTCACTCTTTGGTATCAGCGCGGTGGGACGTGCCTTTGAGCTTAAGTTTTGGGCGTGGGACAACGTGGGCGTTTCTACTGACTGCGAAGATTTGATCTACGCCATGGTTAAAAAAGGTTTCCATATCCGTTTGTCGAATGTGAAGTATGCGGACATCGGTCTGGTCAAAAATTTCGAAGCAGTTTTAAAACCATTACCTTAGCGAGTGAGAGCGAGTTAAGCATTCTCATTGCGGGGTAGAGCGTCGCTCGAAGTCACGTGCGGAAATTCGGCAATCCCGCCTTCAAAAAAGCTCGCTGCGGGAAGTGCCGAACCGCGAATAGGATTGGGCCTTACCTCCAACGCTTCAATCTCTTTTTTTCGTTTGATCAACGTTGCCACCATTTCTGCCCAGTTAAGCGGTGGTAAAGATCTTCGTTGTTTGCTTCTTCTAATTCTTGCCGGCGGCTTAACCCAAGATCTTTCGATTTTAGCTCGCCTAGCCTTTCTCATGGACGATAAAAAATTCGAAAAGAGGGTGGCGACGCCGCGCAATGGGCTATGCCAGAGGGCTAAGAATCGCTTTGGGTGATTCTCAAACCATTTTGGAGTTCTAAAATACAAATGGGCCGTGGTTTCAAATTCAAAGAGGTAGCAGAGTGGCCCAAAGTATGGCGCCTGCGTCGTGACTACCTGGGGCAACAACTCGTCGGCATCGGTTTCGGGATAGGCGCTAAAAAAGAGTGAGATCTGATCCCAAACAAACTTGGCGTGGGCGAACTTGAGTTTATCCGAGTGAGCCGCGTGAAGGCTTTTACTCATGGCGCCATCGCGCAGTACCGGCCGCCACGGAGTTTGTGGATCCGGAAAGGCGCAATGCGCGCTTACATTCCAGGGGGCCACGTTCTGTTCGCCCGACCAGTCGATGCCAAACTCGGCAAATAATACCGGCGCCAAATCCAAATACCCCTGGTCTTCCATAAAGTAGTCGTGCGTGCGGCGGGTGTTAAGGCACTTGTAGAAACTTAAACGTCCCCACCACTCCAAAAATGTCTTTGCCCGTTCGTTTACGGCAATGAGTCCGGCCTGAAAAAAGCCGTAAAATCGATCAAACTCAATCAGTTCATTTCTCTGGGGGCAGACCAGAACCGCTTTTTCTCCCAGCCCCCGTAACCATGCCGCAGGGCTTTCGTAATAGAAAAGGTCGAGGTCACAATAAATGGCGGGAGCGCCGGTGACGTCCAAAATTTTTTGCAGAATCTTCGGCTTACAGGTGTAGGCCTGGTAGGCCATTGATCGGTATTGCAAAAGTTTAAGCGAATGGGGTTCCCAAAAGTCACTCAAGCCATAGACCTCACCGCCGTCCAAAAGGTTGCCGTCGGTTAGAAAACGGGCGGTCTGATCGTCCATCGCTAAAACAAAGAGGCGAACCGGGCCGCGGTGAACCGATCGCAAATTGGCGGCCAGACCCAACAAAAAAGGTACGTAGCGCCAGTCAGCGATACAGCCGACATTGAGCGGCTCTTCATTCTCTAAGAATGGCGTGGGTCGTGGCGCAAAAACCGAAATGACTTTATTGGCCTCTCGGGCGAGCTGCGACTGGCAGGTGGTTTCGGTGACGAGCGGCAGTCCGCCGGCGGCCTTCGCCTTCACTCTCTTGGCCACGGAACTTGCCGGTTCATGGGCGCCAAAAACGATCGTTTCCATGCCCAATCGAACCATTTCGTCCGATTCATTCTCGCAATCGGTCACAAACAGAACCGGAACGCGCAACGAGGCAGCCGATAGGGCAATGGTCTTGTTTAACGTCACTACAAAAGAGGCGCTAGCCAGAGCTTTGACGTGAGCCTCGGGAAAAAACGGCGCAAATAAAGTGCGAAATCCCGGGCCACCGGCTGACTTCAGGTCCGCCGTTTCATTGCCCATAAACAGCGTGGGCTGCCAGCGATTTAGTTCAGCATAGATCTCGCGGCTCAGGCTGAGGTGCCGTCGTTCAGGACAAAAAATCGGCTTGGGAATAGATTGGCTTAGGGCTTCGGCTTTAACAAACCACTCGGGGCGAAAGCTGGCGAATTCAGTGTCCAGGTTTGGATACAAAACCTTCACGCCGCAGGCCGCAATGGCTTGCTCGCCCAGCGGCGGCAAGCAAATCGACTCGGCCGAAGCAATGACTATCGCCAAATCAAAATCGGGCAAAATTCTTTTTACTTCAAACGAAGGGGCTTCGAACCGTGGTAGCCGATAAGTGTCGTGCCCCGATAAAGCTTGCTCCCAGCCGGTGAGCAAAAAATAGTCGTCGGTTCGATTCAACTCACGTTGGTGAAAAGGAGTAAGGAGTGCGATTCGCATTGGTGTGTAGCCAAATTGAAACACAGGGCGCTACGAAAGAGGAGCGCTTTTGCCACAATTAAAATAACGCAACGCACTTAGCTTGTCGGTTCATTCGCCCTGAAACCGTTGATTAGCGTTGTACCCCAAACTCAAAGCCCGACAGCGGCCGGCTTGCCGGACGCGTAGTCATACTGGCGTCGATTAGTTGTGGCCTGGTCGCAAGTGCCCAAGCGGTTTTCAAATAACACTCAGAAGTTGGCATGGGACGGTTCCTTTTGTTTGCCCACGCGCGCAATCGCGCATCGGCGGTTTTTAAATGGTAGTAAGGCACGCGGGGAAAAGCGTGGTGGATAGAGTGAAAGTTTAAGCCGTTCAGATAGAAACTTGCCCAGCGCGAAGTGATGATGTTGCGCGAAGCGTAGATTTGCGTTTCAAGCGGCAGTGCCTCTTTTCCCCACAGCCCGTAGTGTTCCACTTTCGATCGAAACTGGTGCACCAGGCCGCTGATGCGTTCTAGGCAGAGGTAGAGAAACAAATATTTTTTGGTAACGCCGTAGGCGCTGGTGGCGGTGAGAATAACGCCGTTCATCACGATGATTCCCAGCAAATCTGAGTACAGCGCACGGCGCACGCGCGGCACCTTTTTGCTCCACACCAATCCTTGGGCTACGTGATGGCCGATAAAGCCAAAGCCCGCGAAGAGAAAGAGATCGGCAAACCATTGGTTGCGGATGTACCAACGTTTAACCGATGAAGCGGCAGTGTATTCATTTGTGGAATACTGGGGCCGTTCCGGATCCGTTAAGTCATGTCCATTGGTGCGGTGGTGAATAAGATGGAGCTCTTTGTACGTGCCATGAAACCACAGGGCCGGATACGAAATCAGTCGGGGCACAATTTCATCGACTAACCCAATGCCACTCAATGTGTGGTGAAGAGCGTCGTGCGTAGTGACGAACACGCTGGCGTAAACCAAGCCGGTGAGACAACCCATAAACAGTAGCGAAGGCACGTCGGCGCGGGTTACGGTCACAATGGCCAGCGTCAGGAGTGCGACTAAGCCCAGCCCCGAGCGCACCAGGCCGCGCCAAGACACCTGCCGGTGAAGGTCGGTAAACAGTTCATTCAATTCTCGATT
>JAYSWN010000105.1:0-4307 GCA_043718025.1 Pseudomonadota bacterium
GCCGACAGTGCGGCCGGATCTTCATCGGTGACCCAGCCGGTATCGACGGCGTTCATGTAAATTCCCTTTTTTTCAAGATCGCTGGCCGAGGTGTGGGTGAGCATATTCAACGCTGCTTTAGCCATGTTGGTGTGGGGATGGCGACTAGCTTTGGTGAAACGGTAGAACTTACCTTCCATCGCGCTCACGTTCACAATGTGCTTTTGCCCGGTAAAATCGCGGGTCATCAGCGGTTCTAATTTGCTGCACAAAACAAAAGGGGCCACGGCGTTTACAAGTTGTACCTCTAACATTTCGGGCGCGGCCACTTCAGCCAGTTTTAAACGCCAGCTATTGGTCTGACGTAAGTCTACCTGTTGAAGATCTTGGTCGAGCGCACCCGAGGGGAAAATCTCTTCGGCCCGCACCGAGTTGTCGTAGGCGTAAGGAATTTGAGAGAGCCGCGCCGAAGCCCTCAATCCAATTCCCGGCCCGGCCGAATGAAACGCCACCAGCGAAGCAGAGTCAGAACTTTCGGGAGAAGCGAGGCAAAGTGAGGCGAGTTGGGCCTTGCAGCTCTCGGCAGATTGCAACAGCCGTTGCGCCTCAACTGGGAGGCTTGTAAACGGGGTAGCCTCTTTGTCCATCAAATGGGCGTAGAAACCGGGCGGCCGGCGTACCGTCTGGGCGGCGTTGTTAATCAGAATATCGAGGCGATCGGAGGTGTTGCTTAAATAACGGCAAAATATTTCAACGCTCGGAATGTGGCGTAGATCTAGTCCATAAATCTCAAGCCGGCTTCCCCACTGCGCAAAATCGGCCTCCGCAGCAAACCGCGTGGCCGCATCAATCGGAAACCGCGTAGTGGCAATCACTTTGGCCCCAGAGCGCAACAGCATCAGTGTGGCCTGGTAGCCGATTTTCAACCTGGCGCCAGTAATTACCACCACCCGCCCGTGCAGCGGCGCGGTCTGAAACCGTTTTTGATAATTGAACTCGGCGCACGGCGGGCACATCAGATCGTAAAAGAAATGAAGTCGAGTGAACTCGGCCTTGCACACGTAGCAGTTGCGCGCCGATTTTAGGATTTGTTCGGTTGCGGCGGCAGGTTCGTAAGCAGAGCCCGAGGTCACTTGGGCCGGCGCTTGAAATACCGCCGTGGTTCTCGCCGTGCGAATGCCGGTGGTGGCCCGGGCCTGCCTGTCTTCCAGCTGCAAACGCTTGCGGCGGGCATCGTAGAACGCTTTGTGTTTAAGCCGGATGTCGTCTTTATTGGGCCGGGAAAAGCGGCCCGCGGCTTGGGTAAGGGCAATAAATTTCTGCGGATCCATGGCGGCGGACTTCGCCGGATCGTGCGCTAAGCTCGTTAGCAACTCGATGCAGCGGTCTATCGCCTCGGGAGTAATGGGTTCATTTGGCATTAAGCAGGCGAAGCTATCCCTTAGCCTGCAAGCTGGTCAAGGCTAAGGCCCTTCAGCGATTAGTACCAAACCACGTGCGTAGTGGTGCAGCTGCCGGTGTTACCGTTGGTGTCTTTGAGATTGAACCTAACGAGGTAAGTGCCAGCGGTATAAATGTTAAGCCAGGCACTATTTGAATCAATCCATTCGCCACTGTAGGCGTTGAAGCTATTGCCGTTTTTAGTGATGCTAATGGTCTCGACCCATTTCAAACCTTGTCCGCCCGAGATGGTCGCCGTAGCTTTAAACCACTCCCAAGTGTACGACGGGTTGAAATTGGTTACGCCGCTACACGTGAGTGCGGGCGATTGGGTCGCGTTTACCACCACCGAGTCCGACATGTACGCGCCAGACTGGCACAAAGCTCCGGTGGCAATCGAGCGGGCTTTTACGGTAACATTTTTGGTGCCGGCTACAGAATATTTAAGCGACTTCGACGAATTCGTAGAACTCACTACGGTGACGTCGGATTGAGTAGAGAACTCGGTAATCTCAAGCGCTTCTCCGCTGGTGGCGGCTACGCTAAATAAAATGGTGTCTCCCGTATAGTAGGTGCCTGCAGTGTGCGTGAGCGTGCAAGGCAACGTCGTCGGATTCAAGAAGGCCAAAGTGATCGTGCTCGTCGCCGTTTGCGAGCCTTTTGTGGCCGTTACCACCACATTGAAATTGCTCTGGGCGGTTGCCGAAGTCACCGTGGCTACGTTTCCGTTTTGAACGATTGAAACGCCGGCGCGGCTGGTCGTAAAAACGTAAGTTGGGGCCGAACTAAAAGCGCTTGGAGTGGCGGTGAGCGTAATCGCATTGCCAAAAACCACGGCGGTCGAAGGCGAAGCTATCATTGAAACCGTGGGTAGAGCCGCAACATCAACCGAGCGAGCGCAAATGACTTGCGTGCCGGCGTTGTCGCGGATGGTGGCGGTAGCCGAACGCAACCCGGCGGTCGAGTAAGTTGCCGTGGCGTTGGCTTGAACCGAAGAAATTGGGGAGAGGGCAGAAGTGATCGTACCTTGAGTGCCGGGAACAAACTGAATGAACTGATAGGGCGCCACGCCGCCTTGAGCGGTGACGGCGAACACGGTGCTTTGGTTCACCGCGGGCGACGAAGGAGTGGCAACCAAGTTACAAGCCAGCGAAGACGGCGGGGTGCCGGCGGGGTTCACGGTTACTAAAAAATTACATTGGGTGATGAGGCCTAAATTGTCTTTCACCGTAACCGTATCGACCAATACCGTACTCGACGTGCCAGTGTTCTGGTACGTACGGGCAACAATGGTGGTGCTGTCGAACGCGATGGCGGTATCTAAAATTTGGTAAGGGCTATTTCCGCCCGAAGCCTTTACTGAAATAGGGGCTTCTACCCCGGAGTTAACCGAACCGCCCACTTGCGGTGAGAGTTGAGCTGAACAGGTAAAGACCGGTCCCAGCTGAAGCGTCGGCGCTTTAAAGGTGAGGTCATCCGAATCTATTTTCCCGTTACTCTTGACCTCGATCTTGCAGCCGGAGAGCAGAGACAGCGAAAGAAACAAACCTAATGTTGCGCGGGACGAATGCAAATTAAACACGAAAACTCCTTAGCCAAACTTAAATTTTCTGCTTGCGCCAGAGGTTGGCGAACAAGCGTGATTATAAGGTCTGCAAAGGGTGCGCCTATTTTGCGCGCTGCAATCGAGCCTACGCGTTCTGCGCACTCGCGGTGTACGTTGTTCATTCGAACGACAGTTGTCAGTTTAGGAAAATGTGTCTGAGCTTTTCGGAGCGAATGAGTCCCTTTATGTCGGCTAGTGATTTGCCCCCCCCATTACGTTCCGCCTGAAAATACCACCAGCGCCTGTGCGCAGGCAGGGCCTTTAGTTTTACTTGGCAAAAAGCGCAGGCGGCCCATGCGCATCACCTCTTTATAAATAGCGTGGCAACCCGCCAGCGCCATGACTCCGCCTTTTATCAGAGAACAGACGGGGCCTGCTTCTGTTCTTTCGGTGAGCATCGCCAGGGTACGCATTACGGGAACTACGCCGTTGAAAAATAGTTTCATGATGAATAGCTGGCGGCGTTTCAAAGACTCGGCCAAATCGTTCTTTCCAGCTTGCTTAGCCGCGAGCACTCGTTTTTCCATTTGGGCGGCATAGCGATCGACGCTGGTCTTGGCCAAGCCAAAGGCAAATGCTGACGATAATGTGCTTTGCAGCGATAGGCCCCCTTCAGTGGGAATGGTGGCTCCCACGGCTCCGTTAATGGCAACCTCTTCAGCAAGATTTACGAGAGTAAGAAAGTAGGGGTTCACGTCCATCTTGAGTGAGTCACCATCGCGAACTACCACGGTGCCTTGCCCCTTAAATTTTAGAATTTCACTCAAGTTGGCGAACACTTGGTAAAAATAGGTGCTAAGAATTGCCGCCGGAATCAGGGTTAGCTTATCCGCCAGTTGAAGTCCGGTGAGTAAAACCAGGTTGTGAATAGCTGCAGTTTCATAAAAAATTTGCCGCTCTTCTTCACCGAAGTCTTTTAGCCGAGTCGCCGGATTTAGATTAAGGGGAGCCACTCCCAAAGGCACCCCTAGGGCTTCACCTACGAAGCGAGCTGGGGAGGGGCGCGGCATGCTTTCGAACCCCGCTAATTCGTACGCCACTCCCGCTTCGGCCGACTCTTCGATGGCTTTTTGGTATTCAATCGCACTCACCAGCGTGCCTTCCACTTCGACGCCGCGGGCGGCAAGCTGCACCATCAGTCGTTGAAGAGAGTAAGGTACTTTGGCGCTTTTTCCAGGCGAGAAATATATTTTAGCCTTTTGCGGGGCGGCCGAAACCTCGCTGGCGACCACTTGTTCTAAGAACTGGTCGGCCGGAATTCGCACCGGATCGGCAAAAAGGC
>JAYSWN010000106.1:0-10735 GCA_043718025.1 Pseudomonadota bacterium
CAATGTCGGCACTCGCATCAAAAACAAATTTAGGCGTCGCAGAAACGGTGGCGGCGGCCAAAATGGAAGAGTTGGTTGTCGCGCGAGACTGACTACTCAACACGGCTGCCGGCGACACGGTAACTTTTGGCTGAGTAGCCACGAGCTCGGGCTCGGGGGCCGGGGTTGTGGCAAAATCTTTTTCTGAAAGGTCGGCAAACTTGGCCGGGGCAACTAATTGCGGCCCGTCTTCTTCGGTCTCTTTTTCATTCCGGCGATAGTTTCGACCAGACGAGGCCGCCACCAGCTCGGGCTCCGGAGTCACTTCCATGGGCTCAGGTTCTCTGCGCTCAGAAGTAGGTAGCTCTTCGGGTTCGTTCGCTCTAAGCGCCGCCATCTGGGTCAACGCGTCGGCGTGAGTTTCCGCGGCAACGCTCTGAGCCGTTTCTTCGGGTAGGGCGCTCTTCTCTAAATAGGTGTCGGTCACCGCTTCTAAATTTTTTGAGTCCGTGGGTTGCAGGGAGTTCAATTTCCCCAAGGCTTTTCGTTGTTCAGCGTTCTCTTCTTTTAATGCGGCGCCAAATTCTTTTTTAGCGGCGCGCCATTGGCCGCTCAGATCGGCGAGACGTAGGTCGTAAGACGAGAAGTCGGTTACCTGAAGCTCGCCCTCTTTCTGAACGTTGGTTAGCTCCGGCGAAAGCGCTTCTTTAGTTGCGGCGTTAAGCTCTTCGGCATTGGAAAAATTGGTTTCAAGGCTAACCGACAAAAGGCCGGCGGCGGCGGCTTGAGCGGTGGTCTCGGTAAAGGAGATTGAGTTAATCGCCTCAAGCTCATTGTGGTCTTCAGAGAGTAGCGAATCGATCAGATGATCCTCGGCCGCAGTAGTTTCAGCGACGATCGGGGTGGCCACTTCGGCGAAAAGGGCCTCCGTTATGAGAGGAGCGGTCAAGTTGGCCGTTTCATTTACTGAGGAGACCAATTCCACCGGGGGAATTGCCGGCGACGTCATCGGAGAATTGTTTACGGCGTCAGAAAGTTTGGGGGCGTCTTCCTTAGCCTCTTCTTCTTTCGCTACCACGACCGGGGTAATTTCTTTGGGGGGCTGACCATTAGGCGACTCAATAGCGCTAGGCGACAAGAGTGCTAGATCCGCCTCAACGTCGATGACCCTTGGGGCCGGACTCTTTGTCGGAACGGCCAGTACCGCGGCCACTAAAGGCTCCGCTACTACTAAAGGAGAAACTTTTACTGCCGTGGCGGCCGCCCTTTTTTTACCGGCTTTTTTTATAACGCGCGTAATTTTTTGTGACGCCGGCGGTGACACTATAAGGGGTGCCGCCAGTAAGGGCGTGGGTGGAATCGGAGCAGGAACGATAATTTCGGGAGCGGAAACCACGGCGCGCAAAGTGACAGGCTTTTGAATTCGAGAGACAATAGCGTGCGAAAGCAGCGCGCAGCAGACCACAGAGGTCTTTATTGCCGTGGGCCGAAGGGCCCGTTGAATGGACTTTAGTAGCGTCACAGTTTGTTGTTGGGAAAAGTGGAAAGAGGAGAGACTTATCCTCAGTATACGGGTCGGAACAAAAGTGGCAAGGCTTAAGTGAAAACAAACACTTGAAATCATTGGATATTCTGACTACTCAATGGCCAACTGGATAAGCAAACACCCCGAAAACATTCCCGAGCGAATATCCATTTGGTTGCAAAAGTGGATAGCCGAGCAGAACACGTCTGTAACCGCAGGCGTTGAGTTGTTGGCGGGAGATGGCTCGCAACGAAAGTTTTTTCGCGTATCACTGGGTCCCCATTCCTACGTGGTGCTCGACGATAAGAGCTGGATTTCTAGCAAGGATTACGCACCACATCAAGAATTCCTACGATCGCGCGGCATCGCGGTGCCCCGCTTTATTTCTATAGACGAGACGCAGGGCATTGCTGTGCTGGAAGATTTAGGCGATGAGCTCTTGCAGTTTTCAATCAATGCGGTGGAAAAGGACCGCGCCAAGACCATGCACTGGCTAAAACAAGCGGTGGCGCTACTTGCCGATCTTCATGGACGAACGTTTCCGGTCCCCAAGACATTGCCCGTGGCGAGCCGTCACTTTGACGAAGAAAAATATTTTCAGGAAATGTCGTTCACGTGGGAGCACTTAGTTCGCGGATTCTTAAAAGTCGACTCGGCGCTTAATGAAAAGAAGATGCGCGAGTTCTGTTACGCCATCGGTCAGCTTGGGCCCGGAGTGTTTTGTCACCGCGACTACCACACCCGCAATATTCTGGTTTTTCGAAACCAGCTTTTTCTTATTGATTTTCAGGACGCCAGGCTCGGTTCGCCGGCTTATGACTTAGCAAGTCTGATTTACGATGCTTACGTGGCGCTCTCGCCTAAGGAAAAATCCGAGCTTGAAAATCACTATAAACAATCGATGACGGGCTACGCTTTGAACGACAAAATCGACTGGAAAACTTTTTCACAGGATTTGCAATTGGTAGCGCTGCAGCGAGTAGTGAAGGCCGCCGGCTCTTTCGCCGGATTTTTCACCCGTTTTCAAAAGCCGACTCATTTAATTTATCTGCTTCCCGCCCTTCGTTCGGCCCAAACCCTTATCGAAGCCTGTGAAAAGCATCACCCGGGCCTTTCTGCTCTCTTTCCGGTTGAGACTTGGATTTCAAAAAGTAAGACGCGTTTACAACAATTAGGAATCTCTTCGACATGAGCGACTTCAAAAAGGGAATGATTCTGGCGGCAGGCCTAGGCACCCGACTTTTACCCATCACCGAAAAAATGCCGAAACCCTTGGTGCCGGTTCTCAACATTCCAAATATTCTTTTTGGCCTAGATACACTTAAGCGGGCGGGAATAGATGAGGTAATTCTCAATCTGCACCACCTGCCCGAGTTACTCGAAAAGTACCTGGGCAACGGAAAAAGCCTAGGAATGAAGATCAGTTATTCCCGCGAAAGACTTTTACTGGGCACCGGGGGCGGCCTAAAAAATGCCGAGAGTTTTTTTGGTAAAGATTCGTTCGCCCTGGTGAACTGCGACTTTATTTCGGATGTGGAGCTGACTCCGTACCTAGCGCAACACAAAGCGCGGGGGGCTTGGGCCACCATGATTTTGCACGAAGATGAGGGGCTGCAGGCGATCTACGCAAAAGTTGGTTGCGACGCCAAGGCACACCTTACCTCACTACCACGGTGCGAGACCGCAGCGCCCGCTCGTACGGGCCTGTTCACCGGCATTCACCTACTTAGCCCCGAAATCTTCGGTTTTCTTGAAGCGGTGCCTTCGGGCATCAACGAGGTGCTCTACCCTAGGCTGATGAAAGAGTTTCCCGAAAAAGCCCTGGCCCTGTTCACCAAAAATAATTATTGGTACGACACTGGCGAACGGGCCTCCTTTTGGAAAAGCTGCATCGCCCTTTGCGATCGGCTTAGCGCTAGCGATGCCCTGCTGAAGAACATGATGCAAAACTGGATTGGCTATCACGAGGCAAGCCCCGGGGTGTGGTGCCCTAAAGGCGATAAGCTACCAACGAACATTGAGATTCAGGGAACGGTTATTTTGGGCAAGAGCTGCAAGATTGCGGCGGGCAGTGTGATTGGACCCTACGCTATTTTAGGGGATGACTGTCGGTTAGAAGAAAAGACCCACTTCTCGCGGGCGATGGCGATGCCCGGAAGCCTTATAAAAACAGAAAGGGTGGCCGACTGCTTGTGGCACGCCGGACTCACCCTTCCGATTTCACTTAGACTGCCTTAAGACGGTTAGGAACCCTTTAAGGAGTCACGGCACTAATAAGATAAATTGCTTCGCGAAGCCACCGACGAAGGCAACTGCCTTTGTGCGGTTACACGGCTGCTCGTTCCGCTCTTAAGGGCGGCGGCTCCCGTACGTCGCAATGCGGTTGGCAACTGTCGGTTTCCGCCATTGCGGCTGGTACGACGAGGGGCATTCATAAGACGAGAAGCATTCGTATTACCAGGCTGAGCCGCTCTCTGCTGTGCAGCCGCTAACTGAGCTTGCTGCAACTGCATCTGGCTGGCCCGAAGCATGTCCATAATTCCCGAGTTCTGCTGAACCGGAATCGGCGCATAAGCGCGACGGCGTTCATCCTGCCAAGGCGCACTCTGCTGCTGCTGAGGAATAACCTGAGGCCCAGCGTACTGCCCTTGCGGCGGCATAAACGGAATCGGCTGCGGTGGAGGCGGCTGTTCCGGCTCATTCGGAGGAACCGGAGGGGGCGCTTGATTACCGCGGCTTAAATCGGGCGAGATGTTAGGCGGCTGAATCGGCTGAGGGGGATTTTCCGTATTGGATTTATCTCCCGCACGATTGCCTACGTTTTTCAATGCATCGGCCACATCCCGATTGTTATTTTGGTTCTCAAGCGCTTGCAAACGAGCCAAGTCTTGAAGCTGCTGTTGACCAGCACGCTGGATGTCTTGGGCACGACGATCAAGGTCAGCGGCTAGCTGAGCGCCCTGATTTCGTAAACCGTCGATAATTCCCTGTAAACCCTGGTCGAACACATTTGGGTTCTGCACCTGATTAGGCAGCTGAATCGGAGGCACGCCAGAAGTAGGCGTAGCCGTCGGAGTAGGCGTAGCCGTCGGAGTGGGCGTAGCCGTCGGAACGCTGCCGTTACCCGTAGGAGGAGCAGGATTCAATTTAGGCGCGTCAATCTTTTTGGCGAGAGCGTCAGCTTCTTCTTTCTTTTTCTTAGCTAGAGCATCGGCCTCTGCTTTTTTCTTCTTAGCTTCGGCTTCCGTTTTCTTCTCGGCATCGGTCTTTTCAGGCTTAGACGGCGCTGCGGGCTTACACACTTTAACCGGCGGAATGGACCCGCTGCTATTGTCTTTCATGTGTTTAATCGCGGCATCCATGTCGGTGACTAACGATTCGTAAGGTTTAGTGGTCACGCCCGCGGCGTCAGTCACAGACTCAGTTTTCGCTTTTTCAAAATCAAATTCTTTCTTCGCCGTATCGTACGTGCCTGGGCCGAAGAACACCTCGTAGGTTTTCTTAAGCTGAGCCAAAAACGCATCGTCGGATTTCTCGAACGATTTTAGTTCATCGCCGAACACGCTTTTCTTCTTCTTTTCGGCTAAGTAGTTTTCCATTTGGCTGATCATCGTTATCAGCCTCTTGCCATCCACGCCTTTGTTATCAACGATGGACAGGGTCAGTTCTTTCATGAATGCATCAAGGTGTTTTCCAAAAAGTTGGGCATTTACATCTTTAGGCGTTGCGATTTCGCAGCTCGCCATCAAAAGACGATAATCGGTAAACGTCGCTACCCATTTTTTTAAGCCGACTACATCGGTTCGGGGAAGGGTCTTCGTAGCTTCTTTCTCACCCTTGTGGTTTACCAAATCTTTTAAGGTAAGGCCGCCAAGTTTAGGCGTGGCTAATGATGTCTCAAGGTCTTTATAGGCCTTCGCCTCATCTAAAATTTCTAGGGTCGGCCGTCCGGCCGCATTAGGATCAAGGGGCTTTCCATCCGGCCCGTGCGTGGCCGGCTTATCCGCTGGCGGCGTCGCTTCAGCTCGCGCCGAAGTCGCGCTCATCAGAGTGAGGGCAATAAATCCAATAGTAACAAGTAACGTTCGACGGTTCATCTGCAACCCCGCTTATACGGTCAACTGAAGTCAACTCAACTTCATGTAACAAATTTTTGTTCATCACCTGACTAAGCCTTTGCCAACTTGGCTCGGCTAATCAGTGAGAGCGCTACACGCTCTGGGATGTAGTTGTGCAAGCGGTGTTCCAATTGGCCTTTCGCGCTCAATCGAAGGGAGAAGGGGGCGTATTCCGTTTGGGAGCAATTCCCCGTTACGTCACCAGATTGCCAAAAAGTTAAACGCTGCCTTCTGAGTGCCCAGATACCATTGAGGTTTTTGCGTTTAGCAATTTCGGTAAGGGCGGTGTAGCGATTGCGGACAGTGCGATTTTGGTGGGGAAGAATACGCAAGAAAACTCAAGTATATCCGGCCTGAGAATATTCTTTTCGCCGTTAAGTAGTGCACGGGCAAAACCGATAGGGCTGCCTAGTTCTTGGATAGATAGAGGAGGATGGGATACCGTTCCAACGCACCTCTTTGGTTTCTCGTAGTGGCGGCGAAGAGACTATTTATCGATTTAGCTCCACTTCGCCTCCACTACGAGAATACAAGGGACCCACTCGGTTTAGGGTCGTTCAGGGTTAAGCTGATTTAAGTTGAGAGTATTCTTGGCCTTTAGGGTAAAATTCATTGAAAAAAACAGGCCCGGGGCCACCGTATTTACGCCACGCAAAAAAGGGTGTAAGTCATTGGCATCTCCTATTTTGGCTCAACATCGAAGGTCAGACACCTTTAAGCCAAGCGGAAGCAGAGAAGGACAAGTAATCGTATGGACCAAATCATTCCTGCCACTCCACCAAAACGGGAAGGGTCGAGCTTTTTGTTGTCGGATAATCCAGCGTTGCAGGAGCTTTTTCTACGCCCGCAGCCCAACGATTCGGCCAAAGTGAACGAACAAAAAATTCGCCGTCTTTATTTGCAGGCGAGTTCTCAACAATGGTTTGCTCCGCAAAAGATCAATTTTGAACCCACAATTGAGCTCGATGATGAAACTCGCCGGATTTGGATCCGTTTCATGACCATCTTCTACACGCTCGAAAAGATGGGGCTCAATGTCATCGCCAACATGATGAATAAGGCCAGCGCCAAGCTGAAGAGCGATGAGATTTCGTTTTATCTCTCGGCCCAATGTTTTGATGAGTCGCGCCACGTTTTTGTATTAGAAAACTACCTAAAGAAGCTCGGAGCTCCGCCTAAGTACGATTATAAATACCACGTGCTTGGCCAGGCTGCTTCAATGGGCTTTTACCGGGTTGAAAACTGGCTATTTTCGACTCTTTTCTCCGAGAACTTTGCGCATGCGTTCTTACGCCGCGCTAAGGCTACGCAAATTGATCCGATGGGGGCCGAAGTCTGCAAGTCACTTCAAGCTGACGAAAGCCGCCACCTGCACTTTTTGCATATTGTGCTACCTGACATCATGGACCAACTAAATTTGTTCGGCCGTAGTTACGTCAAAGGGGCGCAGTATTTCATCATGAAGTTTACTGAAGTGGTGTCGCGTTCGCTCGATGCCGATGCCAAATTTGTTGGGCTAGATCGCCGGGCCATGTTCGAAGAGGTTTTTGAAAATATTGAGCGCGCTTATGAGGGCTTTGGCGTAACGCGCAGTTTCTTACCCTTCCCCAAAATCAGCTCTATCAGCGTTAACTAATCATGAAATTAAAAAGATCGACGGCCGTTTTAGGTGACGCTCTGGATGTACTCGGCCGCCTTCCTAACTCTTCTTTTGATGCCTGCATCGTCGACCCTCCTTACAACATGAGTAAGAAGAAGGGGCTTACCTGGGCCTTTTCAAAACATGTGACGATGCAAGAGACGTGGGACCGGTTTAGCAAAGAGGAGTATTTTGGCTTCTCTTTCAAATGGATTTCCGAGGTGTGTCGGGTGGTAAAGCCCAATGGAAATCTCTTTCTCTTCGGCACCTACCACAACATCTACACGCTGGGTTTCATCCTGCAGCAGCTCGACCGCAAAGTGTTAAATAGCATCGTTTGGGTAAAGCCAAATGCTCAGCCCAACATAACGTGCCGTATGCTCACCGAAAGTTCTGAGCAAGTCGTCTGGGCCTGCAACAACACCATTAAAGATGCCTCAAAGTGGACGTTTCACTACCAGACGATGAAGCAGTTCAACGATGGCAAACAACTTCGCAACGTCTGGTCCCTACCGGTCACGCCGAGAAGTGAGCGCGTGGCGGGTCACCCCAGTCAAAAACCGCTGGCATTAATTGAACGCCTCGTAATGTTGGGCACCAATCCGGGCGATTGGATCTTAGATCCGTTTGCCGGAGTGGGCACGACGGGGCTGGCGGCTCTAAAGCACGACCGCAAGTTTCTCATTGTAGAAAAGCTCAATCGTTACGTAAAAGCGCAAAAAGAACGGTTTATGAAAGCCGATAACGGTAAGTCGGTGGACTTCGTAAAAGCGGCAGATCTTCAGCCACCCGCGTTAAAGCGAAAGCCCAAGCCTTTAGCGACGCAAGTGCAGCTACCGAGCCTTTGATTTCACTTCCTTAGCAGTTACAAGGTTGACGATTTAGGCTTCCTATCCCTAAATTTAGCGGGTAGAAGGGCATCACAATGGCGGACAAAGAAGATAAGTATGAAGATAACGTACCGGGAAAATGGTACGTCGACCGCAAATGCATCCTTTGCAGCGTGTGTTCCGAAGCCGCCCCCAATAATTTTAAAGAATCCACTGCGCAAGACCACGACATTGTCTTTAAGCAGCCTGAAAACGCAGACGAATCTTACCAATGTGAAGAGGCCATGGCCGCCTGCCCCGTAGAAGCCATCGGCAACGATGGTTAAGCCCGGGCGCAAACACTACTTGTCTTGCGGTTCGACGGCGACGGCAACTTCGGGAGCCTCCGGATTTTCACCGAGGGTTTTGTAAAGAATGGAACGCAAAGTCCACTCTTTCGTTTTCTCTGGGGTGTCGGCAGGGGGCACCATAAAGATGGTTTCCCAAGGGCAAATATTGGCGCACATCTCGCAGCCGATACAACGCTCTAGATCTACCTCTACCAACCGCATGAAGTCAGGATGCTCTTCGCCCGGCACTTGCTCAATGCAATCAACCGGGCAAACGGGAATGCAGGCGTGGCAACCGGTACAGCCTTTTTGGTCGATGATGGCGTAGTGGCGCGGCGGCTTCTTGCGATCCGGTTTTCCTAAAGCTGGATTTTCATCTTTCTTTTCAAACATGCAGTTGATCCTATCCTACCGGCCGTTGAAAAACCTTTGAAAAGTGCCTTACGTAAGCCACCTTCACTTCAGAAATGCTAGGGCACTCTTCACCCAGCTCTTTTTTCATCGAAGTCATAATCGAGCTGGGAAGTCCGCAGGGATTTATCTCAAAAAATCCCGACAAGTCATTGTCTACGTTTAGCGCCGAACCGTGATAGGTGATCCACCTGGTGATAGCCACGCCCAGGCTCGCAATTTTTCTCTCGTTGTTGCCCACCCAAACCCCGGTGAAACTGGGTTTTCGTCCCGCTTCGATACCAAAGTTGGCCAGCGTAAGGATCAGCACCTCTTCTAGTTTGCGCAAAAAAACCGGAACGCTGCGCTCGATCCCTTCGAGCTGCAATAGCGGGTAACAGACGAGTTGGCCGGGATTATGAAAGGTAACGTCGCCGCCACGCTCAATTGCCACTCTTTTTTTCCCGTCGTTGATTTGAGTAACGGCGCCACACTTGCGTCCATAGGTAAACACCTCGGGGTGCTCGACCAATAACAGTAAGTCTGGTTCGGAAGCAGCTGCCTTTTTTCGTTCAACCCAAGCTTTTTGTAAGTCGTAGGTTTCTAAATACTCTTTGGTTCCTAGATCCAGAAGGGTGGTCGCCTTACCGGTTAAGGGGACTGAGTTCTCGCGTTTTGAAACCGCACCGTTCATGCGTTGGTCACCGTGCGGGCCGAAGTGACGGTGGCACCGGCCCGACCTGCGCCTTTAGGTTTGTAAATGTGTACCGCGTGGCCCAGCGCGGCTTCAAGACTCTCGGGAAACGCCTCGGGCAAAGTGGGGTGGGTGTGAATCACCCGCTCCAAGTCTTGCACCGTGGCTCCCATTTCAATGGCCAAAGTGGCCTCCGCGATGAGGTTAGACGCTTCGGGGCCAACAATGTGCACGCCAAGAATCTGCCCGGTTTTCTCATCGATGACCGATTTAATAAAACCGTCGGTCTCGTTGGTTCCTAGCGCCCGGCCAGAAGCCGCGAAAGGAAATTTTCCAACCGCAACCGCAAAGCCTTTGGCTCTCGCTTCGGCCTCGGTGAGTCCACAGACCGCAATTTCGGGATCCGAAAACACCGCCCAAGGCACCGTCTTATAATCGCGGTGAGACTTATCTCCGGCAATCGTTGCCGCCACTAGTAAACCGTCCATTGAGGCCCGGTGGGCCAGCTGTGGAGCGCCGTTCACATCGCCAATCGCATAAACGCCCGACGCTGAGGTGAGCCCCAAATTGTCGGTGAGGATATTTCCTTTGGGGTCGAGCTTCACGCCGGCCTTCTCCAGCCCAATTCCCGTAGTGTTCGGCTTGCGGCCTACGCTCACCAGGATGACATCGGCCTCAAGGGCCTCTTTTTTGCCATCCGGCAGTTCCACTTCGAGGTGCAGATCTTTTGCTTTTAACGGATCCTTTTCTTTCAATCCCGAGGCTTTGGTCTTGGTGAGAATGCGTACACCGAGCTTTTTCAGCTTTTTCTCCACTACCGCAACCAGTTCGGGGTCCACCGTGGAAAGCAATCGATCCATCGCTTCGACGATTGTCACCTGAGTGCCAAGCTTGGCGTAAACAGTTCCAATTTCCACGCCGATGAAACCGCCACCAACTACAATCATTTTCTTGGGCAGGCTTTTTAATTCGAGGGCTTCGGTCGAACTAAGAATGTTCTTACCGTTAAAAGGCAGGAACGGAATTTCGAACGTTGAGGATCCGGTCGCGATAACTAGATTGGCCCCTTCGATAATCTCCATGCCCTCTTTCATTGTCACTTTTACTTTGTGGGCACTCTCAAGCACCGCCGTTCCCTTAAAAATCTCAACGCCGTTCATCTTCAAGAGTTGGGCGACACCGCCGGTAAGCTTCTTGACCACATCACCTTTCCACTCCTGCATCTTCTCCA
>JAYSWN010000107.1:0-10705 GCA_043718025.1 Pseudomonadota bacterium
TTCGCACTTACCAATAAGTCGTTTGGCGGCGGTTTGATTCATTTCTATACCCTCAAGCCTTTTCCACCGGAAAACCAGCCGCCACCCAGTCGTCCATCCAGGACCCGGTGACACACACCAGATTACTGAAATCAGCTTTCAATAGGGCTTGCGCGGCGGCTTCGGCACGTTTTCCCGAGCGACAATGGATGTAGATCTGCCTATATGGTTTTAGCTTATCCAGGTGTGCTAGAACTTGATCGTGGGGAATGTTCAGACACAAATCCGTCATGGAGATTTGCTTGAGACCCATCTGACTTACCTCCCATTTATAATATTATAATTACATAATATTATACAAAGCTAATATGTTGGGTCCATGGAACCAGCATTAAACCTGTGACCTAAGCCTTGCCGTTCAGTTGCGGTAGACAGTTCTGAATAGTCTTTTGAATCGTATGCCGGGCCTCGCGGAACCACTGTAGCTTCTGCTCCTCGGTTTCGCCCTTGCCGGCAGGATCAAAGACCGGCCAATGCCAGCGCTTTATGTTTCCGTTCACGACTGGACAAACCTCTTCAGCGCAAAGCGTAATGACGACATCAAAGCCGGAAAGGTCGATGGTTTCGACGGACTTTGATTTCTGATTCGAGATGTCTATTCCGATCTCGGCCATTATCTTTACGGCGTAAGGGTTGACCTGAGAAGGTTTAGAACCCGCGCTTTGCACGTGGTGAGTGGAGTCAAGCATGGCTCTGGCTATTGCTTCCGCCATCTGACTCCTTGCGGAGTTGGCGACACACAAAAAGAGAATATTCATGGGGTTCCTTTCTGACGCCGTAATGTGGCGGTAACCGGCTCTGCGCCGAAGTATCGTTTCCGAATCCAGAGTGAGACGCTAACCAAGCCAATGAGCACCGGAACCTCAACCAGAGGGCCGATGACGGCGGCGAAGGCAGCACCGTGGTGAATTCCAAAGGTTGCAATGGCAACTGCAATGGCGAGCTCAAAATTATTTGACGACGCTGTGAATGAGAGAGTTGCGGAGTCCGAGTAACCTGCGCCAAACCTCCGACTCATTGCGAATGCCAAGAAAAACATGATGATGAAATATAGAAGTAGCGGCATCGCAATCCGCACGGCATCTACGGGAACCTGAAGAATCGCTTCCCCTTTTATGGAGAACATCAGAACAATTGTGAAAAGCAGCGCAACTAGCGTTATGGGGCTTATAGCGCTGATAAAAGTCTTCTCGTACCACTCCAGTCCCTTTGCGCGAACCAAAGTGAATCGCGTCACGAATCCGGCTAAAAACGGAATTCCCAGGTAGATAGAAACACTCCGCGCAATTTCCACTATCGAGATGTTAACGACTACTCCCTTAAGTCCAAACCAAGTCGGAAGTACGGTGATAAAAAAATAGGCGTAAAAGGGAAAGAAAAGGACCTGGAAAATCGAGTTGAGCGCAACGAGTGCCGCACAGTACTCGGCGCTTCCTTCGGCCAGCTCATTCCAAACAATCACCATCGCGATGCAAGGGGCGAGACCGACGAGAATAAGCCCTATCATGTACTCGGGCATGTCCCTTAGGAAGATAGCGGCTAAGGCGAACATGACCACCGGCGCAATAATCCAATTCAGAACGAGAGAAAGCACCAATACCTTTTTGTTCTGAAAGATCTCGTGCAGTCGCTCGTACTTCACCTTAGCTAAGGGCGGGTACATCATGAGAATCAGTCCAAGCGCGATCGGGATTGAAGTCGTCCCCACACTTAATCCGTTGATGAAGGGAACTAGATTCGGGAACATGAATCCCAAACCCACTCCGATTCCCATCGCAATGAAGATCCATAGGGTTAGGTAACGATTCAAAAAAGACAGACTCTTCTTCGGGGCACAAACGGGCTGAATCATGATTAATGTACTTTCTAAGGGCTTAGCCGCAGCAGCCGGATTTCTTTTTTTCAGGTTGTTTAGCTGCGAGGCCTTTCTTATCGTTAGGGGCGCAGCAACTGCTCGACGGAGCCGGGGCCATTTTTGCCTCATGAAAAATTTCGACATCTCCCATGAATTGGTAGGCCTCCCAGGCAACTCCGGCCGGATCCAATACCCAGGTCTTGTCAGATTTTGCGTAACAACAGGTGGTCTCTCCCTCATCAAAGGTCTTAAGTTCAGCTTTCGCGATGCGCTCTCGGACCTCCGCAAGTTCTTTTTCCTCATCCACCTGAATTCCGAAATGGTCTAAGCCTGGTTTTTGTCCCTTCGCTGAAATGGCAAAATTTAGGCTGGGTTCCTCAACGAGCCATTTTGCATAATCAGATTTTTGCTTTACCGGCCGAACCCCAAACATGGTTGAATAAAATTTAACCGCGTCTTCGATATTCTCTACCGAGACATGCACGTGTAATCGTTTCATGCTTTTCTCCTCGCGCCAGTGGCGCGTTAACAACCCATTTCAAAACAATCTATAAATCGACACTCTTTGGCATTCTGTTCGCCCGCCCCACAGAGGCGGGATAGTTGAGTGAGTGATTGTTCCATCTTTTTCAAATCCGAAATTTTTTGGCGGACTTCCTCAATTTTTTGGTCCGCCTTTTTCTGTACCTGACGACCGGTCATCTTTCGCTTCGACTGAAGTTCTACAAGCTCTTTCACTTCCCTGAGCGTAAATCCCAGCTCCTGGGCGCGGCGGATAAATCGAATCCGCGTCACTTCCTCTTCGGAGTACGTTCGAAAGCCGCTGTCTTTTTTAGGCGGCTTACGAATGAGTCCCTTTCGCTCGTAGAAACGAACGGTCTCAACGCCCACTCCAGCTTCCTTAGCAAGTTTTCCAATCGTCATATTCATATCTCCAGTCTAGCAGCCGTACCATAGTACGGAGTCAATAGCCCAAACCCGATAAAAATAGAAACTAAATAATCTCCAACACTTAATGTAAGAAAGGCCAGCCTTGATACGAGCGAAAAACAGGCCTTCGTTTAAACCAAAGAGAATGGCGATGAAAACACTGCCGGCCAGACTAATATTGCCAATGCAAATGGGATCTTTCGAATCACGGTCGACCGCATGAGAGCAAAAGAGGCAGTGTAGCTACCCGTATGATCTGTTTGATAGGCGAACCGGAGCATGGGGAGTAGGTTGGGGCGAAAGGATTCTGCTGCTATGCCTCTCAACCGTTCGCTTGGGCTGACAATGCTCACATTTTACGGAACCGGAATGATTCTTGGGGCGGGGGTCTATTCCATAATCGGGCAGGCGGCTGGAAAGGCAGGAGACGGTCTTTGGCAGGGTTTTATAATAGCGGCGTTAGCAGCTTTTTTGACTGCCCTCTCCTTTGCGGAACTCGCGGCGATGTATCCGAAAGCGGGCGGAGAATACGTTTACCTACGCCACGCTTTTCCGAAGCAGAAATGGATCGCCGGAACCACGGGAATCATTGTTGCTTTTGCCGGTAGTGCCTCTGCCGCTACAGTAGCCATGGCTTTCGCAAGTTACCTCCAACACTTCGTTGAACTCCCTCCCTTTTGGGTAGCGAGTGGGTTACTCGTTTTCTTTTCCAGCATAAATCTCATTGGTATCAAACAATCGAGTTGGGTAAATGCCGTTTTTACTCTGGTAGAGATTTTCGGGCTAATTCTTTTTATTTGGCTGGGCTGGCAGAACCCGAAGTTTGGCTCTGCCCTTTCTTCCACTCCTACTTTGGCCACGGTTTCCAGCGCGGCACTGATTATTTTTGCTTACTTCGGATTTGAAAATATCGTCAATCTTTCTGAAGAGACCATAAATCCAAAGAAAACGATTCCTCGGGCCATTTTCCTAAGTCTATCGATCTCCACACTGTTGTATGTCCTCGTCAGTCTTGCGGCGGTTGCCTTGATGCCACCCGAACAACTCGCTCAATCACAATCGGCTTTGACTGACGCGGCGGCAGGTAGCTCGCCCAGAGTAGCGAGTGTGCTAGGAGGAATCGCACTCTTTTCCACCGCAAATACTGCCCTGATCGCACTTTTGACGACGAGCCGCATTCTCTACGGGATTTCTAAAGGCAATGCATTGCCGCAAGTCCTGACGAGGCTGATCGCCAAGCGAAAAACGCCTTGGGTGGCAATACTAGCCGCGCTTGCGGTCTCCTTGGCTCTGCTGCCTCTGGGAAAAGTAGAAAAACTAGCGAGTGTTTCTTCTTTCACGATGATGATGGCTTTTATTCTCGTGAATGCGGCACTCATCGCTCTGCGTTTTCGGCAGCCGCAAGGCGAGCGCCCGTTTACCGTCCCGTTGCGATTGGGCTCAATTCCGGTTTTACCCGTCTTTGGAATCGCCATCTGTTCTCTCTTCCTCTTTCAATTCGATCGTCTCGTTTATGCAATTGGCGCTTTGGCAGTCACAAGCTCAGCTGGGATTTACTTCTTATACGCCTATTTCCGGCGGGGCGAACTTGAGTAAGATACCAATGCTTCCAGCGGACTCAGTTTAGCAAAAACTGTCATTGTGGGCCTCAAGGCGCCCAAAAACGTCACCGGTTGTGGGACTGCCCTGCCATTTAATCGCAGTAATTTTACGGCATGGGACTTGCTCTTCCGGCTCCCGGGAAGGAGGCGAGCTTGTCCGTTAGTTTCAGTTCAGGGAATAAATCAGAACCTATAGCTATATTGAATTTCGAAGAGCTGCGATTTGAAAGAGTGGCTGGCCTTAGCGAGATGATTCATTGCTGGCAATCGGTCCGGCAAGCCCTGACGAATAATCACTATGGTTTATCCGCAACACGCTTTCTTCCAGTCGAATATGGCCGATTAATCAGTCATCAGTATTTCAGGGTCTTTGATGGGGCGAGCCCCATCGCAGTCATTAGAATGATTCCCGATATTAACTTGCGAAACTACATTAACAATCTTTACCCGGAATTCCTCAAGATGGTTAACCAAGGAATGAAGTTCATTGATGTTGGACTTTATTATTCCAATTCAGCTCGCCCGAGTCAGCGATTGGAAATAACGAGGGAAGCCATCCTGTTTTGCACAAAGTATTCTCAAAACTCGGAATTGCACGGCTTGTATGAATGGCTGACCGCGGCCCAACCGGGCCAATCTGAGCCGTGTGCCATATTTAGCAACATTCGCAATGGCAATAGCCCGAACGGAGTTGGGCCAGAATAGGCTCGGGTTTAAGGCCAAAAAATTCGGTAGGCAGCGGATGTCTGGTCTTCTGCGTAGGCTTCGAAAACCTCTTGCCGAGCGTAATTCGCCCTTCGCTGTCGGGTCTTACCGTCTTCACCTTTTGATATGCCTACATGGGGAGTGGCTTTACCCCCCCCGCTTGTTACTAACCCTTTGAAACTTATAGGTAACTTTTAGAATCCGGACAGAGATTAGACGGCGAGGCAGAGCGTAAGGGAAACATAAAGAATATCCGCGGTGTTCCTTATATCCCCGGCCTCCATTAAAGCGTACAAACAGACGGGAAAGCGCACAAAATAACGGGATGGGTACTTTTTTCATGATACGGAAATCTACTGGCTTTAGCGTCGACACGCTTGAGAATGCTTCAACTAACAAGAATAGAATTCTTGTTATTGATGATAATGCCGCGTCATTGGTCCTCGATAGAACTCTTCTAGAGATGGATGGCTATGAGGTTTTTACCGCTCAAACCGAGAGCGAGGCCCTTACTTTCCTTTCCCAAATCGACGCGCCAGACTTGATTCTTCTTGATATGCGATTGGGAGACATCTCCGGCGCCGAGCTTTTGGCTCATCTCGAAGAAAAAATCCCAGAAATCGTCAAGAAGGTTCCGGTTGTTTTTCTTACCGGGATGGACAAAGTTCCCGCGAGCAAAGCCAGTGGCTTTATTCGCAAAGGCGTAGATATTGATGATTTCTTAAAGTCTGTTCGTCATTTTATTCAAGCGGGAGTTGTGAATACGAAATTTCAACACTAAGAGCAGTCGGAAGTGCAATCGATATAAGTTTTCGGTTTGCCCTTCGTGAACTGCGGAGCGGGCATGGTTATGATTGAAAAATTTGAAATTTCGGCAATTCAATCTGAAAATCTTAAATCTGCAATTGATGAAGCCGCTATTTGCGCCTTCACAGATGTGAATGGGACTATCATTTATGTAAATAAAAAGTTTTGTGCCAAGTCGAAATATTCGCGCGAAGAATTGATAGGGAAAAACCATAGAATCATTAACTCTGGACATCATCCGAAAGAGTTCTTTATTGAAATGTGGAAAACAATCTCCTCGGGTCACACCTGGGAAGGGGAGATTCGCAACAAAGCCAAAGATGGAAGCTGCTATTGGGTTAATACGACCATCGTGCCAGTCTTAGATAAAAAAGGAAATCCCGAGCAGTATGTTGCTATTCAATACGTAATCACAAAGAGAAAACAGGCAGAGCAAGACCTCAGAGTCCAAACCCTCAATGCTACGGCCCAAGAGCAGGCCTCGCAGTACGCGCGCAGCTTGATCGAGGCTAGTCTCGATCCTCTGGTGACTATTAGCCCAGAAGGAAAAATCACGGACGTCAATGAAGGCTCCGTCAAGGTTACAGGAGTTTCTAGGGCGAGTCTTATTGGAACTGACTTCTCACAGTACTTCACCGAGCCCGCGAAAGCTCAGGAGGGTTACAAGCAAGTCTTTGAGAAGGGATTTGTCTCCGACTATGCCCTCACCATTAAGCATAAGAAAGGGCGTCTCACCGATGTTCTCTACAATGCTTCGGTCTATAAAGACGTGCAAGGCAATGTTCTCGGCGTGTTTGCCGCCGCTCGCGACGTTACGGAACGAAAAGAAATCGAAAGGGTGAAAGCCCAGCTCTTACTGAAGGAGCAAGAGGCAAATATCGCCAAAGATGAGTTTTTATCGACCCTTTCCCACGAACTTCGCACACCCCTTTCGTCAATTATGTCATGGGCACAGTTGTTGCGCATGGGGAAACTCGATCCTGAAAAGACCAAGCGCGGATACGAAATCATGGAGCAAAGTGCAAAAGCTCAAAGTCAGTTGATTGATGATCTTTTGGACATTTCAAGAATTCAAGCGGGCAAGCTCAATCTAAACGTTCAAATAATTGATCCCGCCAAGATTATCTCTGATGCAATCGACTCAACTCGCAGTCTCGCGGCAAGAAAATCGGTTCAGATCGAAACAGAAATTGATTCTTCAATAAAGACTATTAATGCTGATCCATACCGTCTCCAGCAAATTTTATGGAATCTCATCACGAATTCGATCAAGTTTTCGACCCAAGGGGGTCGAGTCAGGATTAAGCTGAGCCGATTCCTAAATCCCGAACGCACGTGCATTCAAGTCAGCGATAATGGAAAAGGGATTAAATCGGAATTTTTGCCCATTATCTTTGAGCGTTTCACCCAGGTGGATTGTACTAGTACCCGTGCTTATGGCGGATTGGGTTTGGGGCTGGCGATTGTGCGAAAACTTACGGAAATGCACAATGGAACTGTGGAGGTAACTAGCCCCGGCGAGGGCAAAGGCGCGACCTTTACCATCTGTATTCCAGAAAAAAGAATTGGCAAATTAGACTCCACTGAGGCGGAGGCGGAGGCGGAGGCGGAGGCGGAGGCGGAGGCGGTGGCAGAGGCAACAGCAGAGGCAACGGTAACCCTAAACGGAGTACGGGTACTTGTTGTAGAAGACGATGCTAACGCAAGAGAGGTCTTAATGGTAATGCTTCAAACTTTCGGTGCCGAAGTGAAAGCAGCCGGTTCAGTAGCCGAAGCTATGACGATCTTCGGAGAATTTGAGCCCGATGTTTTAGTCAGCGATATCGCAATACCAGTTGAGGATGGATTCAGCCTGATAAAAAAGATCCGTGCGCTCATATCAAAGCTCGGGCAAACTCCTGCACTCGCACTCACGGCTTACGCTAGCATTGAAGATATTCAGCGGACGCATCTCGCCGGCTTTCAGTCGCATATGGCAAAGCCAGCGGATGCAAACAAGCTCGCTCTGGCTATCTCTAGACTTGCCGGGCGGAAGTTATCCGAATCTGCTATTGGCGGAATAGTTAGTTTAGACGCGAGCGCTTACCACCGCTCACTTGATTCTCACTAAAGTGAGAAAAGGTCTGAATTTTAGCTTTATGGTAGCACCCGCTATTTGTTTTCGATCGATACGATCGAACTATCTCGAACGGCAACGTTCGAAGACTCCACCAGCAGGATCTTTGCCAAGCTCAAGGCATCACCATTCTACGTTAGGTAAGAAGCAGATCGACGCTCAGGAAGCCCAGCTGGATATCCAACCAGGAACGCTACACCGGCAGTTGCAATTGATGGTGAAGACCGTCCAACAACATCACCGAGAACTCGCAATGACGCTGACGAAAAAGCTGCCGGAAGCCAGTATCCCATCGCGGATTTGTGACCTCATAGACGAAAGAGTCAAAAGTTTTAAGGTCCAGGGCGCGTTGTAGTGCAAACGGTAGCACCACCGGACCTACTCGGCGACTTTCTTAAGGCTGAACGCGGCGCCGCCGTTCTCAAGCACTATCTCCGAAACATTTTTCGATGCATCCTTTTTGAATTCGAAAAACGCAGACTTCAAAATCGTGAATCGATTATCGGAGACCGCCGTCAATATTCCTTTTTCTCGTCCGACCATTTCGTACGTGAGAAAATCCTTTTTGACACCAATCTTGATTTCGAAGCCCGATTCGTGCCTGTACTTGCCCACATAACTCAATAGAATCTCTGCAGGAACTTTGACGCCAAAGTCCGGCTGGCAACTTTCGTCTTTCATGATGATTTCTGTTAGACACGGGATGATGCTGCCGGTGTTTGTCAGTACGACGTATCCTGATCCCCGACTTTGATCGAACGTGACATAGGAAGTGAAAAATCCCGTTCCGCCGGCATGAGAGTGGATAACCCGCTTTCCGATAGAGTCAATGTGCCATCCCAAGCCAACGTTGTTTTCGCCTCGGGCGCGATGAATCTTCTGGGCTAATCTTAACGCCTTGGTAATTCCTGTTTTCGCGGGCTGCAAGTTCGCCCGAATAAACTTCATCATGTCATTAGCCGTTGATAAAATCCCGCCGGCCGCCACGAAGACGCCAAAATCCTGCCTGAACCCCTTCTCCCCGATGGCATTGTATGGAGTCGCATAGCGTTCGATCAGGACCGGCGAAAGCAACGAAGTTGTGTGCGTCATATGCAACGGACGCGTAATGAAGGCTTGCAGCAACTCTTCATAGGACTTCGATGCTGCTTTGGTTAGCGCATAACCTAAGACGCTCGCCCCGAGATTGGAATAGTTCTTCCAATCGAATGGCGTCGGATGATCGCCAAGATCAAATGACCTCAGGAACTCAAGCAACTGCTCTTCGCGGTAGCCCGCATACGGCGCGCCCTGAATATTCGAAACCAAATTTCCCGGGACCGACGGCAGTCCAGAAGTATGAGTTGCCAGCTCGATCAGGGTAATAGAACCGGTCTCTTTGCCGGCCAACTCGGGTACATACATCGAGATCGGATCATCCAACCGAACCTTTTCGGCCTGGACCAAGCTGGCGAGCAGGATCCCGGTGAAAACCTTCGTGACGGAGCCGATTTCATACAAGGTTTCGCCGGACGGAACTTTTCCGGTCTCCAAATCGGTGACGCCGTAAGGGATTACTTTGTCGGTCCCCTTCGTTATGAGCCCGACGACGGCTCCGACGTTAAACCCGTTTTTAACCTGCATGTTGACGACGTCATCGATGTCTTTTTGGATGCCGGTAAGGTTTAACGTCAATCCCGTCACATCGGCGGCGTTTCTTTCCGCGGTATTACAGCTGGCGATGAGCCCACAAGCTATCGCCCCCACTAACACACAATACTGCTTAACCCTCATTAGAGTACTCCCGCGATTTTAAGTAGTTAACGCACCGCGCTACAGAGCATAGCGCGGTCTAGAAAAATAAGGCAAAAAAAGTCCTCCCCACAATACGAGTTCCGCGAACATTGGATATAGTGACGTTTTTTGCCTCCTTCACCGCACCTCTGATTTGCGCTAAGTTGGAGTTCCACCAGTAGGAGCGCCCAATTTTTCAGAGAGTAATCATTCTATTCGCAATGATTCACGCGGCTTGGGCGGGCGGCACTGACTGCCTTACGGAGCTTGAGCTAAAATCCCTAGGCCCTCCGTACTTCAAAGCTCACACCGGAGTGGCCGCGGCAATTCCCAATATGACTTTTGCGGCGGGGACGGAAACGTTTCTTCTCTCGTACGACAGCCCGGAATCTAAAAAGGGCGGCACAGGCACGATTTACCTCGTTAAATCACCCACCGCGGCCCCGTACGTGTTGAAGTTTTACCGCAACGAAGACTCCTTTACCGGTGACCTTATTGCCATGCGGGCCCTTCACGCGGCCGCAAAAAAACAATCGATTGGCTTTGTTGTGCCCGACACTCAAACCGAGGGGCTACCCCCGCTGACGATGAAATTACCCTACGCCCCGGGAAGAGATCTCAATTCCATCTTGAGAGATCCCACGATTAACCCGCTTTTAAAGCATCACATCGCCACCAAATACCGCGAAGCGGCCAAACAATATTGGCAGGTCGTGCCGATCGAAATTCCTTTCGCCAAATGTGCGGGCGCGATACCGGAGAACTACCCCGAACACTATGGCCTGGCGGTACTTATTTTTTGGATTACCCCACCTGACGGTCCGAGCGGCAACCTCATGCTAAAGGCTCAGCAGGTGATTGTGTCGCCTGAAGATCTGT
>JAYSWN010000108.1:0-1670 GCA_043718025.1 Pseudomonadota bacterium
CGCTTACCCATTTGCGAAGCCCACGCAAATCAAGAAAGGTGCCGGTCTTTTGGCCCGAGATCAAATCTACCGCAAATTGTTCTTTGCCCTCGCGAAAGGTCTGCATCGCCTCTACCCCCCCGCGTAAAATGCGACACACGTTCTCTTCTTTGCCCTCGTCTTTTTTGGCCACCGCCCGCCGCGAAGGCTTTTTCCACAAAATGTTTTTTAGTGCCAAGCGCTGGCAAATTTCGGCGGCAACCCAGCGGCCGACTCTATCAACGGACGCGGTGTAGGTTTGGAGAACCAGCGTGTCGTTATAAACCTCGGCCACGATGCCGGGCAGGCCGTCGTTTTCACCGTGTACCACCCGAAAGGCGCTGGTATATTTGCGCAGATTTTCACGACGCTGAATGGCTTTATCGATCTGAGATTTAAACCAGGCGAGATCGGGCGGCTTAGCCCCTAGGCGGAAAACTCGAACGGCAATGGCGCCGGCCTCTTGGTACAGACCAAACCCAAGGGGTTCATTATTGGGGCCTACTAAAGCAACCCACTCCCCCTCTTTAAAAACTGAAGCCGCCTGGCTCAGCTGATTGCGAAAAATCCAAGGATGCCCCGACTCGGTGGCCCAGGCCGCTTCTTTTTTAAGTTGATAACGGCGCGGTAGTTTTTGCTGCCGCGCCGTTTTCATAAATTAGAACATGTAATGCAAGCTGGCGCCGCCAAGACTGTTGAGCGGACCGGCTCTAAATTGGAAAGCCGGAGTGACTTCGAAAATCGGACCGACATCGAAAGACAACTTCAGGTTGCTTACGTGTCCACCCAACGAGAAGTGGTAACCGACCACGGGGAAGATGTTTACGAAGAAGGCAGTTCCCCCGGCAACGCCGCCAGCGGCAGCCGTTCCAAGGTTGAAACCCAATCCGCCGTGAAAGCCGTTGTCATTTCCACCGTGCAAAGTGTAACGAAGCACACTGCCTACGGCGAACGAGAAAGGCGAGCTACTATTAAACGTAAAAAAGGGCTGCAAGCTCAGCAGGTCGCTAAACTCCAACATGAAGCTGACTGCTCCGGCCGCACCTACCGGTGTTGCCGCGCCAAACGTTGTAAATCCAATGCCAACGTGCATTTTTGATTCGGAATAGCTGGAAGAAGAGGTGACCGTCGTTTTCGTGGTCGTCTTCTTTTCCGCCGCTACCGTACGAGGTGCCGCGAATAGGGTTGTTGCCAAAACCATGGTGACTGCAAGTATAAGTTTTTTCATAAATCGGTACATTGGGAGCACGCTCGATCTCTGTCAACGAACTTTCTGTAATGAATACGTACGCAACGCGTTGAATTTTAACGACGAACAATTCGCCCGGGAAACTGCGGCTTAGAGTCTCCCATATAACGGTTGCGCAGGCGGCTAATGGCCTGAATGCGTTTTTCGGCCACTTGATCCGCGCAGCGGTATTCGGGCAAATTCTCTTTTGTAGAATGCGCGAAAATGGTTTTCATCGCGTAGTAAATGTTTTTGATCATGCGGTTGGCCCGCGTTTCGTCATACCCTTCGAACTCGATCGAAACATTCATCAAACCACCCGCATTAATGGCGTAGTCAGGCGCGTAGAGAATCCCTTTTTTAAAAAGTTCGTCACCGCATTCGGGAGTGGCGAGCTGATTATTGGCGCTACCGGCAACAATTT
>JAYSWN010000109.1:0-10650 GCA_043718025.1 Pseudomonadota bacterium
CACCAGAAAAACCTGAAGCGAAGCGCCTCGCCCGACTAAAATTCGCGCCGCCGCCAGCACGTCGCCCCCATTGTTGCCCGTTCCCGCCACGACAACGCCGGGGAAGAGAGTGAGGTCCGAAAAACGCAGACTGATCGCGTCGGCTAAAGCCAAGGCGGCATGCTCCATCAAAATGGAAGCCGGAATTTTTAAGGTGTCGATGGCGTAACGGTCAGCCTGTGCCATCTCTGCGCTAGAGAGGACGGGTTTCATGCCTGGTTACCCCAACTGCGCGCGGATAGTGCTCGCAATGTCGTTTACGTATTCGCGGATTTTAGCGTGGTTTTCACCTTCCACCATCACGCGCGCCAGGGGTTCGGTGCCTGAGTAGCGGACCACCACGCGGCCGTTCTGGCCAAGCTCTTTCTCCACCTTTTTAATGGCGTCGACGATCTTGGGGAAGGTCTTCAAATCTTCTTTGTTTCGAACAAAAACGTTTTCAAGCACCTGCGGAAACTGAAGCATCTGATTTTTCAACTCTGACAACGGCTTACCGGTACGCTTCATGATCGAAAGGATTCTCAGCGCGGCAATCATACCGTCGCCAGTCGTGTTGTGATCTAAAAAAATCACGTGGCCCGATTGTTCGCCGCCTAAGTTTAAATTCTCTTTACGCATGGTCTCAACGATATAGCGGTCGCCCACTTGCGCGCAGATGGTCTTGCCCCCGGCATTGCGGATGGCCTGATCTAGCCCCATATTGCTCATCGGGGTTACCACCACGGTGTTCTTTTTCAGGGTGCCCGATTTCAACATGTCCAAGGCGCAGATCGCCAAGATCTGATCGCCATCGACCACTTCGCCGGTCTCGTCACTCAAAATCAAGCGATCGGCGTCGCCATCTAAGGCAATCCCTATCTCCGCGCGGTGCTCATGAACCGAACGGCACATCTGCTGGGGATAGACCGCGCCACACTGGTCGTTGATGTTCTTACCATTGGGATTGGTATTGAGCGCGAAAACCTCGGCCCCAAGCTCCTGAAAAACAATGGGGGCCACTTTGTAGGCGGCCCCGTGGGCACAATCCAGCACAATACGAATGCCGTCTAATGTGAGGTCTTGAGGAAAGGTGTCTTTGATAAATACAATGTAGCGGCCAATGGCATCGTCAATACGAGCGGCGCGGCCGATATTCTCCATGGTGGGCCGAAACTTTTCGAGCTCTTCGGAGCCCATGATCTCTTCAATTTCGGTCTCTTTCGCGTCCGGCAGCTTGTAGCCATAGCGGTCGAATATCTTAATGCCGTTGTATTGGTAAGTGTTGTGGCTGGCCGAGATCACGATACCGGCGTCGGCCCGCATGCTGCGCGTCAAAAAAGCGATGCCCGGAGTGGGCAAAGGGCCGACGAGAAAAACCTGGGCCCCCATCGAGCAAAAACCCGCCGACAGCGCATTTTCAATCATGTAGCCCGACAGACGAGTGTCTTTGCCGATAACAACCTTGGTGCTGGTGCCGAAACGCTTCTGGCGTTCGAAAAAAAGGTATCCCGTGGCCCGGCCGATTGCCATGGCCACTTCGGCCGTCATGGGAAATTGATTTGCAATGCCTCTGATGCCGTCGGTTCCAAAAAGCTTTCCCATGCGGTGATTACCCCTACTTTACTTTTTTAGTGGTGATTTTTACCTTCACCACCTGATCGCGGGAAAGCCGAAAACCTTGTTCGGCGTCAACTTCAACCGTGGCCACTGCCTCTTTGGTTCCAGAAAGTCCGGTCACATCAATGGTTTCAGTTCCCACTGCCTCCAATTGCGCCAGCAGACTCTTTGGGCCGGCAACCGCCACCTTCCCTGGCCATGCCTTTACCATAGAAATCTCTTCGCCGTCAGCAATCTGTCCGCGAAGAGTTGGCTTTACGGTTATATAACTCTCGGTCACCTCTTCAAGCCGGATGACAATGGTCGGCGGAAAAAAGCTGGTCACCCGCACGCCATTAGGCAGATCACCAATCAGGTCTTCACTCACCGTCAGCACTACGGTGTTGTCGCGCGTGTGGCGCAAGTCGGGACGAATTGGAACGTCTTTCTTTTCAACGTTCTTAAGCAACACCCGCGGGCCAGAAACGCTGAATTGAATGTAAGATGGCAACTTATTCACGATCATCATGCCGGGCGGCAGCAAAGGCTCAAGCTTGATATTCTTTTTCAGCTCTTCCTTTTTAAAACCCAATACGGTGATCCAGAGAATCAACGCTAGGAGCAAGCTCACGGCCTTAAGGGCCAGGCTTTCGCTAAAAGCCAGGGCACCGTGGTTATTGCCCACAATTCGCTTTACGGTAGTGAAGCTCATGGCGTCCCCTGCTCAAGCTGACGGCCTTCAAAACGTTTCAGCCCCAACAATTCGAACAGCTGATGACGAAGCGTCTCCAAATTTAAATCGCGAATGACCGTACCGTGATGAACGAGTGAAATCTCGCCCCGCTCCTCCGAAATGACCACCACCACGGCGTCAGTTTCATGGGTGATACCCAAGGCCGCCCGGTGACGAGTGCCAAATTCTTTTTGCACCGCCGGGTCGCGCGACAAGGGGAGCAAGCAGCCGGCCGATGAGACGCGAGAATTACGAATAATGATTGCCCCATCGTGAATGGGCGAAGTGGGATGAAAAACGCTCAATATCAAATCAGAGGTCACCCGTGAGTCTAAAACTGTTCCGGCTTCAATATAGTTCTTTAATCCAGTTTCACGCTCGAGCACCACTAAGGCACCGATGCGGGCTTGGGCCAAATTGTGGGCGGCTTGGCAGATCTCTTCCAAAATCGAAACCTCTTCGATGGTGTTGGTGCTGGTAAAGAAGGGGTTGCGACCCACCTGGGTTAGAGCCTTACGAATCTCATCTTGAAAGACGATGATCAAAATCAAAATCAGGTTATTAAAAAATTTATCTAAGATCGTATACAGGGTGTGAAGGCGGAAGCGATCGGCAACGTAATAGAAAATAAGAATAATGCCAAAACCCGTCAGCATCTGCACGGCGCGAGTGCCGCGGATCAAAAGCAAAACGCGATAAACAATGACACAGACAAGCAGGATATCAATGCAGTCCTGCCATCTGAGGATTTCGCGTACGTTTTCGAAAAATTGGACCATAGTTAGAAATGGGTTTACCTTACTTTATCGTCGAAAAGGGCGGGATTTGTTAGCGGAATTTTCGATCGGAATGAATGAATTTACGATTCCAAGCAAAAAAAAACCCCACCCGCAAAGCGGACGGGGTTTTCTCTAAAAAAGGTGGTTTAGGCAACGCCGGCTTTGCCCTTTAATGGCATCGACACCGGAATGCTCTCTTGTCTTTCTGGTGTCGGCACCGGCGAACCCGAACTGCCCGATCCCCCTACCGGCATCGGCAAGGCAGGCAGAGTGCGATTTTCAACGAGCATGTCGATTTCTAAACGATCTAAACTCTCGCGCTCTAGCAGCGCCGCCGACATGCGGTGTAACAGGTCTAAGTTGCCGCGAAGAATCTGGGCGCCGCGCTCGTAATTGGTGGTGACGATACGATGAATTTCAAAATCCACCAGCTCCGCCGTCTTCTGGCTTATGCCGCTGGTTTGGTTCATCTCGCGCCCTAAGAAAATATTTTGCTCTTTCTTACCAATCGCCACCGGACCAATGGCATCACTCATGCCCCACTCACAAATCATGCGGCGAGCTAGTTCAGTGGCGCGCTCAATGTCATTTCCGGCCCCGGTTGTTTTTTGCCCAAACACCAAGGATTCGGCAATCGCTCCCCCCATCAGGAAGGCAATCATATTTTCGGCCTTGGTTTTAGAAAGCGTCAGCTGGTCTTCTTCCGGCAGAGTTTGGGTCAGACCCAACGCCATTCCTCGCGGAATGATCGTCACTTTATGAACCGGGTCAAGACCGGGCAGAAACTTATTCACAATCGTATGACCCGCCTCGTGGTAGGCAATGGCCTTTTTCTCTTCGGGGCCAATGATCATGCTTCGGCGTTCTTTGCCCATCAGCACTTTATCCTTAGCTTCTTCAAAATCTGACATGCTGACGGTGGTTTTATTTTTACGGGCGGCCATCAAAGCAGCTTCATTCACTAAATTCTGAAGATCGGCGCCCGCAAAGCCAGGCGTTCCCTTAGCAATGGTCTCGAGTATGACGTCCTTGTCCATCGGCACGCGGCGGGTATGAACTTTCAAGATTCCGGCGCGACCACGAACATCGGGCTTATTCACCACAACGTTGCGATCGAAACGTCCGGGCCGCAACAAGGCTGGATCTAAAACGTCGGGACGATTGGTCGCGGCGACTAAGATCACGCCTTCTTTGGAGTCAAAACCGTCCATCTCAACTAAGAGCTGGTTTAAGGTCTGTTCGCGTTCATCGTGTCCGCCGCCTAAGCCGGCACCACGTTGGCGGCCTACCGCGTCGATCTCATCGATAAAAACAATGCAGGGAGCGTGCTTGCGGCCCTGTTCAAAAAGGTCGCGTACGCGGGAAGCGCCTACGCCCACAAACATTTCCACGAAGTCACTACCGCTTATACTGAAAAATGGCACCATGGCCTCACCGGCAACGGCTTTGGCGAGAAGGGTTTTTCCAGTTCCCGGAGAACCCACCAGAAGAACCCCTTTAGGAATTCTTCCGCCGAGCTTGGTAAATTTTTTGGGATCGCGCAGAAAGTCTACGATCTCTTTCAATTCTTCTTTGGCTTCATCGCAGCCGGACACATCGGCGAACGTCGTCTTAGTGTTGCCCTCGGTCAAAAGACGCGCCTTCGAGCGACCAAATTGCATCGCCTTGCCGCCGCTAGCCTGAATCTGGCGAAGAAAGAAAAGAAGTAGCACGACGAAGAACAACATTGGGCCCCAGCCCAATAAAAACTGCACCCAAATTGGGTTTTGATCTTCGATATCGTAATTTGGGGTGATGTTGTGTTCCGCCAGCAGTTTTAAATAAAACTCAGCGTTGGTGTCGCCCGCCGTTTCAAATACCGGATTGGGGTCCCCCGCAGAAGGTTTGTATTTGCCTTCGATTTTTCCGTGGGTCTTGAAAGTGACCGATTCTACTTGGTCGCTTTTTACGGCGTCCACGAATTTGTTAAACGGTATTCGCCGTTCTGGCTTTTGAACGCGCGCCGTTTGAAATAAAAGCACGGTCGCCATCGCCAGTAAAAACCACGCAAAGATTGTTTTCTGAGAGTTCTTCATTGCTTGTTACGCTCCCACCAGAGTTATCGGTGGTTGGGCGCGGGGGCCTTAAGGATCGGTTTTGGGTGAAACTCAGTCGGACGTAACGCGGCGGGTAAACTAAAGAAATATCAGGGTGATACGCGGTACCAGGTGGCGTCAAACGAAGGCTTAAAATTAGCTCCGAATTGGCTGCGCTTTTTTGACAAGGGGTGCCAGATGATTTCAGAACTATGGTTCGGCGCCAATACCGGGTAAAGCGCTCGCTCTGGCCGCGGTACTTTGGCTTTCTTTAATCGATCGGCCAACGGTTTGCCGCGGTAACGATCGCCCACCCTTAAATTTCGCATCTCTACCCCGGCTGAAACCGGAATTGAAAACTGCGGCAACGCTTGGCCGCGCACCGAAATAAAGGCGTACCCTTGTGAAACCACCGCGTCGCAGCCATTAGACAGCTCAGCTTTTCCCTTTCCCTTTTTTAAGAAGGCGCACAGCCGCATGGTCTCGGCGCGAGTCAAAGCCGGCAATCCCATCTCCTGAAAGAGATTTCGCAATAGCGCCCGTTGCCAAAATTCAATCTGGGCGCAGAAGTTGGCAACGGTAAGACGAGTCCAGTACGGGGTAGTTACGAAGAGCGATCGCAAACTGGCCTGGGCCACGGCACCAATCGCAGCTTCAGTCTCTTCCAGTTCTTCGAGCAAGTGTGAAAAGCGCTCGTCCCAAGCGGCCGGCCCACCAAAACTCTCGGTAAGCTCATACCACTTCGGTAACAGTTGATGACGAATTCGGTTTCTGAAAAACGCGGTTTCTTGGTTCGAGGCATCTTCGCGCCATTTCCATTTTTGCTCAGTGGCGTGTAATAAAAGCACTTTTTTAGAAAGCCCTAGCAATGGCCTTACCAACCTGCCCTGCACCGGCCGGATGCCTACGAGGCCGCGCACACCGCTGCCCCTGAGTAGCCTAAAGAAGAACGTTTCTACCTGATCGCCACGATGGTGAGCGGTCAAAATAAAAACCCTCTTCTTTCCAACCCCCCGCGCCACCGTTTCCAAAAAAGCTAACCGGGCTTCCCGCAGTTGATTTTCTGAGGCTCGTTTTGCCGTAAATTTTGCGGTCTTGAATTTCAGTTTCAATTTTTGGGCAAGATTTTTTACTAACCGCGCGTCGGCCGATGAAGCCCGACCGCGCTGATTGTGATCGAAATGGGCCACCGTAATCCGTTCGTGGTCAAGGGCTTGGGCGGCCAGGTGCAAAAGGGTTACCGAATCAACTCCCCCCGAACAGGCCACAATGAAATAGGCGTCGTTTAACTGCGCGCCGAGGCAGCGAAACAACTCAGATTCGAAGTGGATTAAAAGTGGCGAAACGGGGCTCACTCCCTAAGCCTATAGCACAAATTTACCGCTGTTTTTGGGGATTAGTTGGAATCGGAATCGGCGTTGTCGCTGGCAGCGGCCGGCTCTTGTACGGCCGCGGAATCATTGGCCTCGCTGGGTGCCTCTTCTTCCGAAACCGCCTCCTTTGCCTTGCGCGCAGGACGACGATTGCCTTTCGGGGCCTCATTTTCGGGTTCGCCAGATTCGTCAGCGGAAGGGGCAGCCGCCGCCTCTTTATTCTCATCGGGGCTGTCGTTTGCCACTTCGCCCTTGTCGCCGTCGATTTGTGGCGCCGCGCGATCGAGTGGGCTCTCCTCGTAGCGATTTGGTTCGGGGTCGCGAGCAGTTGGCGGTTCGTCGGCGCGAGTTTCGTGCTTAGGCAAATTGGCGGTCGGACGTCGCCCCGCGGGATTAAAATTTTTTCTAACCGCGGCCGACATTCCGCGCTTGGGACTGGCCGCCCGGTTGCCTTCGGCGCTTCCGTCGGAGTCAGCCGTGGCGCGAGGTAAGGCTCTTCTGTCCGAAGAATTTGCGCGATGGTTTAACCAACTGTAAAACCCGCCACCGATGGCAATGGCAATCAAAGCAACAACCCACTTCGGTACTTGTCGCTCGTCTTCAGTTGGGCGAACCGAATCGCTGTTAAAAGAAATCTCAGCGGCGGTTGCATTTTCATTGTGGTGCATTTCACGGCTGGTCTTGCCAATGAGATCTTCGGGGTGAATGTCACTGAGCTCTTCAGGTAGCAACTCGCTAATTTGTTCGGCTCTGACTGAGTCGTCGGCGGCCCGGCGCCTTTCACCTTCGCGCGCGGGATAGAGAGACGACATTTCATTGGCGGCTACTTCAATCTTTTTTGGCTCTTCTTGACGGCGATCGAACTCAGCGTACTGCCACAAAATTTTCCAGTTCCCGCCTACCTTTTTTCCGTCCGGGCCAGGCTCTTTCAATTCCATCTTCAAGGCCAAGTCATTGCGCCGAATGATCCCCTTCTCCAGAAGGGCATTCACCTCAGGAAATGTGAAAGGACCCTTTGGGCTTTTTTGCACCAAAAGAATCCAAATGCGATCGTTAGGCTGACTCATCGCCATCTTATCGGCGATAGACCGCCATAAGCTTGAGGACATTGTAGCGCGAAGCGTTAGCCCAAGGTCGCTATCTCCTCATTACGTCAGCAATATGTGGCTAATGTCTTCGTGGATAACGCCATTTGAGGCAAGAATCTCAGCGCCTTCCACGTTGGCCACGCCACCGGCGTAATCACTCACGCGCCCACCCGCTTCGGTGATTAGCAACATTCCCGCGGCAACGTCCCAAGCGGAGAGCCCGCGTTCCCAAAAACCATCAAACCGGCCACAGGCAACGTACGCCAAATCTAAAGCCGCCGCTCCCGGTCGACGCACGGCGCGGGCTTTTTCGCTCATTCGGCCAAAACGCTCCACCTCATCATTGAGTTCCATGCCTTTAAAATAATAGAAACCGGTGCCTAACATTGCGTCTTCAATTTTAGCGGTGGTTGAAACCGAAAGGCGATGCTTGCCAAATTTATCCCACAAAAATGCGCCCCGACCCTTCTCAACCCAAAATAGTTCTTCCAAACAGGGGTGATAGATCACCCCGGCAACAAGCTCGTCATTGCGCTGCACTCCGATTGAAACGCAGAACCAGGGAAATCCGTGCGCAAAGTTAGATGTGCCGTCCAGCGGATCCATAATCCAACGGTAGGTGCTGCCCTCTTTTTTATGGAGGCCACTCTCTTCGGTAATGATTTCGCTGTCGGGGAAATGTTTTTTGATTTGCGCCAGTAAATACTCTTCCGATCGGTGATCCGCCTCGGTAACGATGCCGGCTCCGTCTTTTTTCTGAATCTTAATTGGCTTACGAAAATGCTTCAGTAAAATTTTGCCGGCGCCCACGGCAATTTCCCTTAAAAAAGGCACCAGATCTTTGTCTGTTTTCTTAAGCTTTTTTTTCTTAGGCGCTTTAGCGGCGGAATGAGCTTTTTTGCGTTTAGCCATGAGGTCACTTTTAATCTAAGCCAATTTCTTAAGACAAATTATTGATTTTTTATTTTTTGCTGAGCGGATGAAGAAAGACGCTGAAAGGAACGATTAGCCTGCGTCTCGGCCTCGTTGCGAAGATCTTCAACCAGGTCACGATTTTTTTGTAGTTGCAGCTCGTAATGCCGGCGTTGCACCCGTTCAAGCTCAGTCTGATAAACCGCATCCTCCACCTTAAGCTCTAACTCCCGCATCGATTCTTTAAGGTACTTGGTGAAAGCCGGATCATCAAAGGGGACCGGCCGCAGCGGCTCCTTTTGTTCGCGGTAAAAACACAACGCTTTCTCCACCAAATGATCAATGGGATTGGCGTCGCGCGCCCGCTCCGAAACCTCATTTAATTTGGCACGCAGCGCTAAGATACGTAAAACCCGCTTCGAAAAATTACGATCCGTTTCGGCTCCGCCTAAGGCCACGGCCTCCATAAAACCTATGTACGGCTCGGCGTCGGGCATCAGCTCGGCACAAGTGGTCGGGAGCAGATAGGTTGGACGTGATTCAATTTTGGCAAAGCTGCGCCCAGCAAAACAAAGGGCAAACCCTAACTCGATGAGAAGAAAATAGCGCATCAGTTCTCCTGTTGTTATTATCTTCGTGAACAGCGGGGGTAATGGCAAGTGTCATGGACCGAATTTGATTGCGTAGTAGTTGGCGATGAAGTGGCCGCACTTTGGCTGCTGCGCCAGTTTTCTGAACTGGCCCGTAACGAGAAGTCGCCAGAAATTCGCCTAGGTTGGGTGCGCCTTCACACTAAAACCCGTCCCCTAGCCATTCCGCACGCTTTGCGCGAAAAGCTGGGGTTAGATCCCAAACCGCCGTTCTCAGCCGAAATTCGCACGCCCAAACGCGATATTGTCTGGAGCCCTGAGCATGTCCGCCAGAAATATGGATTCACCCCTCCCCGTTGGGGGCAACTCTCTACTTCTGAAGAGAGCCAGATCCGTTACTGCTTCCAAAAATTTCCCGAGGTCTTTGAGGTGGGCTCGGTGCTGTGGAGCCGGCTCGGTCGCTCGGGCACCCTGTCGCCCGAAAGATTGGTCGAAGCCGCTTTTCGGTTAACCGAACTCAGTTGGGTTTCATTGGATGAGGTGGCGCCACCGCAGACCACCGTTTTTCATTACTTACCTTCCGAATCGCCGCTCAAGAAGATTACGAAACTGCGTTCGGGCGAATATTCCTTTGAGTTTGCCGCTGGTCAGCCGCTGGTCAGCCGCACCTGGATCTTGGCGCCAAGTTATTTGGAAATTCAACAATGGAAAGCCGGCGGCTTTGATCTCAATGAGTTTTTAGGAATCAATATTTCTACCCCGAGCCACGGCTTTTTTGGCTTTGGAATGACCTTAGAAAAAGACGCCCTTAGCGAACGTCAAAAAGACATGTGCCTATGGGCCGATGCGGATGAAATTCCCGACAGCGAAACCGAAGTGTGGTCATTCGACATCTCGCACGACGAAAAAACCGACGAAATCTCCGTATACGCCGAAGCCCCGCTGCTTTTTCCCTTCGATCTCGACATGGCGCTTACCCAAATGCGTGAGTCGGTGAAACGCTTTACCCGCTTAGTGCCCTGGCTACCTGAGAAAGTGCGATCGTTTGAATTTCCGATGTCGCTTGACTCTTGTTCTCGTGATGAGAGCCGCGCCGAGCTTGAACCTCGCTTATGGCATAACGTGACCGCGCGTTACCAAATGGCAACCCTGGAAACCCGCACTCGTCACAACGGGCTTTACCTCTTGCCCACCTCGTTTCATGCCGAGCTGCCCTACCCCATGGGCACTTTGCGCGGAGCGCAAGAGATTCTCATCGACCGCTTTGGCCGCCGCGGGGTCAAAAAGGTTGCCGTTGCGACGCCTCCGGCAATCGTTTAAGTTAAAGCCTTATTATTTTGAATAGTTAAGCGCCTCTAAGGGAAGTTTCATTTGCCTTTTTTAGAATTAAAACAAGAGCTTGCGTCGAGCCTCGCTAAAGTCATTGCGCATCCTGAGTGGGACACTCCGGCAGTTTTTAAAAGCCTTGAGGTGCCGCCCAATCCGG
>JAYSWN010000110.1:0-4222 GCA_043718025.1 Pseudomonadota bacterium
ATGGGCACAGGCGAGCGTGCCTCAAGAACGGCTCTGCCGGGTACAACGAGATCCTTCGGCTGCGCCTCAGGACACGTTCCGGTCGGGAAGAAATTTAGGACCGCCCTTCGGACGGATATTTTCATTTCCCGACAGGAACTAATTAGGCGTGGGCCGAATAACCTGCAGGGTACAAACCCGGGCTTTCTCTTTCTCGGTATAGCCCGCTTCACCAAAATTACAGGTGAAGGTGGCTTGAACTTTTTTTGCGCCAGGTTGGGTGCCGCCCTGAACTTGCGCAAAGATTTCTTTTTCGGTCTCTTTGCTCAGGTAAATGGAGGCCTGGGGCACCATCGCCTTATCGTCTTTCTTAAAGTCTGCCGCAAAAAGGGAGACATCGAGTAGTAGCATAAAAATTAGGCTGGTTGTTTTCATGGTCAATCCTTATTTGTGAGCCGGGATATCAGAAGGTTTATTGCCTTTTTCCGCGTCTTTTTTGCGAGGGGCTTTTGGCCCGGTCAAATTTTGATTGAGGTAATTCCGCTGGAGGACCGTTTCATTGCCTTCGGTACTCTTGTCACTGATGGCGCCGGCAAGGTTCTTTAAATGGTCTTCAACGCACTTTTCGACCGTCACCCCTTCGCAGGTTTGATCGTCAGCGCTGGGGCCGGGATTTTTAGCGACGCAGTTAATGGGATAAACCCCCGCATCGAGCTCCACCGTTTTTTTCTCTAGTTTGCCCTTATTGAATTCTACTTTTTCGTAAGACCATTTTTCTTTGCAGACCATCTCGCCAGCGCAAACCCCTTGGCGGGCAAAGTTGTGGGCGTCCAACTTGGCGTCGTCTCGCACTTCTTTGGGTTCATATTTATAGAGGCTACATAGGCTCTCGTAGTAATACCGGTTCAACCACTGGCAGTCCTTTGTCGCCGCCATGGCCCCGCTCACGAAAAAAAATGAAACCAATAGAAATATCTTACCCAGCTGACTATTTTTCATGGGTGATATTTTAGCGCCTGCCGCAACAATTTCTACGACTGGTCGCGCTATGCTCATTTGGGACCAACGGTGAGCAATAAAATTAGGAGAGGGGACTAGAAGCGGCTTCGAGTGAAGAAGGTGACCGGGTTTACCGGTACGCCGTTTTTACGAATTTCGTAGTGCAGATGGGGGCCGGTAGAATGGCCAGTAGAGCCTACTTCGGCAATGATTTCACCGCGGCGAACTTTGTGCGAGCCTTGCACGAAAAGGCGAGAGTTGTGGGCAAATAGGGTGCGAATGCCGTAACCGTGATCAATGACGATCGCTTTTCCATAACCTTCGCGGTAGCCCGAATAAATCACGGTGCCGGTGGCCGGCGCGCGAATGGGCGTGCCGGGTTCAGCGGCGATATCCACCCCAGAATGCAGGCGAAGCGTGCCGTCGTATGGATGACGACGGTAACCAAACGCAGAGGTTATCCACCCTGTAATCGGTAGCAGTGACGGAGTGGCCGACATCACCGCAGACTGGGCCATCAAATAACTTTCGAGATAGGTGAGTTCACGTTCCGCGCTAACACTCACCGTTTGTAGCTTGTCGACCTTCTCATCGAGCGAGCCAGTTGGTGGCAAGCTACTCTCGCCCTCGGCCGGCGCTTCGAATTCTGGCGATAGGGCGGATCGCCGTTTTCCTCGGGAGCCCGCCGCCGGCGCGCGCCGAACGTCTTCTTCAATAGGTCCGCCTACTGGCAACGGCCCCCCTTTTTCTCCTTGGCCGGTCAACAGCTGCAGTTTCTTTGCGTAATTTCTTACGCGCTCAATCGTGCTATCCATCGAATCAACCTTGTTCTTAATCAGCTGAATCTCTTGCCGTAACTTGAAGTTCTCTCCCTTGAGCCGCTTATTTTCTGCCATGCGTCCTAAAATGTGCACGTAGTCCATGCCAACCACCACCAGAAAAACCAGGGCGAGCGATGCGATTACAAAACCCAATTTAAGCAGAAAGAATGGCAACACCAAGCGATGGACTTGGCGCGTGCGCTCGGGAATGATCATTAAAGTGACAAAGCGATCTCGCCACCGTTGTTTGAAGCCAAAACGTTGCGTAAGAACCTCTACTTTCTAACTCTTAACTGTACGTATCCTAAATACCTAAGCCCCTTGTTGTACCAATAGGTTGGCAGATGCCGCAACCCGTGACTGAAGGCCCTGACTCAGATCGACATCACACGAGCCACCACCGCGGTGATGTTGTCATCTCCCCCGCGAGCGTTGGCCAGGCGCACCAAATTCTGAAGTCCGTTAGCCATGCCGTCCTGGTAAACGTGCTCCCACATCTCTTTGATGTTCACCAGACCGGATAGTCCATCGGTACAAAGTAAAAAGGTATCGTCTACTTTCACGACTCGACGGTAGACGTCGACTACAACGTGACTTTCGTAACCCACGCTGCGGGTGATCACGTTCTTAAATTGATAGGCCGCCACTTGATTTGCGGCGAGTCGACCGGCACGGATCTCTTCATTAAGTAGCGAATGATCTTCGGTAACCTGCCACACCCCTTCGGCGGTCATTAAATAGACCCGGCTGTCACCCACTTGGCCGATGTGCACCACACCAGCTTGAAAATATAAGGCCGCTACGGTGGTTCCCATGCCGGCCAGCTCTTCATTCTCACGCGAGGTCTTATAGATCGCGGCGCACGACTGATTAATGCCGTGGTCTAAAACGTCGCGCCCCCCTTCCTTGGGATGCGCCTGGCAATAATCGCGAATGGTTTCTACGCACAGACGACTCGCGACTTCGCCCCCTTTGTGCCCACCCATGCCATCGGCAACTACGTACAAGCCAAGGCCATCGTCTTTCAAAAATGCATCCTGATTTATTTTTCGTTTCAGCCCAATGTCAGTTTGAGCAAAGGCTTCTATTACTACAGGCATAAAAAGTCCCTCATCAGATAGCTCTCAGGCTTATCGGCAAATTAGAGGGTAATCGTGAGGGAACCCACGCAATCCGCGACGCGACGCGCTAGGGTTTAAAGTGGTTTATTCTGAAAGTTCAACCAGAAGTGACGGGCTTGCGAAGCGGCCAAAGAGGTCGAGATCGTCGCCCACCGCAATTACCGAACGAAAGAGGTCGAATAGATTTCCGGTCATATAAACACCGTGAATGGCCTGAACCGGCACCCCTTTTTCCACGCGCCAGCCGGACCCCGACAGGGTGAAGGAACCCGACACCAGATCACTTGCTTGAAAGTGGCTAATTTGGGTGAGGTGAACCCCCTCGCCCAAGGCTCCATATAAATCTTTTAAGGTGTACGCCGAAGGGGCCACGGTGAAACAGCGGGCTCCAATTTCTGGCCAGGGACTTAAGCCGCGATCCAAACAACTGCCGGTGCTGGCCCGATTGTGATGAGCCCCCCAGTAGGTATCGAAAAACAGTGTCTGCAGAACCCCGTTTTTTACGACCTCATTTCGCGAGATAGAAACGCCCTCACCATCAAAGGGAAAGCAGTACGCGGAGCCTTCGAACTGGGCTTCATCGGCAATCGATAGCATGGGAGAAAACACTTCGGTGCCCAGCCACTCCAGAGATCGGCTTTTACCGGCGTGAGCGAAATCAGATCGCAGCGACTCAGCCAACGATTTTAAAAGCTGCACGACGACCGCGGGAGCCAATAAATAAAAGGCGCTGGATTCGCCGTCCCAATCTGCGGCCTCTTTCAAATACTGGCTGTGCGCATGCAGCGCTTTAACCCACGCCGTAGGGTTTTCGGTTCCCAGCCGCCGCGAACGAGCGTCTCTGGTCCAAAAAAAGCCCGCCGCAGATTTGTTCAGCAACGAGTACTTAGCAGAAATCCGGTGCCCCTCGCGATACAGCGCATTCTTTTCGTTCTTTTGAAAAATTTGTAACCGATGGCTCTCGCGCAGGTACTCTTCATCGAACAGCAGCGGGGCTTGCTCAAGCGCAGAAAACTGAGAAGCGATTGCGGCATTTTCTCCGTTGTGTTGAATCGGATTCTCTAAGTGGCGGCGCCACAGTGGAAATTTGAACCACGGATCCGGAGAAGATCCGTTGGCGCTCGCAAGACAGGAGTCAACCAGCTCGCTAAGCGATCCTTTGCCATTGTAGACCACGCTTGAACGGCCCGGCTGCCGCCGATGGACTAGGCGCAGACGCATCACCAGTTGGCGCGTGTTATTAATTTCATTGCTGTGGCCATCACGAAAAAAATGTTTCTCGCTTAGGTAGTCGGAGGCGCT
>JAYSWN010000012.1:0-42951 GCA_043718025.1 Pseudomonadota bacterium
TAAACCCCAGGGCGTAGTGACTCATCCGGGCGCCGGCCACCACGGCCCGACCCTTGTGAATTACGTGATGCACCACCTGCGCAATCACTCAAGCTTCTCTGATTTTAAGGACACCGATCGCCCAGGAATCATTCACCGTTTAGACCGTGGCACCTCAGGGGTGATCTGCATCGCCAAAAACCGGACCGCCTTAGAAATTATCAGTGCTCAGTTTAAAGACCGGCAAACGTCGAAACAGTACGAGGCCCTAACCTGGGGAAAAATGGGGCCGCAGGGACGCTATAAGAGCGCGATCGGACGCGATAACATTAATCGTAAGAAAATGAGCACCCGCACCGCCCACGGCCGCGATGCGGTGACTGAATGGAAAGCCGAAAAGAATTTTTCTCATTTTACCTGGGTAAAACTTTTTCCAAAAACCGGACGCACGCACCAACTACGCGTTCACCTTTCCGAGGCTAAATTTCCGATTGTGGGCGACGCCACCTACGGCGGTAAGCGCCAGGTAAAGAATCTGCCGCTGGTTGAACCGATCAAGGCCTTTTTAGAAAAAATTGAGACTACCTTTCTTCATGCCGAAATGCTTTCAATCACCCACCCCTCCACCGGAAAGGTGCTCACTTTTACCGCCCGACGTCCCGCCGTTTTTGACGAAGCTCTAAATCTATTTGAGACTATGGACAGATGAATTCGTTTCTCCAAAATTTTAGTCATGGGTCAATCCGCTGGGGCTTTGCGATCGAAGCTAAGGGAAAAACCGCCCCCCTGTTCACTCAGGTTCACGGCAACCATCTCATCGAAATCATTGACCCGTCCGTTCACCGCCAAACTCTGGCGGCGGCCGACGGCGGATTCAGCTTTAAGTCAGGCGTCGAAATCTCAGTTTTTACGGCCGACTGTTTTCCGTTGCTGTTTTTCACGGATCAGAAAATCGCCGCCGTGCACGCTGGCTGGCGCGGAAGCCTGGCAGGGATTGCTCGGGAGGCAACCCATCGCTTGGGGCTAAAAGGGGGCGATTACCATCTTGTGATGGGACCGGCCTTGCTCGATTGTTGTTTTGAAGTGAAAGAGGATTTCGTAGACAGCTTCAAATCCAAGGGGCGAAATATCGATGCTTATTTGGAAAGTCGGGAAGCAAAACTGTACTTCCATCATGACCGTTTCGTTATAGAAGAGGAGCTGAAAGAGATTCCCCCCAGAGCAATTCACGCCGAAATGCGAATCTGTACGTTTTGTTCTTCGACCACTCTACCGTCCTACCGCAGAAACAAAGGCACCGATCCGCGAATTCGCAGTTGGATAGTCCGCGACTAGACCTTTACCCTGAGCCAACGCAACTGCAGAGCGTCTTCGGTGCCACCATAATATTTCTTCCGCGTTCCCATCAGTTTAAATCCGGACGCTTCATAAAGCTTTTTGGCCTGCTGATTTGAAACTCTCACCTCTAAGAAGGCCCGTTTCACTGCACTATTGGCCAATACGCTTTCCAAAATTCGTTTCCCCAATCCTTGGCCACGAAAGTCAGGATGGGTCGCGATCGAAATGATATCTAAATCTCCCTGCACGAGAAGCCCAACAAAATAGGCCATTAAGCATTTTCCATCGGCAGATCGGCACCCCACCGCGACCCGCTGGTCATGGTTTAAAAAGTAAAGAAAGTCGGCGGCGGTCCACTTTTCAGGGAAACAGAGCAGCGCAATGCCTTTGAGGCCTTCGGCGTCATCAGGAAGTAGAGGAACAATGAGGGGTTTAGCGTCACTCATGCTGCGGTAACAGCGTGACCGCCGAATATTTGTTTTGCAACGACGCCAGCCAGTTCTCCAGCCCCTTTTGCATTCGTTCTTGCCGCAAGAGTCTCGCCACGCTTTGTCGCAACGTCGCCTTATCTGATTCCTGATGATTGGCCGAATTTTGGCTAAGGTACTGAGTTATTTCATCTTCGGTAATCAAGGGCGTGAGCGTCTCCATCTTTTTCTCCAAAAACTTATCCACGGTAAGTGAACGGAAGAGAATCTCTACCGCCTGATCGTCTCTGCGTACATAGAACCGTAAAAACTCGCTCCATTGCTTACGGTTTTTTTTCTGTTGTGACGAGATTAGATCAACCGCCTCATTGCGTTTTGGTCCCTGAAACTCCAAAGATTTAATTTCGGAAAAGCACATTTCTTCAAGCAGCGCTCGTTTTGTGTAGCGCTTCAGATCTTCTACGGCCAACGGTATAAAAGGGTCGGCCCATTTTTTTTCTTTAAGGCGATGAATCGCCGCAAAGTAGTTGATATCTCGAATGGTGATAACTTTTTCACCCACCCGAGCCGCCGATCCTGAAAGCAAAACGGCGCCGGTCGCAAAGGGAATGCATGCACTTAAAAATCGAATCGCTAAGCCTAAAAGCATAAGCTACAGATTATCCCAAATTGGCAATAACTTCGATTTCTACCATGGCGTCTTTGGGAAGTTTGGCCACCTGCACGGTAGAACGGGCCGGAAAGGGTGCGGTGAAGCAGCTGCCGTAGATCTCATTCACCGTTCCAAAATGGCTTAGGTCGGTTAAAAAGATTGTGGTCTTAATCACGTGCTTATACGTAAGATTCTGTGCCGCGAGCACCGCTTCAATATTCTTTAAAACACGCTCGGTCTGTTCGGTAATGCCACCGCTCACCATATTTCCCGTACCGGGATCCAGCGGTATTTGGCCACTTAAAAAGAGAAAATTACCTACTTTAATCGCCTGACTATAGGGACCGATTGCTTTGGGGGCTTTATCTGTGGAAACGGCTTCCATTTTGATTATCCTTGGTTTTTAGTTTCAGCTTCGTCTGACGCTACGGTGGAATCGGCATCCCCTTTTTTTGCAAAGGTGAGCTTTGCTGAGACTTCAACGGTATGGGTCTCCAAAAATTTCGCGAACTCTTTACTCAAATCCACCTTGGCAAACACCCGCCCCACTTCTTTAACGAGCAGTCCGTAAAAATCGTCTTTTTTCTTACCCATGCCATCGAGCAGAAGTCCCACCATCTCTTTGGGAAATTTCTTATCTCGCAGCATGCTGCGGATCGAGTCTTCGGTCATGAACAACGTCGCCAAACCGCTGAGCGTGGCCTCTTTTACCGCCTCTTGCCACCAGGCTTTTTTAGACGACTCTTCTTCTTTAGAAAACTTAGAATCGTCGGCTTCGTCGCTCATTAAGCCCTCGCCTTTGCCGCAGATTCAAACTTCTCCAACATCTTCGGCAAATTTACTTCGGTTAGTTTCTTAGTGATCCAACCCGGAACCAAAAAACCGAAACCCACTTCTACTTCGTAGGTTACGTGGCATCTTTTCTCGCCAAGCTTCTTGATGATCCACGCCCCGCGATTTTCTTTGAAAAAATCGCTTTTCATCAATGACCACGAAATTTTAGCCGGATAATCGATTTCGAATTTAAGATCGTAGTTAAATCGTTTAACCACCTCTAATTCGAAGTTCACCTTTGCGTCTTTTTTTTCATTGCCCCAGGTCGGCACGGCCTTCTTCACTTCGCCTAGGATCTCTGGGTAATTTTCAAAATCTAAAATTACATCGGCAAGCGCCTCTGCACTCACGCTCATCTCTTTTTCTTTGGTGACCTTAGCCATGACGCTCCCTAACCATTACCAGCCGAATCGCGGCTTCTTATCGAAGCGGTGCGACGATTTGATTTCACGCACGGTTCCTGTTTCCGATCGCATCACGATGCTGTGGGTATGGGCCCCCCAACCGGTGTAACGCACGCCTTCTAAATAGCTGCCATTGGTAATTCCGGTGGCAATAAACATTACGTTGCCCTTGGCCAAGTCTTCCATGCCGTAAACGCGATTTTCGTCCTTGATGCCCATCTCTTTAGCGCGGCTGCGCTCCAAGTCATTGCGGAATTTTAACACCCCTTGAAAATCACCGCCTAAACAGCGCAACGCGGCGGCCCCAATTACCCCTTCGGGGGCGCCGCCAATTCCCATCAAACAATCAATTCCGGTGTGTTCTTGGGTCACGGCAATTGCGGCGGATACGTCGCCGTCTCCAATGAGACGAATACGGGCTCCGCTTTTACGAACCTCCGCAATGAGATCGGCGTGCCGTGGCCGATCCAAAATGATGACCAACAGATCTTCGATCTTCTTTTCGTTAGCTTCAGCAATTTTTATCAAATTCCAGGTTGGGCCCTTGGTAATATCGATTGCCCCTTTTGCTTTCGGCCCTACGGCTAGCTTATCCATGTACGTGTCGGGGGCGTGCAAAAAATTGCCGCGTTCGGCGGCGGCAATTACCGAAATGGCTTCGCTGCGCCCCAAGGCGGTGATTGAAGTGCCTTCTAGGGGATCACAGGCGATATCGATTTGCGGCCCTTTTCCCGGGCCCACTTTTTCACCGATAAAGAGCATTGGCGCTTCGTCGCGTTCGCCTTCGCCAATCACAATCGTGCCGTCGAAGTGAATCGATTCAAACGCTTTACGCATCGATTCGACTGCCGCCGCGTCGGCCGCATTTTCATCACCGCGACCTATCCACCGCCCCACCGCCAATGCAGCGGCTTCAGTCACTCGCACAAATTCTAGAGCTAGATTTCTATCCATACGTTTATCTAATCTCCCTATTATTGGTGGCCCCTAAACTAATCTGTGGCTAACAAAACGGAAAGCTTAACCTTTATCGCGACCCGATCTAGTCTGAAGGCGAATGGGCAGTAAAGATGACATTTTGGTCAATACCGGGGCTCTAGGCGAGCCTCCAGCGCCCGCTGACCAACCCGGCATTGAAGCAGAGCATAAAGCGCACGCTGAGCGGGTTGAGATGGAGCGGCTACAAGAGCTTCTACTCATGCGACGGCGCGACATAAAGGCGGCCTTTGGCCGTAAAAAATGGCGGGAAAAGAAGGCCACCCAGACTTTCGGCACCCTACTGAACCTGTTTTTTAAAGACCGTCCCGAAATATTAAGAAAGGTAGATGAAAACTCGGCGCTGCTATCATGGAAAGAGGTAGTGGGAGAGACTGCGGCCGCTTTCTCTGAAGCCACCCGGTTACGGGGACACACTTTGGTGGTCAGAGTAAAAGACGCCATCTGGATGCAGCAACTCTCACTGCTTAAGACCACCATCGTCCGTCTTTATCAGAAGAAGTACCCCCAGCTCGGCATTAAGGACATCTACTTCACCCGCTCCTAACCCCGCTTTTGGGTTCAAATTGCTGTCAAACTGGTCAAACTTGTATAACTCTTGGCTAATTCTCTAACCGCTTGAATCCATGTGAATAAACCATCTCTACCGGTGGCCTGTATTCCGGCTGTCTAATCCCCGAACAATAGCGCGTGCCTAGCCCGCCCAACAATCTTTGGACGCCCCTTTGCATTACTACTTCTCGACGCCAATCAAACATTTCACCTTGGTTTTACATTGATTGGAGATCATCAAATGTCGAAACAACTTGTTGGCGTAATGGCCATGGCCCTCATCGTATTTTCTGGATGCGTCAATTCAAAATCCTCAGGCGTAAACATCGACGATACCGGTTGCACCGTAAACGGACTCACTTCTAATTCGTCTCGAGTCAGCGCTTCGGCTAACTGCACGGTTCCCTCCCCTATCAAGAATTACGGCGGGTCTACGGGAAGTTCAGGCTCGACCGGCACATCAGGTAGCTCCGGCTCCTCGGGTGGCAACGCCCCAATCAACACCACCAACGCTAGATTGCCTAACTCTGGCCGAACGCCGGCCGATCTTTTAGGCTCTCTCTCTTCCCTAAGCAACTTCGGCTGGGGGCGGGGAAGAAACCCATCGGTTTTTGGAGACATCAATAAACCCGAATTTTTGGCCGACTTTCTGGCGAGCCCTACGTTCGGCCCCATGGTGCGCGCGTTGTTTGGAAATAACATCCCGCCCGCGGCTGAAGCCGTCGAGGAACTTCAAAACGCGATCGAAGCCGGAAAGTTTTTTCCACCAAAAATTCGCCTGCGCCTTTTGGCGGTGGGCTCCCAAACCAGCGGCTTAGTTAAAATCTACCGCATCATTGAAAGCCGCCAGCCGGTAGAAATTGCCAATTTCTACGCGTTTGATTCTCAGGCGGTCAGCGTTGCTATCGGTGACGTCACGGGTGACGGTATCGCCGATGTGGTCGTGGGCGGAAATTCTGAAGTGCGAATCTTCCGGGGCGCCATGTCGGGCGAAAGCGGGTTATCGTTCGCCATCTCTGGTTTTTTTGCGCCCTATCCCGGCTTTGCCGGCGGGGTAAACGTCGCCACGGGCGATTTTAATGGGGATGGTAAAATAGACATCATCACCGGCGCCGGAGCCGGCGGCGGCCCCCACGTTAAAGTCTTTGATGGTGCTACCGATTTCAACACCACTACGCACAGCTTCTTCGCCTACGATCAAGCCTTTCGCGGTGGGGTTTACGTAGCCCTCGGTGACTTCAATGGCGACCACCACGCGGAACTCGTAACCTCGCCTGGCCCGGGCGGCGGGCCGCACGTTAAAACCTGGCGCGGCGTAGGCACTACGGGCACGCCAGTACAATATGAAAATTACATGGCTTACGATGAAGCGTTTCGCGGTGGCGTATCTATCGCCTGCGCTGATATGGACAATGATGGCCGAACTGACTTAGTAACCGGCGCATTAAAAGGCGGAGGACCCCACGCCAAGTTCTTCAGCGGCAGAACCGATAACGTGATCATGAGCCAATTCGTGTACCCTGAAGAAATGAAAGCAGGTATTGCAGTAGCCGCTGGCTACATTTTTGGCGAACGCAGTCCAGCTTTTGTAGTGGGGCCGGCGACGGCCTCAAACAACTCGGTGATTTTATACTCCTGGCAAGCAGGTCAGAACTTAAAAGAAGAGGCGCGCCTAAGTCCATTCCCAGGTGAAGGCGTTAGCCTTGCGATTGGGGTCAGTTTCTAAAGGCTTTCTATTGGGAAAGGGGCGGCGTGGTCGCCTCTTTTCCAGTACTCCCAAAGCCGTTCTCGCCCCGCGCACTATCTCCCAAAATTTCTACCACCGTAACTTGCATGCGAATCACTTCGGCCAAAACCAATTGAGCAATCCGATCGCCAGAATTGATAGTAACGGACTCTTGTCCCAAGTTTACCAAAATCACTTTCAGCTCTCCCCGGTAATCCGAATCTATCGTGCCCGGAGCATTCAAAACGGTGAGACCTTGCTTAAGCGCCAAACCACTGCGCGGACGTACCTGAATTTCGTACCCTTCCGGAAGTTCAAAGGCGAGGCCAGTCGGCACGGCCAGACGCTGTCCCGGGGCCACCGTTAGCGATTCGGCAATGCAGGCCGAAACGTCGCAGCCGCTGGCGCCAAAGGTTTGGTAGCTGGGAATCGAGGCCGAGGTTGATAGCACTTTTAAGTTTACAGAAATCGTTTCCACACGATGCTCCTTAATAAAATATTCGCGACACAGTTTTCTCTCAAGCCACCGAAATCGTCGACGGCACTCCAGTTAAATTTCCAAGCAGCAGAACCGCCTCCCTCTTTTTGTGGAAAGTATTCTGGGCAAATTTTTGTACGCGGGCTGGGGTTACGGCTTCTACTTCGCGAATCACTTCCTCCACCGAAATATACCGACCAAACACCAGTTCATTGCGTCCTAACGACTCTTGCCGCACTTCCATTTGATCGGCGCCCAGCAAAATAGTACCTCGTAGCTGCCCCTTCACGACTTCAAGCTGCGCGTTCGACAGGGGTTCCTCCATCAAACGTTTAAGCTCGTGCTTTATAATCTCAGCACATTTTTTCACCGACTTAGGGTGAAGGGCACTATGAATCGTAAATACCCCTGAGTCAGCGTAGGGGATGTAATCGCAATCTACCGAGTACGCCAGTCCGGCCTTCTCGCGTACCTCTTGAAAGAGCCGGCTCGACATACCGCCGCCCAAGAAAAAACTCAAAATCAAACCATCAAACCGCGCCGGATCACGAAATCCCACGGTTTCAAAACCAATCATCAGATGGGTTTGATCGCTATTAAATGTCTTCCTTTTTTTGTTCGATTTAAACTTAAGGGCTTTTCTTTCCACCAGCTTCGTGCGCGACGACGTTTTTGGCGAAGCAAAACACTTTTCCACCGTGGCAAACATATCGCTGAACTCAAAGTTTCCGGCCACGCTAAGCACTAAACTTTCGGGGCGGTAGTGCTTGGTGTAATGCGCCCAAAGCTCTTTAGTTCCAATTGCCTTAATGGTTTTGCGTGATCCGATAATGGGGCGCCCGAAGGGATGTTTGCCCCAAATCATTTCAAAGAAAATATCTCCCATCATGTCGTCAGGAGAGTCCTCTATCTGCGCCAATTCCTGCAATAAAACGTGACGCTCTTTTTCAAGCTGATCCGCAGGAAAGGTTGGCGACAAAGACATGTCACTCAAGAGATCCATCACCAGTGGCAAGTCTTCACTGAGAGAGAAAGCGTGGTAGCAGGTCATTTCCCGATCGGTCCACGCATTGAGTTCGCCGCCGCGAGACTCTAATGCCACCGCAATTTCCAAAGGACTTCTCCGTTTGGTCCCTTTAAAAACCATGTGTTCAATGAAATGACTCACGCCAGCATGCCGCAGCGGGTCCGCAGCACTTCCGACATTCACCCACACACCGGCCGAAAGCGAACGGACTGAGGGGTGGCGTTCCGCCACCACCGTCAGTCCGTTATCTAATCTTCGCTTCTGGAATTCTATGCCCACGGGTAAGTGGTCGGCCTTACCGATCTTCATCATCCCCGCTTGGCGGATAGCCTAGTGGCTCCTCGCGGTAATCACGTGGTTGAAACTCTGGCTCTTCAAACGGATTTTCGCGACGTGGCCGCGCTGCCGGAGCGGCATTGCCCGCGCGATCCCGGTCAAAGTGACGAGGCCCACGCTCTGAACGTTCGCCACTTCTCGGAGCGTCAGTGCGAGGAGCGTCATTTCTCGGAGCATCGTTTCTCGGAGCATCGTTTCTCGGAGCGTCGTTTCTCGGAGCGTCGTTACCACGGTTTTCGTTACCGCGAGATTCGTTACCGCGATCGCGATCTGGTCGGCGCTCATTGCCGCGATCTCGATCGTAGCCGCGATCGGAAGTCCGAGCCGGTGGCCTTTCTGGCCCGCGATCGGAGTTACCACGCTCTGGCCGATCGTAACTGCTACTTGAGCTGCTACGTTCCGGTGCGCGATCATATCCACCACTACGTTCGGGTCCGCGATCGTATCCCCCACGCCCACCGCGATCTCCGCCGCCTTCACGGCTGCTACTGCTGCGATCACGGTCGCCGCCAGCACTGCGTGAAGGGCCACGTCCGTCAGAACGCCCGCCGCCACCGCCAACTGGACGAGGGCCACGATTGCCACGGTCATCACCGCCGCGTCCACCGCGATCGCGTCCGCCACCACCGCCGCCACGTGTATCTCTACCGCGTCCGCCACCGCCACTACTCTGTCGTCCGTCGGAGACAGAACGGCGGTTACCATAATCACCACCGCGGTCGCGTTCTACGCCACGATCTCGGTCACGACCGCCGCGATCTGCTGGAAAACGTTCATTGCCCGGTGAAGAGTCTTCGGCATCAAAATCAGCTCCCGGACCTCGGGGCTGTCTGGTCGGCCGATCTCCCGATGGCTCTGCAGCCCGTTCAGGGCGATCACTCCGCTCCGATCGCTCCGACCGATCTGGCCGCTCCGAACGTTCCGATCGCTCTGGACGATCTTCACGTTCTGAACTGCGCGCAACCCGTTCCGGGCGCACGCCTCCTTCAGGAGTAACCGTTTCGGTCTCGCTTCCGGCTTCCACCGGCGCCACCGCCTCTTCGGTACGAACCGTGCGTTCGGTCCGTTCTGGCCGACTGCCACGTTCCGGGCGCCCACCGCCGCTTGGCTCAGGATTGCTCGGACCGTCACCACCATTTTTTGGTAGCAACGCTTTACGCGACAAACGAATTTTACCGCTCGGGTCTACTTCAAGGCACTTCACCTTGATGATATCCCCCTCTTTCACCACGTCTTCGACGCGGCGAACACGGTAATGATCGAGCTCCGAAATATGGCAAAGGCCATCGGTTCCGGGAATAATTTCAATAAAGGCACCAAACTCCGCAATGCGGCTGACGCGCCCTTCGTAAATTTTGCCCGGTTCAGCCTCTTGAACGATGTTTTCAATCATCTCAATCGCGCGCTTAGCGGCATCTTGATCTACCGACGCAATATGAATCGTTCCATCATCTTCGATGTCGATTTTCACGCCTGTTTTTTCAATGATCCCACGAACCACTTTGCCGCCGGATCCGATAACTTCACGGACCTTTTCGGGACGCACCTTAATCGTGAAAATGCGCGGGGCATATTGCGAGAATTCTAAGGCTGGAACTGAAATGGCTTCGCTCATCTTAGCCAAGATGTGCAAACGCCCCTCTTTCGCTTGATCCAACGCTTCAGTCATGATCTCGCGGGAGACGCCACCGATTTTCAAATCCATTTGAAAGGCAGTGATACCATCGGCCGTGCCACAAACTTTGAAGTCCATGTCACCCAAATGATCTTCATCACCGAGAATGTCAGAAAGGACGCGATATTTATCGTCCTCTTTGATTAACCCCATCGCCACGCCAGCAACCGCCTTTGGAATTGGCACACCAGCCTGCATTAACGCCATGCTGCCGCTACAGACCGTGGCCATCGACGAGGAGCCGTTGCTTTCCAACACTTCCGAAACCAAACGGATCGTATACGGAAACACTTCTTTCGAAGGAATCACGTACGCTAAGGCACGCTCGGCCAAAAACCCGTGTCCCACTTCACGACGTCCGGGTGGACGCAAGGGACGCGCCTCACCGACCGAAAAGGGAGGGAAATTGTAATGGAGCAAGAAAGACTTATTATAGATTCCGCTGATCGAGTCGATCTTCTGCTCGTCATCCGAAGTGCCTAACGTCACCGTGCCCAAAACCTGAGTTTCGCCACGGGTGAACAACGCCGAACCATGCACGCGAGGCAATAAATTGATATCGCAGGTGATGGGACGAATGTCTTTGTAGTCTCGGCCATCAATCCGATGTCCGCTATTCAAAGTAAGATCTCGCGCGTACGTCGCCTTGATCTCTTCAAGGTACGTCGACACCAGTTTGTTATGAGCCAAATCTTCTTTCAAAGTGGCGTCTTTTTTACAAAACTTTTCTTTCGCTTTGGTTTTAACCGCGGCAAGAGCTTCGTAACGTTCGAGCTTCTGCTTAACGGCGAACGCCTTCTTTAGATCAGCCAGCAAGGCCGTCTTCATCTCTTTTTTAAGCGCTTCGTTTTTAGCTGGTTTTGGGTATTGGCGTTTTTCTTTGCCAACCTTTTTGCGCAGCTCATCTTGCATCTCAAGAATGGGCATAATGCTTTTATGGGCAAACTCTAGCGCCTCAACCATTTCGGCTTCGGTCACCTCTTTCGCGCTGCCTTCTACCATCACCACGCCGGTTTTAAGGGCGGAGATAAGCACTTCCATGCGACTTTTTTCAGCGTCAGCGGGAGAAGGATTTAGTACGAAAGCACCGTCGATATGTCCCACTCGGCACGAAGCAAAGGGGCCAGACCAAGGGATGTCTGAGATGTGTAACGCGGCACTGGCGCCAATTGAAGCGGCAATGTCTGGTTCATTCACGCCGTCGATCGAAAGAACGGTGGCGGTGATAAACGTGTCACACAGAAAATCTTCGGGGAAAAGCGGCCGACTTGGCCGGTCAATCATGCGGGCAGAAAGCGTGGCGCGGTCAGAAGGCCTCGCTTCGCGCTTAAAGAATCCACCGGGCAATCGCCCCGCGGAGTAATATTTTTCTTGATAATCAACGGTGAGGGGAAAGAAATCCTGATTCTCTTTCAACTCTTTGCTGGAACACACATTCACCAGCACCATCGTCTCGCCATAAGTGACAAGTACCGACGCATCGGCTTGTTTGGCAAGTTTGCCAGTCTGGAGGGTGAGGCGGCGCCCTCCGTAGTCTACGCTTAGTTCTACGACTTCCATGGAAAGCCCCTTCTTTCTATTTGTAAGGGTTTATTTAGTTTTATTTGCGAATATTAAGACGCTCGATGAGGGTCTTATACCGCTGTTCGTCTGTCTTTTTGAGGTAGTCGAGTTGACGACGACGAGCGCTAACCATTTGCAACAGACCACGACGTGAGTGGTGGTCTTTTTTATGGTGTTTGAAATGCGGGGTCAGACTGTTGATCGTCTCCGTTAAAAGCGCAACTTGCACCTCGGGAGACCCCGTATCGTGCTCATGCACACGATAAGTGTTAATCATTTCGGACTTCTTTACTTTTGTCAGACTCAAGCTTGATTACCTCTACGTTTTAACTTGCTTAGCGGTTTATCACCATCATTACGGAATGGCAACGTGATGAGACAAAGGAGGCACCGCATTTTGCCCCCCGGCCCATTTAGCATCCGTCGGTACCCGAGGTGCCTGTTTGGCGAGGTGATGTAACCTCATTAGGCTATGCCGCCCTTGGGTCATCGCCCCATCCGTTTGCTCCTCGAATTCGGTTACGGTGAGCGATTCCTCAATCGAGAACTCTCCGCAAGCTAGGCGACGAAGCTCGGTTAAATGAGCTAACGTGCCTAAACGCTTTCCGATTTCTGAGGCAAGGGAACGGATGTACGTCCCTTTAGAACAGTGCACTTCGAACTCAATGATAGGAAGTTCCACTCTGACTACATTTATTGAAAATAACATTACGGCGATTGGCTCGCGTTCGATGGTGATGTTTTTGCGGGCAAGCTCGTATAAGCGAACGCCGTCCTTCTTTTTCGCACTAAACATCGGGGGGGTCTGCATCCACTCCCCTTCAAACGATTTAACGGCCTTTTCGATTTCATCCACGCTCAACGCTGGAACCGGGGCTTCTCCAACCACTTCGCCGGTGCGGTCTAGAGTGTTGGTCTCGAAGCCCAATTTCATGGTCGCGTGATACTTTTTATCCGCATTAAGTAAAAGATTAGAGGCTTTAGTGGCCTTACCCGTGAGTAGGACCAAAACGCCGCTGGCAAAAGGATCCAGGCTACCGGCGTGGCCCACTTTCATTCCCCCCAGGCGGCGACGCACTTGGCGAACCACGTCAAAGCTGGTGGGACCAGGCACTTTGTCGATTACCAAAAGGGCCGGAACTTCAATGGGCTTCATCGGATGAGCCTCCGCTCAAGGCGCTCACCGGCGGAGCTGAAGAAAAACCATGCAGCAAGCCCAATACCCGATCGCGCGAGTCGCCATCGGCATCAAAGCAAAATTCAAGCTCGGGGATATAACGCAAGTCTAATTTCTGGGCGAGCCGCCGTCGAAAAAAGGGGATCACCTTGGGAAATAGCTTATCCGCCGCTTTAGGATTGCCCTCACGAAGCCGGTACCACACGAACGCTTTTTTCATGTCGCCGCTCACTTCAACCTGGCTAATCCAGGCCGAGGTTAGCTCGGGCTTTTCCACTTCAAACAGCAGCAGAGAGCTTAGCTCCTGTCGCAACATTTCCGCTAATTTCGATAAACGCCGGTCTTTAATCATCAGAGTACCCCGTGAATTTCCTCTTTAAGGAACGCTTCAAACTGGTCACCCTGCTTCACGTCATTAAAGTTCTCAAGGCCAATACCGCACTCAAAGCCCTGTGAAACCTCTTTCACGTCATCTTTGAAACGACGAAGGCTTGAGATCTTACCCTCGTAAACTACGCGGCTGTCACGAAGTAGTCGCAAGAAGCAACCCCGAACGACTTTACCGTCGAGCACCGCAGAACCGGCAATGACGCCAATTTTGGGTACGCTGAACACTTCACGAACTTCGGCACGACCAATCACTTTTTCTTTAATGGTCTTGTCGAGCAGCCCTTCCATGAACTTCTTGGTGTCTTCAATCAAGTCATAAATGATGGTGTAAGTGCGCACTTCAACCCGCTCAACTTCGGCGAGCTTGAGCGCCTTAAGATCAGGGCGAACATTAAAGCCAAGAACCACCGCTTTACTGGCGGCGGCCAAGTTGACATCGCTCTCGACAATTCCACCGGTCGCCACATGAAGGATTTTAACCTTGGCTTTGGTCGAGGGAATTTTCACCAGTGATTCACGCAACGCTTCGGCTGAACCTTGCACGTCGGTTTTTAAAATCACCCTCAGCTCTTTTTCGGTGGAGCTGCTGGCGCTGAGCATTTCCTCGAGCGTCATTTTAGGACGTTCCAGGGTCTTCTCTTTTTTCTGAGCGAGACGTTCGTTCACCAGCTCTTTGGCGTCGCCTTCGTTGTCAAAAACGGTCAAGTCATCGCCGACGACCGGCACCACGGTAAGCCCTAACACTTCGACCGGTTCACCCGGCAAAGCTTCGTCCAGTTTCTTTCCGTAAGAGTCCGCCATGGCCCGCACCTTGCCCATTGCCGACCCACAAACCACCAAATCACCGGGGCGAAGTTTTCCGTGCTGAATGAGTACGGTAGCCATTGGACCGCGGTTTTTATCAAGACGGGCCTCAACCACGCTGCCGCGCGCCGGAATATCGTAGTTAGCGGTGAGCTCAAGCATTTCGGCCTGAAGCAGAATGCTTTCAAGCAGCTTATCTAGCCCGACCCCAGTTTTCGCGGAGACCGGAACGTAAATCGTTTCGCCGCCCCACTCTTCCGGGTTTAAATCATGACCAGCCAATGTCTGCTTAATGCGATCGGCATTGGAATCCGGAAGGTCGATCTTGTTTACCGCCACAATCAGGGGAACTCCCGCCGCTTTAGCGTGCGCCACCGATTCCAACGTTTGCGGCATCACGCCGTCGACGGCCGAGACCACCAAAATTACGATGTCCGTTACTTTTGCGCCGCGGGCCCGCATGGCCGTGAAAGCCTCATGGCCCGGGGTGTCGATAAAAGTGATTCGCCCTTTCGGATGCGTTACGGTGTAGGCACCGATGTGCTGGGTAATTCCCCCGGCCTCGCCGGCGGCCACTTGGGTTTTGCGAATGGCATCCAAAAGCGAGGTTTTTCCATGATCCACATGGCCCATGATCGTAACCACCGGACCGCGTGGCTTTTGGTTCTCCGGCGACAAGTCAATTTGCGTGACGTAATCAGCCTCTTTAAACATTTTTTGGGTAATCTCGTAGCCAAACTCTTGAGCCACTAGCGTTGCCACATCATAGTCAATTGGTTGGTTCATCGTGGCGGTAACGCCCATGGCGATCAACTTGGAGATGAGTTGCGGCGCTTTAATGCCCATCTCTTTCGCCAACAAAGCCACGGTGATGTTTTCGCCCATTTCCACCACACGTTTGTGCTGCGCAGATTTGGTGATTTGGGTTTTTAACAGCGGCCGGCTGATCGCATTACGACGTTTTTTTGTCGCGTGAACCAACTCGCGCTTCAGATAATCAGTGCTGCGAAACGTGGCCCCTTTGTCTCCACCCGTTTTGCGGCGACCGGCGGCGTCTTTAGAAGGATCAAGGACCAGCGGGGTCATTTCCACTTCTTTAACTTTACGTAAACCAAAACCACCGGGGCTCGCGCCCGGAGTGCCGGGCTTTGGCCGGGCATTGGGATCCGTTTTGAGGGCGACTGGTCGCTCTTTCTTTTCCAATTTAGGCCCGATGGTGTCGCCCAAATGCTGTTCCACCGTGGTCTTTTTAATAATCGAAGCGTAAATGCGACGCGGAGACGGTGTCGGCACCACCACCCTTTTTGCCAAGGGTGGCTGGATGGCCGGGGCTTTAGGCGCACTCGGTTTCGCCACGGCCGGAGGCGGAGCCACCTGCACCGGGGTAGCGGCTAATTCTTCTTTCAACTCAGGCGCGGTTGTCGGAGCTTCAGCCTCAACCTCGGTTTCGGCTGGTGTGGCTTCCATCACGCTTGGCGTTTCTTCGGCTTCCTGGAAGACTTCGGCGGCCAACTCTTCAGGTTGCCCCTCTTGCTCAGCAACGATCTCTTCGACGGCGGTCTCAACCGGAGATTCCTTTACCGTGTCAGCGGCACGGCGACGAATCAGCGTGGCGCCGACCCGCTTTTCAGTAACTCCGGGCTTTACCACCACTGAGGCGGGCGCCGCAGACTTGACCGGCGCAGGTCTATTTTTGCGGACGAAATCGCGAACGGCGCGGGCCTCTTCGGAACCAAGGACACTCATGGTGTTCTTGATGTCGATGCCGAGTCGCTGAACTGAATCCACAAGATGCTGAGCGTCCATGGAAAGCTCTTTGGCCAGCTCATAGACCTTTATCTTCATGGAGGAATCACTTTTTGTAGTTCTTGGCATAGTTTCTTAACTAGCTCCTTAAAGCTCTCAATTGACTAAAGTCGCGCTGCATTTGCACTACGTGAGACATCTAGTTTGAGCCTGCCTCTTTACTTTCAGTTTCTTGCATAATTTTTTCTTTTTCCTGATGCGCCTTCACTTCAGCCTTTAACCGCTCAAATAGCGCATCCGATCCTCCCGCACGAGGACCCTTACTTGCTTCTCGCTCAAGCGCCGCCATCCGATCTTTAGCCACCGTATAATTTCCCGATTCGATATAGGCCTTGGCCGCCGCTTGAATCTCTTTTGCCTTGTCTTCCGTGCATCCGGGCACCTGAATCATGTTTTCGATCGGCGCGGTCGCCACATTCTCCACCGAGTAACCGGCCTGATAAAAGGCTTGGGTTAACGTCTCGGTCATGCCTTCGATCGACATTAAAAGCCGTTTGTGGTCTTCGGTACGGCGATGCATTCGAGAGTCAGACAAAATATCTAGCTTCCAGCCAGTTAAGTGAGACGCCAATTTTACGTTTTGACCGCGCTTGCCAATGGCCAAAGAGAGCTGATTATCGGCAACCACGATTTCCATCGCATGCGCCTCTTCATCAATCAGCACCTTGATCACTTCAGCCGGAGCGAGTGAGTTACAAACAAAACGGGTTTCGTCTTCATCCCAAGGTACGATGTCAATCTTTTCACCACGTAGCTCTTGCACTACGTTTTGTACGCGAGCGCCTTTAACGCCCACACAAGCGCCGACTGGATCGACGTCGGAATCAGTCGAAAAAACCGCGATTTTAGCGCGGATACCGGGCTCACGAGCGGCGGTCTTGATCTGCACGATGCCTTCAGAAACTTCGGGAACTTCTTGTTTAAAGAGCTGAATCAACAATTCTGGACAGGTTCGTGACAAAACGATCTTTGGACCGCGCGGAGTCTGTTGCACGTCGATGAGGTAGCCCATCACCCGATCGCCAGGGCGATAGTTTTCACCAGGAATCTGTTCCCGCGTCGGTAAAATGGCATCGGTGCGGCCTAAGTCGACCACGATGCAGCCTTTTTCAATGCGGCGCACGCTTCCACTCACGACCTCACCGCGGCGTACGGCAAATTCGTTATAAATAATGTCGCGCTCAGCATCTCGCACTTTTTGAATAATGACCTGCTTTGCCGTCTGTGCGGCGATGCGGCCAAACTCCGAAGCGTCGAGTTTAATACCGATGCTATCGCCCAAAACCACGTCGGGATCTAAGCGGGTGGCTTCGGCGGCCTGCACTTCGACGTCCGCGTTGGCTACGGTTTCAACCACCGTTTTAAATTGGAAAAGCTCTACTTCGCCCAAGTCTTCGTTGAAGTGGGCTTCGATCTCTTTTTCGAGGCCGTATCTCTTTTTGGCGGCCATGAGCATGGCCGCTTCTAAGGCCTCTACTAAAATTGCGCGGTCGATTCCTTTATCTTTTTCGACCTGGTCTAATACTCTGGCTAATTCTGATGCCATAACTGCTCCTTAAACTTTCAAAAAATCTTCAAACTTAGGGGCGAACTGACTCGCCCTTCCACATCACATGGGCCTGACGGACGTCGCCGAAACCCACGCTAAACTCTTTCTTATTCTGCACAAAAACCAGAAGATCATCGTCAACTCGTGACAACGTTCCCCAAGGCTTCGCGCCAAAACCCTCTTTGGACTTCTCAAGCTTAAGCCTGATGTCCTTACCCACGGCCTTCTCGAAGTCCGCCTTCAAACGTAGGCGGCGATCCAAACCGGGCGACGACACTTCAAGATTATAAGCGCCCGGCAACCACTCCACATTTTCCATGACGGGATCTAAGAGACGACTCGCCTCGGCACAGTCTTGAAGACCGATACGCTTCGAGGGGTCTTGCCATTCGACAAAGAGTCGAACGATGGACGTTGGACCTACATGCACATCAACATCAACCGCGCGATACCCCAAGGGACCCAGTACCGTTTCTATTAACTCCAAAAATAATTTCTCGGCCTCGGTTTTGGCGATCGAACGCAAATAAAAACCCGCTCATAAAAAAAAAGCGGGCCATTGCCCGCTTCGGAAAATCACCGAAAGAACGCCTCTAGATAACAGTTTTTTTCAATAAAAACAAGCAACCAGGCTTTGGCTAAGCGCCCGACGAGATTTGGGTATGCCCCGCCCCACTGGCCAGCTCCCGACTTCCCCAGGGCATATTAACTAATTAAAATTCAATGATTTAGTTCGATTTCGGGACCAACGGTTGAAAATCGGCTCCGACTGGCGCAAAGTTTCCAATACAGATAACAATATAAGGAAGGCACCCGTGAACCTATTAACTCTCCCCTGGCTTGTGCTCTTTTCCAGCCTCGCTTTTGCTTCTAAAGCGCCCGTTGGCTACAAAGAAAAAGATTTAAACGAGGTAAAGCGGGCATTCAAATTTCACGGCAAACCTATTCATCCGCGCATCGTACATCGCCTTTCGGGGTGGCCTTCGGAGTCCGGTTACCCGACCGTCGTCACGGTGGATCTGGCACAAGCTGCCGGCAGCGCCGAATTTCCAGATGAGGAGGTGCTGGTCGATGGCCAGAAATTCACCCATAAGGCGGGTGCCGAAGTTTTTTCTTACGAATGGCTCGGAGTGGTAAAGAGCGGCACTCACGTGCTTCTGGCGACGATGTGGGAAGAGGTTCCGGCCGCCGAAGCCGGATCAGGCGAGGTGCCCCTGCCGAAGAAACACAAAAAAATAATGTTTCTTCGCGCGGCGCGCGGAAAAGCCTTTTTGGATAGTGGCAAACTTTACGACCGGTTACTGCTCACCGAAGAGCGCCGCTACCCATTAGGCGAAAAAGAAGAGGTCACCGCGAAGCTTGCCGGCGACCGCGTTACGCTAGAAATCTCGGTTGCGGGCGGAAAAAAACGCACGGTCAACTTAGACATCCAATAACCAAAGAAGTAGATGGGCACCTTTGGGGATTATTCTTGATAGCCCTGGCGGAGGTAATCGTCGGTGTCTTCCTCTTTGGGACTGTCTTCGGGGAAACGGGAGGCTGGATTAGCGTCCATCGTGGTGGTGGCGGCCGCCCTAGTGGTTCCTGGCTCACCGACACGCGCTAAATTGTCGCCCCGGCTGTTAGGAACCATGCCGGTCTTAAATGCCACGCGGACGCGGCTCGCTGAGTTGGTCATGGCCAATTTACCGGTCTGCTTGTCGATGTAGGCAAACACGATGTCATCGGGTACCGGGAAATCACTTTTGGGATAGTCTTTACTTACCCTCGCCATGTACTCGGCAAAGATTGGTGCCGCCGCTTTACCGCCAGTTTCACCGGCGGCCAAAGGCTTGTCTTTCAAATAACCAATCCAAACTCCGGTCATCACGCTGGGCGTATAGCCAATAAACCAAGCATCGCGATGGTCATTAGAAGTGCCGGTTTTTCCGGCCACCGGAACCGCAACTCCAGACCCTGCACCGCGGCCCGTGCCTTCGCGCACCACGCCCTTGAGCATGTCGGTCATGAGGTAAGCCGTCTGCGGTGAAATCACCTCACCCGGGGCGAGATTTTGATCGAGGGATGACGTACCTGCTCTAGTCGGCGGAGGCGCCATCGACGCTTGAGAAGTGGCCCGCTGCGGAGTGGGCGAAGGCGAGGCCTCGGGCGTGATCTCTTCGATCACCTTGCCCTCTTCATCCATTACCCGTTTGATAAAACGCAAGGCCACCGGTTTGCCTTGACGCGGAAAAATGGCAAAGGCGCGGGTGAGTTCATCTAAACTGCTCGACCAGCTGCCGAGGCCAATGCTTAGATCACGCGGCAGCGGTGAGGTAATGCCCATGCGGCGAGCGTATTCAATGCCGTAATCCACCGTAAGCTCGTTCAATAATTTTACCGTCGGAATGTTCATCGAGCGGATAAGCGCTAAGCGCAGCGGGATATCGCCTTCGAATGAGCCCGCGTAATTGTGCGGACGCCAATCCTCGCCGGTGTTGTCGGCATCCAAGCCGCCTTCAAATTTAAAGACGATCGGCGCATCGGTAACGATCGACGCTGGAGAAAAACCTTTATCTAAAGCGGCCGCGTAAATTACCGGCTTGAAAGTCGATCCCACCTGACGCTTCGCCTGCAAGGCACAGTTGAATTTATTTTTTTCAAAATCGGTTCCGCCGAACATAGCGGCCACATCGCCACTGGCGTGATCAAAGGAAAGGAGCGCACCCTGAATGTCGGGTTCTTGTTCAAGAACCACCGAGATGGCGCCGGTTTTGCGATCGATTGCGTCTACCCGCGTCCAGACCACATCCCCATTTTTTAAAACGTCACCAATAGTTTTGGAAGGCTTGCCGTCAAATTTAACCCATTCGTAGCCCGGCGCAGTAAGCGTGGCTTGGGTCTGCCCAATCCACGCCTTACCGGAATTGTGCACCAGGTCGAGATCGGTCATCAACGTGGGGTAGAGTTCACCAATTTGCACGGGGGTGGGCCCGTAGTAAGGAGAATCAGCGGCTTGAATAGTCGACAGATCCGGAATCAACTCCTTCTTTGCAACATTATCCGCGAAAGCCGACGGTAAGAGCCGGGTCGTTACCACCTTTTTGAGAACGGCTTCATGCTGAGCCACGAGAAACTCGTTAGTTTGTGCCGGCTCTAAATTTTTTAACGCACCACGCCAACCGAGCCGTTTATCGACTTCGCGCAAGCCCTTCATCATCGAAGCCTCGGCCTGCTTTTGATAAGCAAAATTTAAGGTCGTTTCTACGATCAGCCCTTCGGTCAGAACGCGCTCACTGCCGTACTTTCCCATCAAGTACTGTCGAACCACTTCGGTGAAAAAAGGCGCTTCCGTAAGATTGATGTCTTTAGTGGTCTTTAACTTTAGAATTTCGCCAAAAGCCTCGGCCGCCGTTTTAGGCTCGATAAAATTTTCTTCGACCATGCGTTTAAGCACATACTGTTGCCGCCGTTTGGCCAAATGCGGATTATGAAATGGATTCCAGTCATTGGGCCGCTGCGGTAAACCGGCAATCAATGAGCCTTCGGCGATGGTCAGCTCTTCCACCCTTTTCCCAAAGTAGTTTCGGGCCGCTGCGCCGATACCAAAGGCGCCATGGCCTAAATAAATTTCGCTCAAATAAAGATTGAGAATGTCGCTCTTAGTCAGCTCGCGTTCCATACGCCAGGCCAAAACCATTTCCCGCACTTTTCGGGTGAGCTCTTTTTTCTTGGAGTTCAATAGAAGCGCCCGGGCCACCTGCTGAGTGATCGTACTGCCGCCCTGAGCGTAATGGCCGCGTATCAAGTTTGAGAGTGCGGCGCGGGCAATACCGGTGAAATCAATGCCCTTATGCCGATAAAAGCCAGAATCTTCCGCCGCTAAAAATGCCTGAATCACATGCTTAGGAATCTTTTCGAACTCCACCGGGTAACGACGTTCCGTCGTGAATTCGGCAATTAACTTCTTGTCGACCGAATACACTTGGGTGGCGTGAGAATGGCGAAACGCTTTCAACGAGGCCACGTCGGGAAGGCCCTTCAGCAGACTAAAGAATACGGAGGTAACCGCCAAGAGCCCCCCCAGAATTCCAAAAAAGGCAACGAGCGAAACCGTGCGAAACGTGGCTCGAAAAGTAAATTTGGGAAACTTCTTGGGAAACTTCATAAAACTTTCACTGTTCCTTGGTCGGGCCCGGTTGGGCAAATTTCATAAAGTTTTGGAGGAAGGCTAAGCAATTACTGTTGCTTAGCATAACAGAAATTCTTCCAAAACTCTCCCCGGGCGCCAAGCCCTTTTTCGGCCCGGGAAAGGGCCTATTTTCATCGGTCTTTTCAATCGCAAAATGAGGCGTTACCCTCTTTTTGCTATGGAAAAAAAGTACAAACCTGAAGAGCTCGTTCCCACGCCGTTTAACCTAAACGTTCGCGCCCACATCATTCGTGACCTGCGCGAAATGGAAAAAAAGACAAAGATGACGGTGGATGAGCTGGCTACCAAGGCCTTGCTCATGTTCATCGCCACTCACAACGACTATCTGGGGCGCTAGACTTTTCCCCTCAGTCCTCTGCGTTGACGCACCGGTTTAAGGCGATGAGCTCGTAATCGCGATCCCCGCCTCGAAACTAGCGCGAGGGGGCAAACTTTTTCTGAATCACACCGTCTAATAGCTGCTGAAAGACCGCGGCCTCTTCATCCACCGGGGCTTGGGGTGCGGCCGCCTCGCCACCATTCAACCGCCGAGCCGCTCGCTCAATCATCTCTTTCTGCCATGCGTTGTCATTCTTAATGGCCAGAGAGTAGCGAATCTGCAGTTCAGACATAATGGTCTCGGTTAGCTTTTCGTCGATACCGGCCGGAAGTTTGCGACCTTCCGGGCCAAACAGGGCCAACTTGAGCTCGGCATAAACGTTGGTGCCATCTTTAGTGCGGTAACCCGACCGAGGAGCGTAGGTGAGGTACTGAAATAGCCCTTCCAGATCAGCGGCCAGCGCCGCATTTTTTTCGATGTCACGTGCCAGGGCCAGAATAACGTCTTCGGGCACACCCAATCGGCTGTGCAGGGCCATGGCTTCGGTGCCGATGCGCTGGGAAGCGTTCGGCCCCGGGGTCACGTGACGCACGCTAATGTCTAAGAGAGCATCGTTTAGCTTCTTTAAATGCAGTTCGGAAATCACTCCCTTTCCCTGGCCGATTAATGCTTTTTGCTCGGCAAAAATCTTGGCCAGATTTTTCAGTACCGTGGGGTCGGTAAGATCCATCTTGCCGGCCGTTCCAAATTGTTTGAAAGAGGCCACGACAAAGGTTTCCGCTTCACCCGGTAAAAAAGTAAAGGCGGCGTTGGGGTTTTTTACGTAATGCTCAAGTGCCAATTCAACAAAGCGATCTAAAGCCGCCCGATTCTTAAATCGTCCGGCCGCCTTAAGGTCATTCATGATCAAGGTCAGGTGCATCAGGCGCGAAATCTGCTCTTCGGGAGAAAGTCCTTTTAATAAGCCCTCCTCGCCTTTGGCCCAGCGCCCTAATAGATCAGTACGGCATTCGCCGAACCCACATTTTTTTGCCCTTGCCACCAAGGCGGCATCGTATTCTCTGGCGAGAACGTCGAAAAAGTGGTCGGTACTAAAGTCGACCTCATTAATACGTTCCGGGGCCGTGAATTCGACTTTGGGTTCAATCCGCTGCCGTACTCCGGGCAAATTCCGGCTCAATACTGTCTTCTCAGCCGCTATCGCCCGAGTCGTAACCACGCGGTGCATGACCGCACCCGATGGATCGCCTGCTTTTTCAGCGGCCAGGGCCAAGCGTTCTGACTGCGTCTGAAGTTGCTTCGAACGCGCGCTGACCACGCTCTCGCTCGGCGTGCCTTCCAACCCCAGCAACTTCAATCCGTCGTCTACGGTATCTTCGAAATGGTCGCCATAACGGCGCTGAAGCAGAGCCAAAAGATCCGAATTGCCTTCACTAGCCGCACTCAAACTACGACGACTTCTTACTAACGCGTCGGTAAAAATTTGCGACGGCATCAATTCGGCCGGCACATTGAGAGCTATGGCCAGCGTTTCGATATCACCTAAGTCTCGGGTCAGGGGATCGCCTTTTTTCAAAGTGGCGACGGCTCGATCGACCACCGAGGCCTCTACACCTAATTCTTTCGTGGCCTTGGCGGCCGCCTCAACGTTGGCCAGCTTGGGATAGGCGCCGCTGGCTTCAAGCCCGAGTAATTCACGAGATTCGGCTAGCGACATGGGCGATTCCGCTATTCGCTCGGTGTGTTTCAAGTGTTGATCAAGAATCCACTTCAACAAGCGTTCGCGCTCGGCGGTGGTGGCTAGCCCTTCCGAAACTTCCATCGCACGCTGGTAAGAGATGGCAACGCGGTAAAGGCGTTCTGAATCTGCAGTGAGCTTGCCGTAACGGCGCATGGCGCCGAGCTCGCGTTCGAGTGCTTTGGCGTTGCCATTTCTAGCGAGTAAGTCCAATACCGGTTTAGAAAACTCTTCCGGCAGCGTTTTAGAATCTCGAACGGTCGCCAGCATCTGTGGCTTATCGTAAATAATTCCTACCGTGCGTTCGGCGACAATGCGCGCCATGGCGTCGGCTTCCGCCGAAGTCACCGCTTTCACCGCAAGCTCGCGTTCGAAGTGCAAGTTAAGTGCTTTCATCGAGCGATCGGCATGCTGGCGAACGTTGGTGTAATTAAGACTATAGGCCCAGCCTTTATGCTGTTCGAGCCCCTTGACGAGCGTTTCTATCGCGTCGCGATCCTGCGCGGCCCGAGCTCGGGCCATACGTTCCACCTTTACTTTGATTTCGGCAATGCGGGCGGACGGCAGTTTTTCTGCGATGGCTTTGGCTTCGGCAATTTCCACCGCTCTTTTCACCGCGGCTTCAAACTCTGCCTCTAGGTCGGTGCGCAGCTGGGCCGCACTCTTTATCTCGATCGGATTTTTTGGTGGCGGCGCATCCGCAATCGGAAGACGGGATTGGGTCTCGCCAATGGGCCGACGATCGGCTTCAAAGGGATCTTCCGCACCTTCTTCGCGAGGATTAAGTTCGCCTTCACGTTGGCCCATGCGCGTGAGGTGGTAGGCCATGATCGCGTAATTTCCATCGGCCAGTGCTTTCATCATCTGACGATTCGGAAAGTAGCCGCCGGCGTTCATCACGCTGCGCAGCTCGAAGGCAACCTGGTTGATATCGGTGAGCGGCTCAAACTTGCCCTGAACCGCAATCTCTTCACCCATGATGGGTTCACGAAAACCGTCGGGCCGTTTAAAGGATTTGTACTTAACGCTCTTGGGATCGAGCATGTTGAATATGAGTTCTTCTTCGGAAATCCGATATTCAGCGCTGTATTTACGAATGGCGTCTTCGCTTCTGATTTTCCAATCGGCGAGTCGGTTCACCAAATTGAGCTGGGTGCGCACTTCGGGCAGAAGGGCCAGTCCAAGTTCATTTAAAAACGCTTCCTTAAAATGGTGAATCTGACGCGGCGAAAAGCCTTTGAACACGTCATCGATCAGCGCTTGATATTTTTCAACCAATCGTGCCCGCCGTGGATCGGCGATTCCCACTACCGCCTCTTCAAAACAGTCGCGAAAAAATTGGTATCGGGCCAATTCCATATCGAGGGCGGTCTCGTAATCACCCTCCAGGCCTTTAAAAACATCGTCGGTAAGGTTACGCGCGTCAGTCTGCAGAGCGCGAAACACGCGACGAACCGGTTTTGGTAAATCAAAAATCTTTCGGCTAAAATTTCTGGTGAAGATCTCCCACTTTTCTACCTTCATGCCGCCATTCAGCGACAGTTGATTCATATACGCAATCATGGCGAGCGTATTACGATCATAAAGGGCCACGATGTCTAAGTTGGCCCGCGCCACTAACCGAATCTGGCGCAGCTGCCGCACACTGCTCGACCAATTACTGACGCCGAAAAAGCTCATCCACAAGGGAGTGTGACGTAGAATTGGATCAGCCTCGATACCAATCAAAGAGACTAACTCTCGCCCGTCAATCCGAACCCCCGGCTCTTTCAAACGGGCGATCAATTCACGAAGAAACTCAAGCCGCCGATTACTATTAGCGCGGGCGGTTGCAACCGAGGCCGCTTCGGCGCGCGCCCAGGCACGTCCCCAATTCAACGGATTGTATGTGCCCCACGACAGGGCGCCGTCTTTAATTGGACGGAGCCGTGCCCCAATCCGCTGCCACAGTGTTTGCGAATCCATCGGCCCGCGAAACCAATCGCTCGCCCGGGCAAAGAAAGACCGTGAATCGGCCCCCGCCACTTGGGTGGCAGCGTGAGTTACGGCTACCTCGGCCTCATTCCACGCCCGCATCGTGCGCGGGTTCAGACCGAGTTGGCGGCAGAGCGACTCGTACTGAACGGTGGCATCATCGGCCAATAGCTTCGCCCCTGCTTCACTGGGATAAAGTGAATCACCCGGCCCGCGCTTGGCGCCTAGCAACTCTTGGTGGGCGATAAGCACACGGTTTAGCCCTTCTTGCTCTCCAAGTTCAGCCACTGAATTGAAAGCCGTGTTGCTCTTGCCCAGTCCTAAGTACTTTAAATAAGGTTTAAAGCGACGGTGTACCGGCCACAGCGGATTGGCGTAGGAAAGCAGACGGGTTGCCCCCCCTTTTGCCCAACGCACGATGGGCCCCATGGCCTGCAAGCCGGCCGAAACGCCCCACAAATGAAACGCCCATCGCCACTTGCTCCGCTGATCGGTCGCCAATTTATTGTAGGCACCGGGAATCAACCGTGCCGTCTCATCTTTCATGAGCGGCGATTGCCCCGTGAATTGCGAATCGCGAACGCTGGTCAACAGAGCTAACTCTTCCGGACGACCCCAAAAATCTTCATAAACTTGGTAGATCTCCAGTCCCGCAAACCCTAAGGCGGCGGCGTAGCCGACGGTGGTGAGCAAGCCTTGCGCGGCCCGAGAACCCAGCAGCATTCTTGCGGCACCGGGATTGCTACGTCCCAAAAATACGATCGTTAGCGTAGTCATCGCCGTGTAGAAGACAAACTGCTCTACGTTCTTTGCGAACTTTTTTGAGTCGGCGGCTTCTCGCGCCATTTGCATGAGCAGGTGACGGGCTTGCGAATTTTCGCCGTCTTTTATCCAGCCACTATCGAAGTACATCAGCTGTTGCAGCTGGTCCATCATCACCAGGCCAGACTCTTCGAGTAAGAGTTTGCGCTTTGCCTTGAACTCTTTTTCGGTAGTGATGTTCACCACCGAGGCCGATTCACATAAAAACTTGATGCGCGTATTAATGTTATTGGCTACCGCCACCAAGCCACGGCGCACCTCAATTTTTTGCCCTTCCTGATTGTAGAATAGGTCGGCCACTTCGAGAATGTTGGTTACCACGTCGGCTTTGCGATCTCTAAAGGCCCGTTTGCGGGCGAGTTGCGACGCCCAATAGATGGCGCGTCCCATCAATTCACGGCGCTGATCGGCTAACGACTTATTGGGATCACCGGTAACTTTGAGTTCAGGCAACGGTTCTTGCGAGGCGTCCATCTGTTTAGCAAAAGCGGTGAGCATGGCTTTAAGCTCATCGGTGTATTGGCTACCGATTACGGCATCGGGGATGTCGTTTCCGCGGCCTTGGGCAAAACGAAAACTTTCGTGCGCGTAACGCAGATTCAGTTCATTTACCGTACGACGAAAATCGACCAGCGCTTCGCGCACGGTAAGCGTGCCGCTGATCTCTTCTTTCACGATTTTAATGCCGCGAATCTCCAGCATCTTCTGCATCGAAGCTAGGCGACCGGCATCAAAGTCGGTCTTACCAAATTGGGCCAGATCCCACTTTCCTTTTCCCGCGCGGAAACGTCCGCGAACTAAGGGATTGCCCTCACGTAAGTCTTTTTCGCCAAGCATCTCGCCTTGAACCGCGGCAAGCTGTTCGAACAGGGGTCGTTCGGGGCGATCGTTGGCGTTGGTGCGGTAGATTTGATAGAGGGCCGGATTTTCCGTGCGCGCCGCCCAATCATGATACTCGCGCGACGTCGCCAACTGCGATCGTTCGGTATCGTCTACAATCGGAAAGGGACGAAACGACATGGTCGCCCCCAAAAAGTTGGGATTGTCGATTTGCGTTGCCTTAACCATCGTGCCCAAAAAGCGGCGATCACCGCTACCGACGAGAATCTCTTTTCGGCTTTCGGCAATGGCTAACCACTCTTCGGGGCCGCCGTGATTTTGCAACACCTTTTGCCAACCATTAATCGTGCGAAGATTAAGGCCGAGCGACAGCACCAGCTCTTCCATCAGCTTGGCCAAATGGGCTTGGTGCGGAGGAAGAGCATAGGCGGTGGGTCCAATCGGCGGCTCGGATCCATAATGGAACATATTCCAGTTCAGCGACGCCAATAGATAGCCGTAGGTTCCCGGTGCAAAAGGGTGCTTGGCCAGATTATCGACGAGATCAGTGACACTTTTGGCCTGATCAATAATTCCCGACTTTAGCAGTTCATCAATTGAGGGGTAGAGGTTCCACAACCGCTTTCGCTCGAACTCTATCGTGCCCTTTGCCAAAATGGCGTAACCCAAAGTGGCCCCTTCAGATTTAGACCAACTACTAACCCATTGGTTAAGCGCGTCGCTTTGCGAATTGGGGCGAGGAGGTAGAGAGTAATCAAGAGAAAAACCACTCACTGAAGCAAGCGAGACCGGATCGCCCATGCCGATGCGGGTCGTGGCAAAGGCATTCCAGCGCATGGCGGTTTGCGAAAGGTAGTCTGTATTCTCTTCGGCGGCTAACCGCAGCCATTGCTCATCGGCGCCAACCATCCAAGTGGCGCCGGGAAGCTTCTGCACACTGCGGAATAAAGGTTCAAACGCCAGAGGGGGCTCACTCTGCGGTACCTTGTCAGTGGGCCAACCGAGGCTTCGAGCCAAAGCAAGATCTTTGGCGTTGGCCCGCATGGCGGTCGTCACCAACCGGCCGCCTTCAAGCCCCAAGCGCTCGTAAATTCCATTTACCAGGTCTAGCCGCTTTTCGGCCGGCAGGTCGTCGAAGGCAAAAAGCGTGAGGTCTTCACTGCCGGGCACGGCCAACTGCTGCAAGGTCCCGTCCACCAAACGGTACGGAAGGTAGGCGATGAAAAGACGAAATAACGCCCGCGCCAAATCCGGAAAACGAGGATCTTTGGTAAACAGCTGCCCCTTCTCTTGATTTTCTTGTTGGTACTTAGCCCACAAGCCCACGTGAAGGGTCAGGCGACTAGACCACTCTTCAAATTGAAGCCGCTTTTCGGATACGGGCTGAAAAGGATCCGGGTTCAATTGTTTAGAAACCGCTTTGGCGACGTAAGCAGTCCACTCTTTGGTGGCAGCGGCACGTTCGGCAACCGAGAGGGCAAGCACCCAGGCCTTGCGCGAATCGACCGTGGGAAACTCTTTACCTTTAGCGGCGGCAAAAATAGTGGGCCACGCCGGAGTAATGGCTTCGGCCGAAGCGGCGCGAAGCAAAATCGTGGTGTGAATCACCGGATGTTTATCCGAGGCCAAGGCGGTCGTCATTTCAAACGGAATTTCGGACGACGGAACGTGGGCCAGGGAAACTACTTTGTCTTTCTTTCCATCTGAAGTTTTTGCTTCGAGTGGTGAGATTTCTGAGTTTCGGCCCAGAGCTAGTTGCGTAATTTCTTCGACCAGGGCCCAGTATTTAGCAATGTCCGGAGCGGCTAGCGCTGATTTCTCGGCTTCGGCAAGAAGGCGTTGGCTCTCCACTAGTAACGCTTTGGCATAAGCTTGAGCGCTCGGAATGCTTTTAAATAGGGACGCTTTGAAATTCTCGGGATTCGAATACGCAAAAGCAACTTCGATTTCCCAACTCTTCTTGTCGGCGTCGGCTAGAACGATGCCAGCCCGCGCTCTCAGCCCAGCCAGGTGTGCGCTAAAATACCGGGCCTCGGGCGTCGACCAGTTGCCCATAAAGGTAAAGCCGAACGGGCCGGCCCATATTTTTAAAGATTGGGTACCCGTTTTAACGAGGTCGGCCTCATACCAACGAGTAAAGTTAGGCAGATTTTTTTCGCTCAGCGCGGCGGTGAAATACTCGGAAACCCCTTTGAGGTAGCTCTTGGCACTAACGGCATCAAAGCGAAGTTTGCGATCTGTACCGGTCGCAATAAAGTTGAGATCCTCAACCACTTCAGCCGGACTGAGCGCCATCTCTTTGCCCAAAGCGTCAGTTTTAGTGTTGTAGAACTGATCGGCTACGTAAGTTCCCCATAGAGATTCAGTGGCCTTTGCGTCTTTGTCGCCGTCAACGTACGCCTTAGCCTGGCCCAGATCCGGAAGGTAGTTACGGACCAAGCGCCGCAATTCTAAACGTGCGCGCTGCTGTTCAATAGCGTCTTTCTGGTAGCTAAGCGTCCAGTTGAGATCGCGTTCGAGATCTTTGCCTTCTTTGGTCGCCAGAATGGCTTTTTGGGCGGCCTCATCTTTGTCTTTGAGCATCGACCAACGGCGGTCGCTCAATTCGCGGCGCTGCACTTCAGTGCGTTGAATCTCAGCTTCAGGATCGGCTTTGGCGGCCAGCACTTTTTCGATACGAAGAGAAACCGCTTCTCGAAACTGCGAAAAATCAGGTAGCAGCACTGAGGCCAGCTCTTTTTGAAAAATGCGTTCTTTGAGCGGAAGCGGCCTAAAATTGAGCAAGGTGACCACTTCACTACCGTAGAGTTGGGTAAACGCTTTATACAGTTCTGGTTTCGGATCTTTTTCGGCAATGAGCGCGTCTACTTTTGCCACCAGCGTATCCATCTCTTCGATCCAGACGGCAAACCACTCTTCAGCGCGGGTTGCGATCTCGGCGTTTAACCCCAGTAAGATAGCTTCCGAGGTTTCGCCCTGATCAAACGATTGCGACGACACCTTTTTAAGAATCTCGGCAATCTGCCCAAGGGCCCGGTCTTTTACCTTTGGGTCTTGCGTGCCCATCGGCGCCCAAGCCTTTTCAATGAGCGCTTCCTGCAAGTTTTTGAGCAGCGAGGCTTTTATGGCGTCTTTGGGAACCGTGCCGTCAAAGCGCACCCCGGTGCGTCCAAAGGTGTTTAGAAAATCATCAACGTAGTACTCGGTGGCACCTTGGAACCGAGAAAGATAGAGATCCTTAAGCTGCTTTTCGTTGGTGAAAAAGGCACGCCCTTTATTCATCAGCTCAGCCAGAGGCGCGGTCGGCATGGCCATCGAATTCTTAAAATCCACGACGCTCTCGAAAGCGTCGGTCTCGAAAAGTGAGTCGCTAAGAGTCTTTAGCTCAGTCCTCGTTGATTCAACGCCCTCGTTTGCTTGCAAGGCGACACCGCTGCGCTTTACCAGCTCTAATAGCTCTGCGGCATTGGCACGACGAAGAACCGTGTCATTTTCGTAAATTCTTTGCAGCTCTGATTCCAGAGCGGGAGTCACTTTGAGTTCTGCCTCAAAAAAACGGCGCAGCTGTCTTTTGTAGAGGTAGTTCGCGTACCGGCCCGACTCGTTTTCGTAATACAGACGAGCGGATCCGCTCTTAAGCCACTTTAAAAGAGGACTGAGCGAAGCGGTTCGTTCGCTCGCCGACCAGCCACGATCCAGATGTGGCTTTGCCTTGAGACTCTCGGAGAATTTTTTCAAAACCAGGTCGGCAAGCACGCCCGTATTGCGCGCGCCTTGCGTAGTAAACATGCGCCGCACCATCTCGTCGGAATAACCACGAGCCCTGAGTCGCTTAATGAGATCGTCACGGCGCTTTTCGGCGACCATTTCCATGCCCGGAATAATGTGCAAGTAGCCTTCGACACTCATGACGTCGGGAGGCGGAAGCGTATAGCCGTAACCGTGGCCGCTGCCGTCATCCACGAAGAAAAAAGCGGGGGTGGTATCGACGCAGGCCTTTTTAGCCAGCTCCCAGTGGTAATTCCAAGGGTTGGGAATCAAGTTGTAGAGGGGATGATTTTTCCACTCGATGAGCGCTTTAAGAAAAGCCGTAGTGTCTTCGATTTGCGCGGCCTCTTTTACCCGCGGCGCCGCGACGCGCACGTATTCGGTAAGGGCTTCGTCAGCGATCTTTTCTGGATCGGCAATCGAAGTCTTTGGAAACCTATCGAACAAGGCGTCGGCGACGGCTTTAGACAAATCAGTTACGGTTAGCGCTAAAAGTTGCGACTTTAGCGCAAACTCCCACTCCTTCTTGATAGTATCGTTCCAAACTTTACTCATCGCCTTAAGATCAAGACCGGCTTGGAGGGCAAAGCCCATGACGTAGGCTTCGAGCGATTCCATGAGTACGGCCAAGACCAAACCCTCGATCAGTGAGGCCACTACCTTTTTGCGATTGGCTTCGGGGATGAGCGCCACTTCTTCTTGCACCAGAGTTCCCCACAGCATGACTTTTTCGCCAAGCAACAACGAAAAGTCAGAGGTGGCTCGGCCGGGCGCCTCCTTCAACCGATCTTGGAAGGAGATGGCCTTTAACCCGGCAAATAGTGCCTCACGCCGCTCAGTGATTTTTTTTGCCGCCTCTTCGGGCGAGGACAGTTTGGCTTGTTCAGAAGGATCCAATACTGGCGCTGCATTTGGGTCTACCGCCGGCGCTGCATTCGGGTCCACCGCCGGCACTGCATTCGGGTCTACCGCTGGCACTCCTTTAGGTTCGGGGGCAACTTGAGAGTTCGCAATTTTATCGGCCTGACGAGCGGCGCCGATCACCACGAAATTGTGCGTTTTGAAATAGCCCGTGAGCCAGTCATTGGCTAACTTCTGCCCCATTTCGTAAAACTTGGGGTTCGAAGGAACCGGCGTGGCCAGCACGCTGGTGCGGTAATCAGACTCCAGTTTTTCGGCCGCGGTGAAAAGCAAACCGCCGAAGCCCAGCTTCTTATCGAAGGTATTAAGCTCATCGTAATAAGAATTTAATTCTTTAAGGTCGGGGGCCGTCCGGCAAGCCTCTACCAATGGCACGGCCTCTTTTTGCAGCAGCGAGTTGACGACGGCCATCTGACCGTAACGGGCCTTGATGCTCAGCTTTCGCAATGCATTCAACTCTAAACCCATTTTCTTATCGCTGGGGGCGAATAGGCCCATCATAATTTCGTCATCAACCAAATCAACGTTGGATTCATTTTTAGCGATAAAACACCATCGTGTTTCGTCGTTAGCGCAGGCCGCAAAATGGGGAATGTTAGCCAAGAGGCCGGTCTCTTTTCCGACCAGTTTTAATCTGGATAACCGCTCGCCCTGAATAACGTCGTTTATCTTACGGGCGACTGTTGGCGCGACCGCAAAGAAAGGAGCTGGAACAGCGTCAATCTGGCCATCGCGAGTTTTATAAAAGCCCGCCATTAAAGTGCGGAATTCGCGAATGCCAATGAGCCAACCCAACCAGCCCCGCAACTCCCGATCGGTTAATCGCCCGCTGGTGAAATTGAGTAGCTCATACGCAAAGGGAACATTGTAAGCGCGGCCTTCGAGTTCGGCCTGCGCCAAGTAACCCCGCGCGCCTTCGGCGTCGAGATCGACCAATTTCTTTTCTGGACGCCAAGAGGTGGGCGCACACTGAGCCTTGTTTTCTGGGGAGTGAACGATCGGAACAAAATCTAAAGCTTCTCCCAGCTTGCCTTCGGTTTGCGACAATTCGGCGGCGTGAATGAAAAGGTATTCGGCAAAAAGCGTTTGTAACGGCAACAGGACCGACTCATCTAAGGTTGAGGCCACCGTAGGTTCAACCGCAAAGGGACTCACGCACTCGGCAAACGGCTCTAAATAGGAATAAAAACCTGCGGGGTGAGTTTTGAGCAAAAAAGGAGCTTTAGATTTAATAAGATAGGCAAGTTTCCAGCTGGCCAGGGAGAAGGCTTGGCGTAGATCTTTTCGAGTGTCGGTGGTGGCTTTGGGGGTTAGCGCCGCAACCGGGGCCGGTGCAACGTCACCAGCTTTAGCCCATACCTGAGGAGGAAAAACTAGGTAAAGACATAGGTATATACAGAGTGCTCTAAACATAATCCCCCCCCCTTTAAGACCAAGTTTTTTATGATGGTGGGTTATACCATAAAATGACCTAGCGCGTCATGAAAAGTTGGCCAAAGCCTTACTGATTTACTCAATTCGCCAGCGGTGACAAAAACTGGCGCAGAAAAAAAAGGCACCGCGTTGAATTTATTCTTGCAATGTAGACACAAGGCGGCATATCTCTGAGTTTCGTTTTCCAGGAAATGGGAGGAGTTCCAAATGTTCAGTCGTTTATTCGTTATGTTTTTCGCTGTTGTGACTGCGGTTACCCCAGCATTCGGTGATGGCGCGGTTGCCGTGGCCGAGGTTCAAACCTTAACCAGGGCCGTACAGAATGTCGCCCTAGGCCGGTTGGATGTTGCAGGACTCGCTGAAATAACGGGTTCGACCAAGACCGCTGAGGCACTTTTTGGTGCAGTTGGCGTGTTGAAGGCAGCTAATGGAGGCGCCCTAAACTCGGTGGATATGGCGGCCATAAATTCGGTACTTGCTGAACGAAAACTTGATGTCTCGCAATCGGCGGAATTGATCATCGCAGCTTCTACATCGAAAGAATTTGCCAAGGGTAAGAATATTCGTGACGTTTTTAGCACCACTCAGTTAACCGCTGCCACCTCTTATAAAGTGGTCACGGAAGACGGAACTGGAATTCTCAACACGGTGACGCCTACGACGGTACAAGGCAAAGCTGGACTTAAGAAACTCCTTGGCAACTTCGACCGTTCTGGACGCCTCCGTAAATCAGCGGCTGCCGCGGCTTTAGTTATGGCAGCAACCATCACGCCAAAAACTTGTCTAGCTGAACAAGAATCTGCTTGCGCCAACTTGGGCACAGAAGTTGTCTTGAGTCATGTGGCCCGAGATTATGATCTCACTTCACCAGGGAATGATTTCCGCGATGAGATTCTTGATGGCTGGGCAAAGTCGCCCGATAGCTTCGCGGCAAAGAAGGCAAACATTGGCCCCCTAAGTGGCGCTGTGGAAGCCCTCAATATGGACGCGATGCCTAAGGCATTGGACACTTGCTTCCGGACCGGCAAACCGCCTGCATTGTAAGTTTCTAAAATAGAATTTTCCCATTTGAATCCCCGTTGGTACTCACCTTCGGGGATTTTTTTTGGAGTTTTTTGCCATGAAGACACTCATTCTGTTTTTGCTGATGGTGTCGCGGGTTGGGCTTGGCATTTCCTGTTACGAAGATGTGGCAGTGTGGGCTAAGGGGACGTCTGCGAACTATTTCTATCGGCCTTACTGGTTAGACCCTGAGTCGATTGAACGACCTGACATTAAGGTGCTATCGAGCACCCAAAGCTACGTAGAAGACTGGGTTAAGGTGGCGGCGCTAAAGAAAGCAATGCTTAACGGTAGCTTCGCCTTTTCGAGCCTGGAAGGGCGTATTGGCGGGGAGTATCACGAACCGCGGAAAATTTTTTTCGTAGGTGAAGGGCACCACCGTTTGGCGGCCGCACTAGAGATTGCGTTTGAATCGGGAAATTGGTCTTGCTTCAACAAACTGATTCGCTACGGCGACTGGGAAAAGACCAGCCGAAACCCGAGAGATGCGTACCGCCTTCCGGTGAGATCCCGGATGTTAACCTACTTGGGGTGGGGCCGGTTTTTAAAGCCCTTCACCCCATAATTAGGAAACTACTCTTTACGGGCGGCGGTAGAAACGCGCTCTTTTTCTTTCTTGATAAGGTCGGTTACACCGTTTTTATCGCCGTAAGTCTTTAGATCGAGCGCTACCAGTTTATTGCTGTACTCGCTGCCCCCCGGGATCTCGTCAAAAGAGTCTTCGGCACGCATGCGTTTGACCATTTCGGCGGCAATTTTATTATCGGGGTTCTTAGCCAGTTGAGCGTCCCACTGCGCCATCTGAACGCGGTTTTTTTCGACCGTGGCCTTGGAGTAAAGCCCCTTAAGCGGCAGCTTCAAATTAAGGTCGAGACGACCCAACATGTAACCTTGAATATGAGTGTCGACGACTAAAGTTCTCCCTTTTATCCACAACGGCTCGTCATTACTGAAAGCCGGATCAGAACTCACGACCACGGCGACGTCAGGAAACTGCTCGGCCAGCTTCTCATTTTCACCGATGGTCAGCTGAGAAAGGAGCACGATGAGGTCTGACTTGCCCTTAAGATCGGCCAAGTGCCGGGTGATGGCCGACACCGGCGCTTCAATTTCAATACCGGCAGGTAGCTTTAAATTCGACGACACGACCCCCAATACGCCTAAGCGAAAGCCGTTTTTGGTAATGATTGTCGACGGGGGAAAGATCTCTTTTTTCTTGTCGGTAAGGTTGGTGGCCACCCAGGCGAACTTGGCCGTGGCCGCCACTTTTTTCAAACTATCGAGGCCCAGGGAAAGCTCAAATCCACCCGGCACGAAGGCGTCTAAGCCGTTGGTATTCAGCATTTCTACCAAAGCTTGGGCCCGCCCCATTGAGCCTTTGGGATTCTTCAAAACCGATTCGGTAACCAATGAATTGCCGGAATCAAAGTAAAAAACCGTGTTTCGTTCAGAACGAATTTTTGCCAGGGCATTAAACTCGCGATCGGTGCCGCCCCAAGGTCGGGATTGGCAGCCACAAGGCTCAATGGTGCCCCACCGTTGAGATTGGTAGGCGATGGTAACGTTGGCCTCTTTTACCCCTCCGCCGGTGGTGGTTTGTTTGCCGGCGCAGGCGGCGAGCAATAAAAACACAAAAAGCACAGCAAAACGCATTCGACTCTCCTTATTTTCGATCTTTGAATTCGGCCGAAGATAACTCAATCCGAAGGCGCTTGGAATCCCTTAAAATGCGGCGCAGCATCCTGGCCCTTTGGGGATTAAATCCTTTCTGCCCCTCGACCCCCGTTAGCTCTTTCGCCAGCTCCTCTTCAAGCCGGGTGAAGTTGGCCATCGACTCTTTGCGCTCGTCGGCGGTGCTATTTTCACTAAAGGCGGTGGCCCATTCCCTAAGTGATTCTCGGTATTTGGCCCCCAGGGTGTCATCGAGTTCGATGATCGCCATCATTTCGGAGTGAGTTATCTCTCCGTCGTGCATCGCCATTACCAAGTCGCCGTAAGTCGCCGGATCAGCCTGAACCCGCTCAACCATCATGGCGGTGGCCACCTCTTGCGCGTTTCGCACGCTGTGCACGCCCCAAAGGGTAAGCTCGTAAAGGCCGTAAAGCGCCACCCCTTTGGCCAGTCGGCCCGAGCCCCAACCGTAGCCTACGGCACTAAAGGGCAGATTGAGCACAGCGTCTTTTAGAAAGCCGCCACCGCTCCAAGCCAACTTATGCACCCGTCGCCAGGCCAGATTGGGGTAAAGGCGTTGAAAAAGAGTGCGTTGGGTCCAACGTTGAGCCAGCCCCAATTTTACGAAGGGGAACATTAAGTGTTCGCGCGCCGATTTGGTAAAGCTAAGCGCCTTGGCCAAACGGCCGCCGGCCACTGACCACCAAAAGGTTTTGGGGTGGGCGGCAATCGACGCATGGGCGGCCGCCCGTTCAACGGCCAAGGCCGCCCGGAATTCGGCGTGGGCCACTCGCCAACCGGTGAAGCCTGCACGCACCGAACGGCCAATGGTGGCGGGAAGGCGGGCAATCAACGGCAGATTGACCACCGTACCCGGAGTCATTGCCGCCGCCTGCAAGGCCACACGGGCGATGCCTTCGCCGTAACGGGCTTCTAACTCTCGTAGGAGGTAACCTCCATCGTCGTGGACGGAATCTTCTAATTGCGCCGAACCCGTGACCCACAATGCTTCGGCCTGCAAGAACTCTTGGTACTTACCGTAGGCACGTACGCCCTCAATCACCAACAGCACGCCGTCAATCGCCAAACCAACCGGCGCAAGGGGCGGTACCATGGCAATGGTCGAGGCCACCGCCGCGGTGCTGGTAAGCGCGATGTCGGTGCCCTTTTCCCAAAGACCCCGATCTTTTTGAATTTGGCAGATACCCCGCTTCTGATCGGGGTGGCCACGCAGAACGAGATCGAGCAGTGGCAAATTGGGGACCACGTAATCTAATAACTCTTTGGGCTCAGTGCGTTTCCAGATCTCTTTGACCTGCTTTTGCCCGTGGATCAAAAAGGCGGAGAGTAACAATTCGTAGCGGCTGTCGTCGTAAGTTTTATAATTGTCTTCCCACTTCAACATCGGAAAACGGTAGAACGATTGCTTTTCAGCGTACTCCAAGTAGTCGAGTTTGCGCTGAAAGGATTCCATGGTGTGATTTAATAACCGCGCCGCAAAAGTGGGGTAAGCCCACAGCAGTTTCAACTCTTCTACGCCAATAAAATCGGGGCGGCGGAGCGGCTTGGGCGGAAGCTCGTCGATTCTCTTTTTACCCGACTGCACATCGGCAAAACGGAACTCCGCCGCGCCTTCATCGCGGGCGGCCCGCACCAAATCCATGCCCCAATACCAGTCGAGTTGGTCCATAAACTGATCGAGCGAAAACGTGCTTTTGAGTTCGTTGTAATACTTAGCGTAAAGGTCGCGATCTCTTTTTGCGGTGGGATATTTTCTATAAATATAATCGCGGATAAGCAGAGGCAGAAACGTGTTGATCAAACTGTCGTTGATTTGGGCGGCGTAACGCTTGTCGTATTCACCGGTGAACTCCACCGGAATCTGCAGCACTTCGGCAATGGCGGGGCTGGCCAGGCGCGCCGCTTCCTTTTTTACCTTTTCTTTAGTTGAAACAATTTCACGCAGAGTGGCAGCGCCAGAGTTCAACTCTCGGCGATACTTCGCAATAAACCAGTCAGACTTGGCTTTGGCCTCGGCCACTTTTTCGTTGCCCGCGTCCCAAGCCGCATTCACCATTTGGAAGAAAGCGCGCTCCGTTTCCGAAATCAGGTAACCCGTTTCTGGAAATCGGTAGTGCATTTTTACCAGGGCTAGAGCTTCAGGAATCTCCTTTTCGGTGACGCCCGCCAAGTCTTCGAGGTCTTTCGGAGCCCCCCGCCCCAACAGAAAACGCAGCTGCACCAAGTTGGGCAGGAGTAAACGCAGGGAATAGTAGCCGCCCAGCCCCGATACCATTCGCTCTTCAAGCATACTGTTTTGAATGCTTTGGGTCTCTCCCACCAACACTTCATGGGCCCAGACCAAACGTTGAAAACCCGCGGCCGAACTCTCCAGCCGCGGCGGCAATGACGCCGCAACCAAGGTATTTACCGTCCACGAAGTGTCTTTACCCTCTAAAAAAGGGGTGCAAGCGTCGATTACCCTGATGCGCTTTAAGGCCGGTCGGATTTGCAGTTTTTCTTTCTCAAATCGCTCTTTAAGAATTTTGACCGCCTCAACGTTTTCAAAATAATCGCCATCAAATCCCATCGGCGAGACGAGCCCCTCGGCGCGAATGGCTGCGGATAAAAAGGCGTGCAGCGCCGGCCCCCGGCCCATCAACTTCTTTAGCGCTTCGGTATCGCCAAAAATCCTATCTTGTAATTTTGGCCAGCGCTCTTTAATGCGCGGATGAAACCCGCTTTTATCAATGTATGCCACCAGATCTTTAGCGAGCAGCGCCAAGTCATCGGCGGCGACGCCCTTCCCTTTTTCTTCGTAGAGGCTGGTGAGAAACTCTTCAATCGTCGGTAAAATTAAGGTTTCCCCGCTACCGACCCGTTTATAAAAGTCGAGGTACTTGTCTAATGCTTTGGCAAACGCGGGCGGGTTACAAATCTTACCGTCAAAATCGCTGAGGCCGCGCGCCACTTGGATGCAGTCTAAAGCCCCGGGCTCGTTGACCAGCTCTACGGATAGAAAATTGAGCACGGCTTCACTGTTTTTTTGCGGGTAGGACCTGCGGTAGGCATCAAAACCAAACACCACCCCGTCGATCATCGAAACCAAGGCGGTAAGCATTTTTTTGGCTTCGGCGGGCAACTCATTTTTGGGAGGAACAGAAAAAAAATCGTAAAGCTCAGCCGCCCGCACCGAATGGGGATCGTACTTGCCCTCCACCGAAAGCAGACCTAAGGGCAGCACGCCAATTTGCGGGAAGATCTGTTTTAACAACTCACCGCCTTTTTCCATCTGGGTGCGGATGGTTCGGTAATCTCCGTAGGCCAGACGAAGTTTGCCCGAGCCCACAATAAAGGCGTGCGCCGAAAGTAGCCAGATCGACGACAGATGAAGGTTGGCGGTCAGCGCGTCTAAAAACGCCAGCGGCCGGGCGGGGTTTCCCCCGATGACATCGGCGCGAAGTAAAACGGTGATCAACGCCAATTCATCGGAGCGTGGTTCGTGCGCAAAATCATCCCAAGCCCGGCACTTGGCGCCGAGAACCGACTTAAGGAGCGGCTCAAAGTGCCCTTTAAGAGCGGCCGCCGTGTCACCGACTAACTCCATGCCTTCGCTGCCCAGATCGGCGAGTTCTTTGTCGTTAGCTTCGCGTTTTTCAGCCAGACGGGCTTGAATTTTTTGGGTAACGGTTTGAAGTTTCTTAAAGGCCGCAACGTGTGCGGGCTCCGTGGCCGAAGCCATCGGCGAAGCGAGAAAAAGCAAAGCCAGTAGCGTCAACTGCAAAGAACGTTTCAAAAATTCCCCCTTTGAAACTCACTCTGAACCAAATGATGATGGCGCGACCCGTTGTGCCTTCATCCCTACCCGAATGACAAATGCGTAACCACTAAATTATGCGTCGCGTTATTTAGTTGAATTCTCTACGCCTCCTTAGGTAGTGAGATCGAAGTAACAAAAATTTAAGGGGAGACCGATGCACCACGTTTATAAGGCCTTGGTACTGACTCTATTATTTGGGGTGGCCTTGCCGCCCTGTCCGGTATTTGGCGACGATCCACGCGCCGACGAAGTCAGAGAACTACAAAAAAAGCTGCAGGCCGAATTAGAGGCGCCGGCGCCAAAGGCCGACATTACCGATAGCTTCGCCAGTGATTTTGTTACCAAAGTGTGGAACGAGCCAAAGCATCGATACACTCTGGGCGTCATTGCGGTGGGCGAAACTTTGATTGCCGCCGCGTTAGTGAGCCGCGCGCGGCTCAACGCCAAAATGTGGAAGACTCAAATTGAAACCGGTAAAGACGTGGCCCTGCGCTTGAAAGAGGTCACCGACAAACTTGCGGCGGCCGAGGGCGAGGTGCTCAAGTCACTGGCCAGCTTAAGCCAAGCCGAACGCGCCGACCTGCTAAAAACCCTTACCGAAGCCAATAAGGGCGTTCTACCAAAAATCGAAGCGGCGCTGAAAACCGAAGGCGCGGCGGCCAGCGCCTTGAGTGTTGAAGAGGCCACCCTTGCTCTTGAGCGTGCGTACCAACAATGGCAGCAGCAGGCGGCGGCGGAAGCGCGAGTGTTAAGGGCCGCCGGCGCCGTCGTGGAAAGCCCCGCCAGCCTCGCCGAAGTCACGGCAGAGGTGCAACAACAAGTGCGCGCGGTGACCCGCTTAGAATTTGCCCAAGCCCAGTTTGCCGGTTACGCCGACGCTGGCGTTAGGCACATGATGGACAAAGCCAACCTCGGCCTCACCAAAGGAATTGGCTGGAGAGGCAAACTGTGGCGAAAAACTCGCATGGGCCTATTGCTTGCGGCGATTCCCGTGGTGGTGGTGGGCGTGAGTATTTATTTTGATCGCGAGCAAGAAAGAAACCGGCGCATTCAAGACCTAAATACCTCTGCCCTCGACGATCGCGAGATGGCGTCAAAAACTTTAATTCCCTACATGGGGCGCCCCATTCTTTTTGCCTTCGTAAAGGGGTGGGAAACTTCGCAGGCTAAAGACGGCAGCGTGCTGAAACGCTTTCGCTGCCCACTCGAGATTAAAGAGATTGAACTACAAAATGAATCGCTGCCGATCATTCACGCCCTTTCGCTTCAAGTCATTTTGGAAATGCAGGAGGCAGGTGAAGACGTGCTTGAAGAAAATGGAAAGAAAACTCCGGTGATCACCGAAAATTTTTATAAGCGACTGACGCTGAAAGTGCTCGAGCACAAAAAATCACCACTGCTCCAACTCAAAGAAGGCGAACGCAAAAAGATGGTTGCCGACGTAGCCTACCAGGCCTACCGCGCGTTCGATAAATGAGGAAGTAGCGCCTTAAGGTGATTTTCAATTGAGAAACGTTCAACGCTAAGGCGAGCGTTTTCTCGCCACTCGCCCAAATGGCCAGATTCGAGCGCGGTGCGAAGGCCATCGGAAAAGCCCAGGGCGGGCGCGTTGCTTAATGGCACCAGCACTCCCGTTTTTAGTGGCGATAGCCAGTCTTGCGCCCCGCCAATGGCAAACGCCACCGACGGCACCCCCTTGGCGGCCGCTTCAATTCCCACCCGGCCAAAGGGCTCAGGCCAGCGGCTCGGCAAAGCCAGAACGTGAAGTTGCGAGAGGTATTCCCCCGGATCGGAACTAAAGTTCCAGAACCGAAACGAAACGCGAGAGGTGCTTTGCGTTTCGGCCAAAGCTTTCCACTCCTCCACTTGCGGCCCCTCGCCCATGAACCAGATTTCCACCGGACGCGACAAGTTAGAAAGGTAGCGGGCCGACTCAATTAGAATGTCGCCCCCTTTGGCCGATTGAAAACGGCCTAAAAATCCAATTCGCCAAAGGCTCGCCGGCGGTTTGCCGAGGGGCGTAGCGGTGTCCACCGGCAATAAAAAGGGAATACGGTGAACGCGCCCCGGGGCCAAGTGACGAGCGTATTCCTGTTGCATCCAAACCGAATGGGTAAGCACGCTGCGATACAAACTTAGATTCTTACGGTGTTCGACGCGAGTGGCGTAATTGCGAAACATGGTAAGCGGATTTCTTCCGCCGCAGCCATTGACCAGGTAGTGCGCTAGGCAGGCAGGCCCCAATACCTTCTCGCAAGGGGCCAGCGTAGGCCTTGCCCAGCGCTTTAAACCACTGATGCAAGTGCTATCGTAGTTGTGGGCAAAGAACACCGCCGGCCACCGTGAGATTAACTTTTGCTCATTTTCCGGCGAATTCAAGCCGTGGACGTAGAGCAAGTCGGGACCAAAGCGCTCGATATCGGAGTATGAGTTAAGAACGGGCGTGTCGCCGTACCACGAGGGGGGATACGGGCCGTCTTCGGTATGCACGGCAAGCGTGATGGCTTGAGCGCGGAGCGCCGGGATGAGGTCACGCAAGTAGGTTTCTACGCCACCAATGAGCCGCGCGGTTTTTGAAATGAGTAAGAGTTTCATCAAAATGGATCGCCCCGCAGGTAAGAGTAACAAAGGCGTCAAAATTTGCCCAGTTTGTTCAAAACGCAAGGCGCAGAAAAT
>JAYSWN010000111.1:0-28904 GCA_043718025.1 Pseudomonadota bacterium
ATGGTGGCAATTTTTGGTACTCTTTCGTGAAGCAATAATTCGGTGGCTTTGAATTGCGGGTCAGAAAGAAAACGCTTTTGCATTTTTTTATCAAGCAGCCGATAGGCCAACGAGAGAAACGCCATTCCCTGATGATGCGCCATGAACGAACGTACGATAGCGCTCGCTTGGTCGGACACCATGCGTAACGGAGTAAAATCTATCGCCTCGTAAAAACCAAATTGACCCTCGTAGCCCAATGCCTTCATCCGTTTGAGATTCTCACAAGCCTCAAGCGGAGCCACCATCAGTGACATGACCGAAGCGTAAGGAGCGATGACCAGGTCATCAGCCAGCCCTCGCTTAAATCCTAAACCGGGCACGCCGAAGGCCCGATACTGATAGTTAAGGTGGACGTCGGTGGTGTTATAGCCGCTCTCAGAAATCCCCCACGGAACCCCGCGCTCATCACCGTATTCGATCTGCCGTTGAACCGAGGTGCGGTAGGTACGGTCAAGCAAAGTGTCTTTGAACGTCGGCATGACGAGCAGAGGCATCAGGTACTCAAACATTGAGCCGCTCCACGAGAGCAGGGTGGTCTCCTGATTACAGGAGGTGAGCAATCGGCCGAGCGAAAACCAATGCTCTTGGGGCAGAAGACCTTGGGCAATCGCCACGAAGCTGCATAGTCTTGCTTCGGAAGCGAGTAGATCGTAAAAGCCCGCATCACGCCTGTGTTCACTAACATTGTAACCAATACTCAGCAGGTGACGTTGCCGATCGTACAGGAACTCGTATTCCATCATCGTAAAAGCGTCACAACGTCGAGCTAGTGCTTCGATTTCACCAATCCGCTGCCTGGCCCGAGCGCTCATCTCTTTCGTCACCTCGGTAAGTTGAAGTAACCAGGCAGCTTCGCTTGCTTCGCTTGCTTCGCCATTTTTCAACGCGGAGGTGATCTCACTGATTAACGGTCGAAATATCGTTTCGGCATTGGCCGCTTTTCGAAGGGTGGGAAGGTACTCAAGCTCAGATAGCCGGTGGCGCAGCTTACCCTTCGCTTGTCCGTCGTCGCAATCTGGTCCGTTAAAAAGGGTGTGCGGTGGAGTGGGCAGCAAACTCCAGCCCCCGAAAATCTCTACGTGCTGGTCGACCAGCTCATGGCACTCCTCGCGCAGAGTATTCAGCCACCAACGCTCTTCTTCGTTTATGGGCAGTGCGAGTGCGGCCAGCTCGTTTTTTAAAATATGCTGTAGTTCACTAACCATTTTCCGGTTAGAGGGCTTTGCTTTCAGTATCGTTTGAATTGAATCGTACGCCTTTGCCTCGGGAGCAGCCTCGATTAAAGCGGAAAACGAATCTCTCAGCCCCGCAAAAGCATCCTGAGGAATTGACCTTTGGTCAGGAAGTTCGATTAAACCCTGTTTGAGGGTAAGCAGAAGACCAGCCAAGTTGCCGCTATCGACGGTTGAAACGTAAAGTGGCGCCAGGGGTTTGAGTGAAGTTGTGTCGTACCAATTATATAAATGGCCACGAAACCGTTCCAACTGCTCCATGGCATCGAGCGCCTTCGCGGTGCGATTCAACAAATTGCGCGCGGAGAGGTATCCAAAATCAAAAGCACTCAAATTGGCTAACAGCGAGAGGCCAATGTTAGTCGGTGAAGTGCGGTGGGCAACCACGGCAACCGGATACTCTTGATAGTTATCGGGAGGCAACCAATTGTCTTCGGAACCGATAAAGGTTTCAAAAAACCGCCAGGTTTTACGTGAAAGGCGATGCAGGTATTCGGTGTCGGCCGAATCCAGCACTACCTCGTCCTCCATCAGCTGGCGGCTAATCAAAAAGGCCACGACTGGGGAAAGGAGCCAGGTCACGAGGAAAGGGAGTGCGGACCAAAAATCCGCAGGAAAAAAGTGGGACCCCGCCCTGTGAAACTGAGCGGCTAAAACTAACGGAACAGCTAACGTTAATAAGGTGGCCGTGCCCATGGTGCGATAAAACTGAAAGAGCGTCGGCGCCACCGCTTCTTTAAAATGGCTACCTGATTTCCATTCTAGGAGCCGTTTGCGGGTGAGCCACAGGCGAAGTTGAGTCCGCAAAATGGCGTCTCCCGAGACAAAGGCTTCGTACGGCAAAAAGATGACCGTAATGAATCCTTTAATCAGATTCCGAATTAGCGAACGTGCGGTTCCGTATAGGTGAAGCCTCAACGATACTTCGGGAGATTTGCGCATGGCTCCGGCCAAACAGGTCACCAGCGGAGGAAGAAAAATCATGGCCAAAATAACTTGGGGTAAAAACCACTGGTGTCCGTCATTGGGCAAACTGAGCCAGCCCACAAAAAGCAGCACGAGCGATGCTATCGGTACGAGACTGCGGCGTAGGTTGTCTAAGATCTTCCACCGCGAAAGCCAAGAGACCGGATTCTTTCGGCACTTCCCGCCGAATCCAGCCACGGGCGAAAAAAGCCACTGTCCGATCTGCCAGTCGCCCCTTATCCAGCGATGCCGGCGCTTTACATCTTCGCTATAAAGATTAGGAAACTCCTCATTCAACGTAATATCGCTGACCAGTGCGCAGCGGACGTAGGATCCCTCGAGCAAATCGTGGCTAAGAATTTGATTCTCAGGCAAAACGTTTTTCAGCGCACGGGTAACCGAATCTACGTCGTAAATACCTTTTCCGACAAAAGAGCCTTCACGAAAAAGATCTTGGTACACGTCTGAAACCGCATGAGTGTAGGGGTCGATACCCGCGTCGCCGACGTGCAATCTAACAAATAAAGATCGGCGAGAGCCGGGTAGGCTCGCCGAAATGCGCGGCTGAAGGATGCCGTAACCCGCCACCACGCGCCCCAGCTTTGGGTCAAACTGCGGACGGTTGAGTGGATGGGAGAGGGTGCCTACTAATTTGTGAGCCACGTCACGCGGAAGCTCAGTGTCCGTATCGAGGGTGATCACGTACTTTACTTCGGACAAACGGCGCGTCTCTCCGACGATCGTGACGAAGGGAGGTTTTAACGATTCGTCGGCAGTGGGGCGGAGAAAGGAGTTAAGGGCTTCAAGCTTTCCGCGTTTGCGTTCGTACCCCATCCAGACCTTTTCGTGGGCATTCCATTCGCGTTTGCGATGAAAGAGGAAAAAGAGATCGCGCCGGTCGCCAGCGTACTTAATATTCAGCGCATCGATTCCCTTTTCGGCCGCACTGAGTATTTTTTCATCGCCAGGAAGGGTTTCGGCCTTTGCATCCGAAAAATCAGTAACCAGCCCAAAGTGCAGGTTTTCGTCACGATTGGCGAGGTAGCGGACTTCCAAATCTTCGACTAACGCTTCTACCGCGGCTTCGCTCGTGAGCAGGGTTGGTACCGCCACCAGGGTTCGAAAGCGCGCCGGAATGCCCTTTGAAAAATCAAGCCGCGGGAGCAGATTTGGCTTCACCGTGGCCATCGTCGCCCAATTCACCAAAGAAATGGCCACTTCGCTGGCGCAAACAAAGAGAAGCATCGTCACGAAGGCTAGCGTAATCGGACTTAAGGCAACTTCGGCAAAACGGGTCGCCACGAGAATCGTGATCGTCGCGGCGATGAGGGCTGCGGCCGCGCCGTGAAAAAACAGTCCGACTGACTCTCGCCGCTTTGAAAAAAAATGAAGCACGGTGGCGTTGATGCCTAGTGATGTTTCTAGTTCTACCCTGCCCTTGTCGACGAGATAATAGCCAACGTGCGCTAGACGTTCGGCCAGCGGCGCCTCGGTTTGAGCGGCGGCAAGAGCCACCGCCTGATTGGCTACGTCCTTCTCACTCCGCTTGCTTCGACGAGCGACAGACTCCACCACTTGTCGATAATGGTCGCGAGTTTGAAAATCCATCGCTCCATAAACTCCGGTTGGATCTTTTTGCAGCTCTTTGTCGATAGCATTCATCGACTCTACGAACTCACGCCAGTTCATGGCCCCGAGAAAACGAAGACTGCCGATACTGGCACCTACGGACACTTGGTTGGCCGCTTGCTGCTGATTTTCGAGTTCTACGGTCTGAGCGGTGGAGAGACCTCGATCGGCTAACTGAAGCTCAATCCAACTCAATGGGATATCGAGCGCAGAACCCTGCCCCAGCAAACGGCGCTCAAATTCGGCAACGAAGGCATTGGTAGTTTGGGGTTGGGCTCGGGCCATGTCGGCGGCCACCAGGATAAGGTTTTTTGGATCTTGTTCGGCGCACCGAAGCATGGCATCGGCCCACTTGTTGGCCAGTCGGCGATCATTAAGCCCAATGACCACGCGCGCCGCCACCCGCCGCAGGTTTTCAATTAGGGCTAAGCGGAACATGATTGGAATCGCCCAGAATTCGCCGAGCTTCAGCGGCACTACCCGTTGGTAGGCGGAAACAAAGGTCGAAATGTTTTCACGGTCTACTCGGCCGTCGACGTGAGCAATGACTTCGAGAGCAATATCGTACACACGGGGAAAGCCAACGTTTTGGTTATTGGTAAGATACGGCAGCTCGCGACTGTAACCGACGGGGAGATGGCGCCTGGCCGTGCGGATCTCTTCTTCGATAAGATGAAAGTTATCTAACAACCACTCCCCGGCGGGGGAGATTCGTTCTTTGTTGTGCAAGGCCGCGCTCAGCTCTTCATAGGACTGGAGAAGCACCTTCTCATTCTCCGACAATCTTAGGAGGAGGAGATCCTGACTGGGGCCTGAACCAATACGGTGACCGTCCGCTAAGCCTCGCGCGTGGCTCTGCAGCTGCTCGAGACTAAAGAGTTCAAGACGTAAGGGCGGCTGCGTTTCTGCTTCGGACAAAGAAGCGAGGGGGTGAAGGGTACGCCAACGGGAGGTGGCTTTTCGCCGTACGCCGCGCCACCATAACTTTAGTATCCGAGAGTCTTTTGCGATCCGCTTTTTTATATCGACCACAAATCTCGATTCGTTGGGAGTTAGGCTAATTGCTTAAGAGAAGCATCAAAGTGTGCTGAATTTCTTATCATCTGTAGCTACGCACGTCATTGGGCAAACTCATAAACGAAGAATTAGAAAGATCGGCCATGGAATTCGAAAGGGAGAGCTATCGAATAATGTCGTGATGCGCAGACCTGCCGCAAAAAAATCAACCAACTGCTCAAGATAAACTAGCCAAAAAGGTATGTGTGAAACGATTCCGCGATCGGAGAAGATGTTTAAGCCTTCAAAAAAGGATAAACATCGTGAAACATTACTTCATACAGGTTTTGATTTTGCCCCTACTTATCGGCTGCTTTGGTAGCGATCCGAATGCGATTTCCCCCAAGCTGAACACTGAATGCGTAACTCTCAATGAAAAGAAACTCTGCTACGAGGTAATACGAGGAATGGCGGTCTTCGCCGGTGACATTATTCTCGATGAGGTCGAAAAAGTTCGCGGCTATCCGCGGGCGGCCGCAAGTTTTAACGCCCGCTTTGCCTTCACCACCACCTGGAGCCCTTCGCAACTGTGGTTAGCGGGGGCTATGCCCTACGTGATCGACGCCGCTTTAATTTCTCAGTACCCAGAGCGCGTTGAAGAGATTCAAAGGGCGATCGACATGATTAACCATCGCACTTTCGCCAAAATTTATCCGCGCCGAAACGAAGCCGACTACCTCGTTTTTCAAATTTCACGTGATGAAAATTCATGCAACTCACGCTTGGGAAGAGTAGGCGGAGCACAGGCTATCAATGTAAGTCGCTTTGGATGCGACGGCGGCCCCGGTGGTATCGCCCACGAAATAATGCACGCCATGGGTTTTTTACATGAACACCAACGTCCCGATCGCGACTCAGCCGTTACCATTTTCTTCGACCGCATCAATCCCACGTACCGTTATAACTTCGACGTGAACCCCTTTCCCCGGGGCACCATTGGTGGCTACGATCTTGACTCGGTAATGCAGTACAGTTCGTTCGCTTTCTCTACCGATGGGCAGCCAACGATCCTTGCCAAGAACGGTCGCACTCTCTCGGCCCCTTACTTCATTTCGCCGCTTGATGTGGAATCGATAAACCAGCTGGTGGTGGCCTCCTTTACTCATGAACCGTCCTTTTTTAGGCAAAATCCGGCCTATTGGGACTTCTTCATTGATTGGACCCGTTACCAGATTATGGGGCAAGGCGCCGACGCCGCCGTGTACGGCGTATTCCGTGGCAATTTAATGGGCTTGCAGGCGATGAAGGCCACCGAACTTGATTGGTTACGACAAAATCCCGCGACCTGGGAAGCCCTAATCCGCCGCTGTTGGTACGAAGTTTTGGGAACCGAAGTCGATGCCCAATCGCTAGTGAATTGGAAGAATAGCGTAGTTGGCTACGCCGCACTAAAAGCCGCCTTGTTGAATTACGTTGGCCAAAATCGTAACGTTTGGGTCGATACCATCAATCGGGTATGGCTAAATATGACCGGTAGTGTCGATAGCAACGCAATCGGTATTTGGGGTTCACGAATCGATGGGTACCTGGTCATTCGCGATGCGATTAGCAGCTACTATCGTAATACTCCGGCGGCCTGGACTGCGCTGATCCAACGGGTGTGGCGCGAGACGACGGGTTCTGAAATCGATGCCGCAAGCCTTGCCTACTGGAATTCCCAACCAGTCGGCTACCAGGCAATACGAGATTCACTACTATCCATTTACCAAGTAAACCCTGCAGAGATGACCGCCCTGATTCAACGCGTGTGGCAGGAAATTAACGGTAGAGAAGCGAACGAGGGTGAACTTTCTTACGCACGAGCTCATTTCGATGGTTACCAAGCGCTACGCGACTCGCAATTGGCCAACTACCGAACCAATCCTGCTGAGTGGCAGACGCTAATTACAAAAATTTTCCGGGAAATCGCTGGCCGAGCGGCCAGCGATAGCGAATTCGCTTATTGGAGAAACTCGGTTGTCGGCTACCAGACAATACGTGATTCTCTGTTGGCCTACTACCGATCAACGCCTGGCGCGTGGGGCGTGCTGATTCAAAAAGTGCGGCAGGAAGTTTCAAATCGAGCAGCCACCCCTAAAGAGTTCGGCTACTGGCAAGCCTCGGTCGTGGGCTACCAAGTGATGAAAAATGCCGTTTTGCAAGAGATGGCGCAAGACCCCGATGGCTGGAAAGAGGTCATCAAATCCGTTTGGCTCGAAGTAATTGGCACCGGCATCGATGCCGCCAATCTCGGCCGCTGGCAAACCAAGGCTATCGGTTACGAAACCCTCAAAAATTTGCTCATCGACGATTTAAAAGCCGCCCCCAAAAATTGGACGGAAATCATCGATACCGTTTTCCAGGAAATGGTCGGAGCCGCGGCAAGTCCCGCCGCACTGGCCCAATGGCAAGCAAACGTCGTGGGTCACCAAGCGCTCAAGAATATTCTAAGGAGTGCGATCGCGATGGATTCGCAGCTGAGGAATGCGCTAATTTCGCAGGCCTGGCATTCGATTTACGGCCGTGAGATTCCCTCGGGAAGTCGTGCCTATTGGTTAAATCGACCCATTAGTTTCCGCGACCTAGTAAACTTACAATCCGGCTTTAGCCGCTCGCTGGCCGTGCCGTGAAAAAAAGGAAGCAAATGAAACAAACTCTAATCTTGCCCGTGCTACTTTTACTCTCCGTAATAAACGGCGGCTGCACCTTAAAGGAGAACGGCAATGGCCGCACTATTCAATTCGGCGCCGCTCCCGCAGTTGCGTGTTCATCTGGAAAGCTCTCAAATCAAGTCTGCTACTACCTTGCCGCAATCAACCAGAGTTGCCGCACTTTTTGCGCTGGCCACGGGGGCGACCATCCAGCGACTATCGACACCATTGGCGCCGGCGGCACTCAAGCAAACTGTGCGGCGGTAGCAGGTCTGTTTGGGATCAGCCAAGCGGCGGGTGATTTGGATTATTTGGCACAGGGTCCGGGGGCCCCCCGGGGAATCGGCTGCGCGATTCGACCCGATAAAAAGGGTTACGTCTACGACGTTGCTTTTCCCACCGTACCTGAAGGTCGCGATGACCTTTCACAGCGCCTTTGCGCATGTAAGGACTAAACTACTGAGTCGGCTTTACTTCGGCTTAAAGCGAAATTGGCGCCACGATGCCAGCAATCTGCTGGTTAGCTCGGCAAAACGTTACGTCCGTGTCGTCGACGTTGCCGTCTCGATTCAAATCAAACTCATTGGTCACGGCGACACCCTGCGCGAAATTTTCTCTTAGCCTTGAAACGTCGGAGGCGTTGACCCTTATTCTAGTAAGGGTATCCCCCACATTGACCGCGGCCAAAACATGTCCGAAATAAAAGATGTCGGCAGTTTTCAACTGAGCAACCTCATCGGCTTTTACCGTCACTTTTAGCCACGTGTTCTTAATGGCCCCATCGGCAAACACGATTTTTAGCCGGGTTGAATAATTTGCGCCTTGACCGTGCAATAGTTCGAGCGTGGGAATCGCCGTCAGTGGCACAAACCCCTCGACCGCGATGCCATTCCAAGTTGCGAACTCGACTGTCTTTAAAAAATCTGAGGCGGTTATTGAAGATCCTATGTTTTGAAAGTCTATGATTATTCCGTTGAGTCCGCGCTCGTAATTTGTCCAGTTGGTGAAGGCCGAAGGGCCTGAAACCAGGGGCTGCTTCGAAGTGTCAATCGCGGCTTCAGCCGAACCTGAAGAACTAAACGCCGTCGACTGATTGTAAAAAATAAATCTGCTCGCGATTGCCGGACTACCGGAGCCTAACTTCAGAACATCGCAGGAGACGAACAAGAAACTTAAAACGAGAATCAGAATGAAACGCATAAATTTCTTCCTATACGTACAGGTCAGTTACAGACGAACAGCAGGCTATATTCTTCTCGGGTTTTTATCGAACTAACTTGATGAATTTGTTCTTTTCAAAATACGGATGGATGCCACCGCCGTGCGGCGGGTGCCACTCGCCGCTTAGCCTCACATAATTCCGTCACAATTAATGGTTACCCTAAACTGGGGTTGCCTTTTGTCCCTCTTTTCCAAGCACAATGATCTAAATCGAGAAATTATATGTTCAAACGCGGCCATCAACGTTTTTTCGCCTTCGTTCTTTTTCTGGTTTTTCTCATGGGTTGTGAAAAGAAAGAGTCGGCGCAACAAAGAGCGGTAAAGTTATCCTTGCACCTCGCCCAGTCCGGTTCGACACTCGAGGTAAGGGGAGAGGTCGCCGTTCGGGCGGCAATGGAACTTTGGGCTCCCGCTCTTGAAGGCGGAACATTGGGAATTCGCGGCGCGGCAGCCGGCGTTACGAAGTTTTCAGTGAATTGTGTGGATCTAAGTTCGCCAGGCTTTGCGCAATTTCTAGAACAAAATGCTGGAGGTGTTTCTAGCGAACAAACTACGACCGCCGACGCCGCGCCAACACAGCGTTACCTCAAGATAGTGAATACCCCCGAGGCTGTAGAAAAATACTATAAATTACGCGCGGTGGCCTGGTCAGGGATTTCGCAGGCGGCGATTAATCAAATTGCGGTTTGTCCCCCTGCCCCCCCTTTAACGGGAGAGGTCACCACGCTACCGAACAGCCCCGTTGATATTGGCCAGTTAACCAAACCCGTGTGTCAACGAGCAGATAGAACCACATCCGCGGTTACTTGCCCCGAAGGCAGCACTCCGGCCATTGAAGGTAAGTGCCCCCTTCCCGCTGGCAGTAGCCCTGCACCCTCCTGCTATCCCGGAAGCCAAGGCGACTTCAAAACCTGCCAAGGAAAAATGAATCCACCTGTAGGTTGTAAGGAAATTGGAAGTCACTGGAGCCCAGTTCCGCCCTTGCCTGCCGGCGGACCGAATTCAGCCTGCCCCTGTGAAGTTGGCGACTGCACGACTTTATATCAAGATTTTTCGTGCAATCTTTGCGGGCAGATCTGCTGCGTTTCATTTGAAATAGGAACTCACCAAGGGCCGTTGGATCCCGTATCCGGCCTCGGTGCGTATTGCGCCTTCGGGTGCTTTGCCAAAGGCACCAAGATTCAGATGGAAGATCGGTCGGAAAAGCTGGCCGAAGAGATCAAAGCCGGAGACTCCCTGTGGAACCCCATCAAAAAATCAGGGGTACGAGTAAAGCGCGTTGCTCAGGGAACTGACCTTGAAGGTTTCTACGAACTAAAGGCCGGTACCCGCACGCTAACCGTAACCGCGATTCATCCCCTGCCAACCAAGCGGGGAATGCTTTTGGCCAAAGAGCTAACCGTGGGCGACATAGTCTTCGATGCGGAGAATCGCCCCCTGAAACTAGAGTCGATACGCCCACTCATTGACCAGGGCGCACCCACCTATAACTTTGACCTCGATGCTAAAACCAATGACCCAAATGGCCGAATTTTGGTGGGCAATGGTATCGCCACCGGCGATCTAAAAACACAAAGCGACTTGCAGAAAAAAGGCTTTAGCCACGACCTGGTGAAAAAGCGACTCGCGCAACCTAAACTTCACTAAACATTTCTTGAATGGGAATCAAGCGCAATGAACGTCGTGTTACTTTTTTGTTACAGTTAGTTGCATAATCAGAAATCTCTTGACTGAATTTTCCCATCTCACGTAGACATCGATCCTCACCATTGAAGTGCCTCACCAAACGAACAGGAGAAAGATCGATGTTTGCTCAAGTGCTAACGATTTTGGCGTCAATATTTTTTACGGCGGCATCTATCCTTGCGGCGGAAGGTAAGGTTGTCCAATTCCATCCGTTGAAAGACCAAAACATCGAAATTTCTCACGCCGATATAAAAGCGAACCGACTCTATTTGGCGCGAAGCCCGGTAACCGGAAAGCAGTCGCTCTTACTTAGCCGCGCTCTTAACAGCCCACTTACCGGCTCGGAATGGTTTCGAGTTAGGTTCGCGAGTAGCGTGGACCCAAAAACCATTTTGAATGAACCCTCTCCGAAGTCAGCCGACGCCATTTTGGAATGGTTTGCCCTGTCGGCCGGCACGGCGGTTCCCGGCTCTTTTTTTGGTTTGAACGGATCTGAAGCCGCGACCATGTTTATGTTCAAGCAGTCCTTTACTGAAGACCCCAACACGCATGCAAAAAGATTAGACGGTTGGTGGGTAGAAATGTCCGATCAAACTTCGCCAACGGTCATACGCACGGCCGACACCTTTGAGGACATGAACGAAAGCAGCGGGCGACTGGCGTGGGAGCTAAATCAGCAGTCCGGGCAATGGCAAATTCTAGCCGCAAGAAGCGAAAAGGGTTCAAGGGTGATACAACCCCGCGCCGCCTTTAAACCGGGGGTGCACGAATTATTTGACCCCAGCCTCGGAAAGAATGGCGAATTACTCTGGGCCTACTTATTTGAAAAATCGAACTTATACGACGGCGGCGCATGGCCACTGGCGGTAGGGTCGGTAGTACCCAATGTGTACGTCGATGCAAAGTCGACCCAACCGGCCAAACTCTCGCGCCTCTCGATGGTAAAGAATGCAGCTGGATTTAGTTACGCTAAATGGGTTGACGGCGGACAGCTTCCCTTCAAGATGGTGCACTCACTAAGAAATGAGGCCTTAGTCTATTCCCCAACGGCAGACAAAGCAGAATGGAAATCGGTAGAGCTCAGCTCCCCGTCCCGCTACAACACAGCATCCTATACCTCGGCGGCAACTGAGCGCAGCAACGCTGATCAGGGGTATATCCTCCCCTTTATGGGACAAGGGCAAACCCAATCCATGCCCTTTCAGTCGACCGGTTCGACGCAAGGGGACCTTGAAGCTTTGCAGCGACGGGTAATTGAAGTTGAAAGGATACTCAGTACCTATCCCGGGGGCCAACCATTGCCCCTTGGCTATCGACCATAAAAAAACTCAACCGATCTGATGGATCTGGACGGCTACTAGTCGTTTTCTTTCTCTTCGGTAATCGTCACCGGAATCACTTTTCGGTCCCGATTGCACGTCACGTTCAGCCGCGAACAACGAATCGTGAGGGGATCTAGCCGCACGATGCCGGTCATCACCTCGTCAAAAAAACGGCAGCGGTTACCCACAACACTAGAACCACTAAACAGGCTGACGTTGCAAAACGAGCGTTCATCCGTTTTTTCCGCCGTTTCCGCGCCCCATGCGAAGCTTGAAAGCACGATCATTGCTAGTAGCAGTTTCATTATTCACCCCTTTGCGAGAAGGCTAGACGAGGCTTGGCTTAAGCGCACAGCTCGGGGCGTTAATATTTAGTTGATTTGGCTCACGGCAAGGCACTTCATTGTGGCTTTTCAAAAACCTGCATATTGGCGATACCGTAGTACACGGGTTGCGAAGTGGTTAGGTGTCGAAACCCCACGGCTTCAACAAAAGACTGTTGCTCGGCGGGCGTCATAAAATCGGTTTTAAAAAGAGAGTGAGCATTTTTTGCGGTGAGAATCGCCACGTCCAAGGCGGTAAGATCAGGGTTATTCCTATAGGCACTGCGCACAATTTCTTTCAGAAACTGCCGCCCCGTTGCGGCGTCGTTTGCTTGAAGCACGGGGTCAATCAGTATGAATTTAGCCCCCGGTTTTAAACTGTTATAGATATTTTGCAGTGCCGTTTTGCGCTGGGCAGTGGGTACCGCAAACAGGGTGAGTACCATCGAAGCTGCGTCGTATTGCTCGATGGGAAACATATGAGGATCACTTGCGCTACCCCGTCCGGTCCAAAAACGGCCGAAGTTAGCAAGACCAGGATCAGAATATTTGGCAGCGTTTAGATCAGTGATTTCATTCAAACGCCAATTGCTAATGTTGATACCGGCTCCGGCGATGTCGATCCCGCTAAGAATCGTACGAGGATTGCGAACCACAGTGGCGATACCAAGATTTCCGTCTCCAATTCCCACATCGAGAACAAGCGGTGGCGAGCCGTTGAGTGCCGTAGCTCCGTCAAAGCGTGGAAAATGATCGATCGTCTGCTGTACCATTTCACGGTGACCGTCAGTGTGAGTTGGTACGGCGTGAAATCCCGTATTGAGGTAGAGAGCCCAATTACGAGCGGGAGAAAGTCTACCTAGCACGTCGTTAATCGGGCCGTAAACAGTCGGATGGTCAGCCACCAGATCTACCAACCTTAAGGCATCTGCCAAAGATTCAATTTTTCCAAATGCTGGACGAGCAATCGACTGTTCAATGAATATCAACCCCTCACCCAAGGCCTGCCTCACAAACAATTCTCGCAGCTGTGCGTCTTCTCTTTGAATTTTGGCGGCGATCTCGGGAGAAAGGAGGATAAGCGAGTTATTGCAAAAAGGAGGGATCGCGATGCGATCGTCGGCGAAAACAGCTGACGTCAACAAAACCAATATTCCAACGACCCAATTTTTAACGAAACTTTCCATTTTGGCTCTACCTAACGCTTAATGAAAACCTTCCGACGCCGTTAAGAATGCAATTGGATGGCCAATTTCGTGAGGGAAATGACAGTCCGATTCAAGCACTTAGCGATGTATTCAGACGGTCGCCAGGGGACCGACCGTCAACCGGACCCTTGATCGCGCAAAAAAATGACCACCGTGGTTCGAGCACTTTTGCGAATGCCCCTACTCAAATCACTTTTCCAATAGGGACTGCCTTTTCATTGTGCTAAGCATTTCTCCTCAAAAGTGAGCAAGATGAAATTAAAACGGAGGCAGTGGGACTTTCCCCATTTGGGGTGTATCCTTTTTTGGTTATTCCCCTATTCAAGCTTCGCTTGGAACTGCGCCGATCTGGTTGTTTCGCTGAATGGTTCGCGCTCCCTTGCCAGACATGCGAGAGCAGCAGAGGTGGCGTTCGAGTGGGCGCGAGTTGAAAAGATACTAAGCACCCTCCTTGTCGCCGGCCCGCGAAGGCCGATAAACGGCTACTCCGATTTGCTTATCCCCATTGGTGGACCAAGTACCCTGCACGGAATCGATGAAACTGGGGTTTGGACGAAAAACGACGACCCCGTAACCGACACGCTTTTTGCCTTGAACCTACCGCCAGAAAATCAAACCACCGTTTGGCAAATGCTATCGAGCTACGAACGCGGGCTGTTGGTTGAACACTTAGCTCTCTATTTCTCCCGTGGTCGGTACGATGAACGCTTTCTACAACACTGGATCACCAACCCATTAAAGCTCGCTTTAGACACAAGCTTCCACGCCGGCGATCACGGCGATACGCCGATTTACGGCATTTCTCCCACCCAACTGATTCGCTCTGCCGATCGCGGTAACTCGTCGGGGGTTTGTAGGCAGGGAAACCTAGCCCTGGTCGGTCTCTTGATGGAATTAGGAGCCACCCCTGACTACGTGGTTGCCGTGGCGGGTTCAGACTCAAACGATCGTCACATGTGGACAGAGTACCGAACGGGCCTAAACGATAAATGGCTCGCCGTCGACGCCACCCCCTATTCAAACCGCGAAAGCTCAATAGACCATCTGCGATGGATGTCCGCTAACGGGTTTCGAAGTCGATTTCCGTACGACATAATAGTGCACGAGGCCTTTGCAGTGTCGATCGATAGCGCATTGAGATGCCAACGTGAAGTGGTTCGGGCGCGGTATCGTTTGAGTGATTAAATGGGTTGGTTTCCGTTGCATAAGCTAAGCCCCTCCCATGAGCAATGAGTTAGGCCCGGCATCATCTACAATTCACCTCTTTTTTTTCAGCAGCTCTCGAGGGCAACTCGGGTGAACCCAAGTCTCAAGGGACGCGCGTTCTCTTTCTAACGCGCTAACGAGAAACGAAGCTTTGTGAGCTCGCGCTGCGTCCGAGACTTGGTAACGCTTAAGAAAGGCAATCCCCGCTTTAAACGCGGCAATCTCTTCTCTTTGCCGTTCCTCAAAGGTGGCTGGCTCGGGCCGAACACCAAGTTTAAGTTTTAGATGGGTCGGCAGATTGCCGTATATTTCGTGCCCTAACGCCGTCAATAGCCGAATGTAGGCATCCGCATGTTGTTTCCCGTCAGTGGGACTCCAAAAAATTCGATCCACCAAAATAAAAACGAAGGTGATTAACTCCGTACCTTCGCCGGCGGTGGCGGCGGTAAAGGTGAACGCGTCCGAACCATCACTTGCGGCGGACTCACGAGAATGATCAAAAACCTGAAGCGCAAGCGGATCGGTAGAGTCCGCGAGCACCACATGAACCCGCCGCTTAGCCCGGCTGGTATACGGATTTTGACGAGCGGGAGGATTCGCCTTCACTTCGTCCATAGCCAACTGCAGCGCTTCTTCAATAATCGGGCGGTTTTGGGCGGAGATACGGCTGGTGGTTTCAAAGCTGAACTCTGGTGCACCAACGGCGCCACTCACCCAAAGACCGATACTCGAAATGGTAAGCAAAAAAGTAGCCGGCAGCGGCAGTCGCTTAATGCGCTTCTTCCGCCAAAATCCAAATGGACTACCCGGCGCCGCTCGCTTCGATTCATTGCGCTGTTCCATGATCAAGCTAGTTCTCCTGACCCCACGTCAACAAGGCAGACAGAACCGGCCTTAAAGTCTTACCTTTGGGGGTAATTGAATATTCCACGCGCGGGGGAACCTCGGCGTAAACTTTTCGGGAAATGAGACGGGCTTTTTCTAAATCGCGCAACTGAGTGGTGAGCATGCGTTGAGTAATGCGCGGAATGGTGCGTTTTAACTCGTTAAAGCGGCGCGTGTCGTCGAGCAGCCGGTGCAAGATGACGCCTTTCCATTTTCCGCCGATGAGATCGAGGGCCGCCTCGATGGGGCAGTTTTCATAATCGGGGTGCCGTTGTTTTCTGGCCATGAATCACCTTATAAATCAGCAATAGTATACAAAACGTACCTATATGCTTTATTTGTGCGTACTTCACAACTGGTAACTATCTTCGCTAAGACACTCCTCATTGAACCCCCTAACCCAGGAGATAAAGATGAAGTTAGCGTTGTTTGCCAGACTAGAAGCCAAAGCCGGAAAAGAACAAGAGGTCGCTAAGTTGCTAGAGACCGGGCTCAAGCTTGCCCACGAAGAGACCACCACCCCGGTGTGGTTTGCCTTGCGACTCGGCCCCTCGACGTTCGGCATTTTTGATGCCTTTACCGACGAGAATGGCCGCACCAAACACCTTAACGGGCCGATTGCGGCGGCCCTAATGGCGCAGGCTCCCCACCTACTTTCTCAGGCCCCAACGATTGAGCGTATCGAGGTGCTAGGAGCAAAGCTTAGCTAATTGATTCAATGGCCCGTCTCTTTTCTGATCAAAAAAGAGACGGGCTAAACTGAGTTGAACTTCGAGTTGATAGCTCGCCCTAAAAATGTCCAGAACGCTGCCGCGCGTCGCACGAATCGCCTTAAAGACTGATACCATTTCACTGATTTATCTTTTTTGGCGACAATCGCCTGCCTTTCACTCTCACCAAAGGGAAACCTAAATGCTTTCAAAAGTGATTTTCACGCTTGTACCAATATTCTCTATTGCGCTACTCAGCTCATGCGGAAAAAGCTCTTCGTCAGGAACGGTTGTGGCCCCGCATTTTGCCATCAATGGCGTCACCAACGTTCGTGGAGTTGAATTTCTTCAAGCAGGGGCATTCTGGGGGCAGGCGCTTCGTCACTTCAATTTGGATACCCGGCCCGCGCCCGACATAAATAACAGCGGGGTGGCAACCAATGTGTCGTCACTCCAATTTTATTTTACTCGCATTCAACTCTGCGAAAAATTGACCGTAACCGGATCGGGTTACAACAACCAAGAAAATTGCATGACCGTTTACACAGCTGGCGACGGCGATAATGCGTATGACACCTTTAAAATCGCCAACGCTGAAGCCTACACCAGCGAGAACTGGGTCGACCTAATGAGTGCGGCCTCGCTCACCAGCTTTTCGGGACGGGCTGGTTCGGCCACCGCCGGCACCTACAATTACGGAATCATCGAAAACCGAAAGCCCATCAAACTCAACGCCCAATTTGCTACCACTAATTACGGCACGTTAAGAACTTGCAAGGGGGGAACGATCACGGTTCAAGGAAGTGGGCTTGATTTCCAAGAGATTTCCACCGTTGGCAACATGACAACCTGCACGCGTGAAACCATGACGATGGGTACAAATGGGGGCGGCAAGTGGTTCAAGTTTCAAAGTCCGGTCACCGTGGAGTCGGGCAAAAAGTATATTCTTGATCTAGGTTACAACCCCGAAGAGGCACTATTTGGGGGGACGAGCAGCATTTCTAACACCTACCGCGACGCAACTCGCGCCATTGCCTGGCCGCAGCTACAAATTTCGCCGGTACTTCGTGACACCACAAAAAAGACAGTTAGAGAGCAGTACGAGATTAGTAACTTTGTTCTAGGATCGGTACCGGGCAAAATTGTGGTCGATCTCTACTTTGCCGGCACCAAAGCTGACGTGGGAACCGGAACCATCACCGGCGCCCAGACGCGATTTGTGCATGGGGCCGCGGCGACGTCGGCGTGTTATGCAGAAACGCCTTACTCGGTAACTGGAACGGGAAGTTCGGTCACTTTAAAATCTTGGAACGATGTTTCAATTGTAGAAACGTTGGCCCGATCGACCACCGAGACCATTGGCGGGACTCAATCCATCCCGGTAAATACAGGCGTAATTTCTGGCTGCGGCATTACCGCCACGGCAACTACCGCCACGGTAACCTTTAGGGGAGTGGTTGAGCTCTAACCCGGCTGGCTCAGAGTCGCTCAACGCTTAAAAGGCGAAGAGATCCGGGTTACCCAAATAACGTCTGAGATGTTCTTGCCCACGATTGTACGCTGCAATCGTGGGCCCAAGGGCCTCACTCAGAGTGGCAACTGCATCCGCCGAATAGGCCGCGGCGGTTAGCGAAATTTCGCGGCTTACGGTTTGCGGCGTGAAATTAAATAGACCAAGTCCCATATACGTTTTTATGGCCGAGCGATAAACATGCCACGACCCAGTCGATGGAATGCGCATTGCTGATTGATTCAGCAAGACAAAGTTCACCTTCAAATCAACGAGCGTTTTTTTGGGGTTTGGGTCGCCTTGGGCGGCCAATTTTTCTATTGCTCTTCGGTAGGAAACCACTAAAAGTTCTTCACCCGTAAGCTCAGCGTCACTACTCACTTCAATCGCCTTAAATTCGCTAAGAAACTCGTCGAGATTTTGCAAACCATCGTACTCAAGCCGATTATGGATATTTCGTTTCCTTACCACTCTACCCTGGGCCGCAAAACCGTACTGCTCTGAGTCTTTAACTGCGTAGTCGGCCAGTGAGTCTCTATATTCGGCCATCGGCCCATCCCCCAAAAAATTGAGGGCGCTTTGCCCTTCTTCGTTTTGCAAGCTGGAGTATTTCTGGGCGGCCAAAATGAGTAGATGTCGAGATAAGAACGAAAAGTCTCTTAGCTCAATTACATTTTTTTCATCGGCATCGCTCAAGAACTCGGTGCGGTTTTGCTGAGCACTTAGCCACAGCTGCAGGGCCTCAAAAGCCGAAAGCTGATTACCCGAGGCGCCAACCAGCGACCCCACCGCCGGGTTTACGTTCTTAATATCAATTGATTGCAGGGCATCTTTCAGGGGACGAACATGCGCCAGTTGTCCGGGTGAATTTTGGTAACCCGAAAAATCATGCATCAAATAGGTTCGGCGATAGACATTACCGATTCGCTCGTTTAACGAGTGGCCAAAGAGATAGGCCTCATCAAGGTTGCCACCCAAGAGAATCAGCTCACGCGAAGCAAAATAAAGCCCCATGCGCAAGGTTTCGAAGAAAGCCTGACTACTAATTTGCGCCGCGCGACCCAACTCCCAAACGTAAGGGTATTTTTGGCGATCAATCGGGAGTACCAGATCGTCACTCTCTAAATGCAATCTAAGCCTTTGGCCCCCCGGTTGGCCCGAAAGAATCCACGTAGCACCTTCCTTAAGCTGATAGGTGGCCGCTTTGGCCTCCTCTTCGGGGGTGCGTTCGTGTCCAAGATCAAATTGCGCAAAGTAGTTGGCCACTCCGGCCGCAATGGGCTCCCGGCGGGCAAAATCGGGAACCCGGCCAAACTGATCGATCAGTTCGCCGCCCGTGCGCTCAGTAGTGGCCTCGATAAAGAGCACTTGGTTGGGATTGAGCTGCCGTGGCACCAAGGCCTGAGCCTGACGCAATCGGGCGCTGATGTAGTTAGTGTCTTCCATCACTTGCAGTGGAAAGAACTGGTTACGATCAAGGAGGGTACGGCCCCGACTGCCCGAGCCCACTTCGGTGTGAGCCGGGTTAGCTTGTAGAAATGGACTCCCACGGCGTAGGGCCTGCGCCACTGCCGACGGCGTAGACTTGAATTGGCCCAGGATGCTCGCCTCACCCCGATTGACGGAGCTGAAGCCCTCGCCGAAATTACGAAAATCGACCAGCCCGGCCGTATCGAAAGTGCGGCCAAAATAGTTCCAGACCGTTAGCGATGGGCTTTGGGCCGGCAGCCCCCGCAGACGCAGCTCTCGGGCGCAAATCGAGGGGCCGATATCCGCCGGGTCAATGACGCCGAGAGCCCCCCCCTGAGCCAAGACCCCTATAGTGATGAGCCAACGCACCATGCGAAGTGGGTTAACACGAATTCAATAAATTCGATACTCTGCGAAGGCGAAGGGGGGCTTCGCCGATCGTGCTAGAATTAAACACTCCTCATGCGCCGCTTACTCTTTTCTACCACCCTACTTTTTATGCTCTCGGCCCATCCGAATGCACAATCAGAACCTAGCGTATTTGGTTCAGTCGAATGCCAGAAGGCCTTAAAAGAAATTCGCCGCGAACGCGCCATTATTTACGCCTTGAAAGCAGAGGACTTAGGCCACGAGGGCCGCGAAATCGACGAGTATATTGAGCGCGCCATTCGCCGCTCCTACTTCAAAGGGCTCACGCGCGACGCCGCGCAAAGGCTCAATGGCACCAAGTTGTTTATCAGCTACTTAAAGGCACAGCGAACTTTTCTGTTGCCCAAACGGCAAAGAAAAGACGCCGTGCTGGCGACCTCAAAACTGCTTGAAGAATTGGCCGCCGAAGCCGACCCCACCCTCGGGGGAAGGCGACCAATTTTAGCGCTGCTGGTCGAGGCAAAGGCGCCCGAGTCTCTGGCGGATGCCGCCCAAATAGAGTCATTTATGACCCTTCAGTTGTACCTATCGAACCTACGGGCAGAAGTTTCAAAGGGATTTCGCGACCATTTGCCGACGGATAAAACAATCGCCGACAGCGACCCGGCCGCGGTGGCTAAAATAGTAGAAGACCTTTCTCAAGAATCTTTCGCCCGGCTTCAATCGAGTTTACAATCGGCATCCCCCAACACGGGAAAACCGAATTTCTTGCCCGTTTCGGTGGCCGACTACCCAAGCCAGCTAAGTAGGGTATTGAATGCCCCGTCGATACCACCGGCAATCAAAGAAGAGCTTACTTTGCAGAAAAATTTTGAAGAAAAATACCAAGCCTCGCCTAGCCAAATGCAACGGCAGTTCGTAGCTGAATTGGTCGGCTATTTTTTAGAATAAAAAAACTCGCCAAAACAGGCGTTGGCCAGACCACAAAGTGACGGCGCATCTTTTGCGAATCAGGCCGTTGCCTCGCAGCACTTCTTATATTTCTTACCGCTTTGGCAGGGGCAGGGGTCATTACGGCCAACCTTAGATCCTTCACGCACCACGGTAGCAGGCTGTGGCGTGTCGTGATGGCCTTCGCCCTCTTTATGCTCGTGGGCGTCGCCATCTACGAACAACCACTGGCCCTCTTTAGTTTTGCGAAAAGTGGCCACCTCGTGGTGATCTAAACCCACGCCCTCTCTTTCGTACGTCGCCGTGAACTCAACCAGTCCCGTGCTGTCGGAAGGGCCACCTTTTTTAGTGTCCTGAATCTTTAGCCCCTTCCATTTAGAACCTTCGGCCCATTGCCTAGTCCCCACTTCATCAAAGTCTTTTTTCGAGCCGTTCACCATCGTCTTTTTTATGTATTCGATATCGGCACGCGTGTAGGCGGTGTAGCGGCTTCGCATCAATTGTTCGGCCGTATCGGGGTGCCGTTTTCCGGCCAGATAGGGGCCGCAGCACAATTCGAAAGTACTATCTAATCCGCAGGGGCATTTCATTGAATCTCCAGTTTCTCCACACGCCTTAGTTTCCCGCTAAGGATGGCCCGGCGAGCGAGTTTTCAAAAACAGTAAAGTGGGGTCTGTGTTCGAAAGCGCCGCCACCCTAACCGTCAAACTGGGATAATAGCCAGCGATCTCTTCTAATACGACTATATCTTTTCCACTTAACGGACTGGACTGCGGGTGGGTATGAAGTAGTACGATTTCGGAAAAGAGGGCGGATTGCCCTTCGGCGCGAATGGCCGCTACGGCCTCGTTGTAAGAGTTTGAAATATCGTCGCCATCGATCTCTCGCCGATCTTTTGAGTTGATTCGGGTCGAGGAGACAACTCTTCCCTGCGGCGAAATAAATAGCCAAACTCCAATTTCCGCCCCGTGCTGCAAAGACTCGGCTCGAAGTTCAGCGGCCAATTCTCTCATAGGCGGAGAGAGCGCCTGCGTGTCGAGCACCAATTGGTCACTCGGCTTGCCGGTTGCCACCCGTTTTGAGACTCCCCTGAATACGACCGTGTCGGATTGTTCAATTCTAACTCTCCGGCCTTTGTGTTGAGCCCAATCGATGAGCGAGCAATCTGAAGAGCACGTCACCCTCACTACATTCTCACCGCGATTCTCCTCGGCAATAAATTTCCAGGGAAGAATTACTCGTCCACTGCTCGGATAGGCTTCTAACACCTTGAATGCCAGGTCGCAGCTTGAGTGCAGAAAACCCGATTGCGCATATACGACATTTGTCGCCAGGCTGGCAAAAAGCAAGGTCCTGCCAAATGTAGAAAAGAAAGCCATCGCCTACGCAACATACTTTCTGCGGTAGCGGCGTCCAAAAAAAAGCGCGCCCACCAAGGTGAGTAAATTGAGCAACATTCCCCAACCCGGCAACTCAGGCCTATTTCCGATTTGGTGAACACTGGCGCAGGAGCCCGCCGAAGCCCTTTGTTCGCTTCGAGGTTCACCCTTTGCGCTTTGACTCACTTGCAGCATCGGATCGCCTAGCAAAGTCCACGAACGGATAATATCGGCGGTGCCCAGCGACACTCCACCGCGGTTTTTGGCCAAACGAATGGCGTCTCCCAAACGCATCGAACCTTCGGCAAGTATTTGGTAGAGGGCTTTTTGAAACGGTTCTTGAAGATCCGGCGAAGTCATTGAGGTTGATCCCCAAAAGGCAATTGCGCCGCCGGTGGGATTAAAAATCAATCTCTCCGCCAAACTCCGAAAGGCCGGGTCAGCGTCATAGAAGTAAGTATTCAAACAGTTCATCGCCACAATGATTGGCAGAGTTTTATTATCCAACTTTTCGGCGTCAGCGTTTTGAAAAAATTCGGCCGCGGCCCAACGATCTTCGGCCCCGTGCCCCATAAAGTGGATAAAGGCACTTCCGGCACTAAACGCCGCCACCAGTTTTTGCTTCAGATCCTCGTCACTTTGCGAGCCTCTAAGTAAACGATTCACCACCAACCCCGATTTAGAGGCCGTGATCTGGCTGGCCAAAGAATCGGCTTTGGCATGAAAATGCTCCCCGCCCAGCTGATCTTGGTCACTGATAAGGGTAATCTGGTTAGCCGCCACGCCGGTTGGCCGCGCCACCCCGCGCTCAAAACGGATCACTTTTTCCACGTAGGCCTGGATCAGCTCAGGGGTGCCGCCGGGAATGCGGCCGATGGCAAGATGAGGGGCATCACTCTCGTCATCCAACGAAACGTACCAGTTATCGTTTCCGTAGTCCGCGTACAGCCCTTTGCTCAAGTGAACCGGTAAAACCCCTTTTGGATTGTAGTGCAGTTGGTTTTTCGGATCGTAAGTTCCGTCTCCCACCAGCACGACGTACTTGGGGGCCGGCGACTGCCAGTGGGTTACCACGTATTTTATAAACTCTTTAATTGCGACGGACGACTCTGCCCCTTTACCAAACTCCATGTATATTTTTTCGAGGTCTACGAGTGCCGTACGGAACCCCTGGCTTTTTCGATATTCGGCCAGGGGGGAAATCGCGCCGAGCAGCTTTGCTGGGCCAAGGTAGAGCACGTCGGCCCCTTGGTCGGTAGCCACCAAGTTACTGCCCACGTTAAGTTCTATCGAGGCGGGTCTGGGCACTACCCCATTCTCAACCGCCCAAAACCGTCGTCCGAGAGTAGGATTGCCCGTAACTGTGCCAAACTGGATTTGATTTCCCGCTTCCGTTACTGAAGTAACGACGCCATCCACAATCGTAAGACTATCGGCGTGAGTAATATCGTAGAGTTGAATGTGGGAACTGGTAAAACCGCCGATCGTGAGGGTGCTTCCCGTCTGGTAATTTAAAAACTCGGCTATTCCCTCTTCCGCCAGCCAATCGTGCGGGTAATCCACCACGATACGGTCTAAATTGATAATGTCGTAGTCACCGCCGACGAGATCACCCACCGCCTCCAAATCAATTGCATTCTGCGTCGCCACGAAGCGATTGGCCGCCACCTCGAAAAGAGAGACGTGGGGTTCATTGGTCTGAAACTCATCATCGCCCACGGCAATACCATTCACCTTAAGGCGAAGATGGTGCACCGGATTTTTTATCCGTACACCGGCCCCCCCTTTTACGTAGACTTTCACCGTCACGCTGCCCTGAGCGATAAGCGAGGGCAGCGAAACCACGGTACTGATCTTCTCTTCTCCTGGGGTGTGGGGCGGCGAATAGAATCTCCCCCATAAAATGTGATCTAACCCCTCGCCGTAGGGCTCATTAAAAAATCCGAACGAAGCTTTTTCTAACGTTACGCGCTTGTTAAAATAGCGCTGGCTGCTTGGCGTGCCGACGGGCACCCCCGAGATTCGGGCCATTCTCTTTCCAACTACCGAATCTAAATATAGGACCAAGGTGTTGTGGGCAGATTCTGCGGACTCGAAATACGGGGCAAAGAAGCGGATGAAATCACCCGACGAAAAAGTTCCGCTAACGCTACTCACTTCAATTGGCAGCTCAACCAAATCACGAAACAGCCTGAGTTTGGCGCTGTCCCCTCGCCAAAACGGCCCTTCTACCCCCGCAGAAACCAGATCATCGAAGCTCAGCTGATACAGTCCGGTCTTCGCGATTCTAATTTTGAGACCACCTTCTAGCCCGTAAGGACCGCTCGCTTCGGGCGCAGCTCCCGAATTCCAGGCCGGAGCTGGCCCAAGAAAAACATCGAAAATGATCTGGGTAGCCACTTCCGCGGTGCGCGAACCCGCACTGTAGCGCAGGGGGAAAATAGTTACCGGCAGAGAAATTTTATCTGAGCTCTCCACCGCTTTTCCCAACTGCACGGGTGAGGACGGCGTAAATTCAGTTGCTGCGTAAAAGTTGGCATCAAAAGCCGGCTTCGGCCCAAGCGCCCCATTTTCTAAAACCCATTCGGGATTGGGGCTTATGGAAATTGGACTCACCGTTATCGATTTTTGATCAACAAGCTTAAAGGTTGCCTCGGCCAGTTTCGGAATTTGCAGGTACAGAGTGCGTTCCAAATTTTCAGCTCGACCGGCCGTTCCGCCCACGGAGTAACCGTCGATAGCGATGTGCTCGTAGGGAAACACCGCCGGTGCCCGTTTTAGTGGGGCAACGTCGATGCGAACTCTTAGGGAGTGCGTGGTGTACGCAAGCAAAGTCACTCCCGGGGCAAGCTCCACTTGGCCCGGCGCAAAGCTATTGGCTTGGGCGGTGGCGGAGGGGGTGGAACCGCCTTGGCTTCCGGTGATCGCACTAGATTGCGCGGCCGGAGCGGGGCCAAGAAACGCGAACGGCGTGGCCGGAAGTGGTCCATGCCTTTTGCGTTGTCCGGTCGTAGAAATGTCTTCGATCCAATAATAGTACGTGCGAGCGTTCGCCACGGTTCGGTCGAAAAACTGGTAGTGCCCATGCACCGTCCCCGTGGCCAATGGGTTTCTCAACATCACGGGGTTGATTTGCACGGCCCCAAACTCTGGGTCTTCACTTCGATAGACGTTAAAGCCACTGTGTAAGATTTCTAGCCCCGTAATCCAATCAACGAGGACCGAACCATCGTAGGGAATGGCTTGAAATTTGGTCAGCGTCACGGGAGAGGCGGCGGCCGTCATCGTGGCATTGCAAGTGGTGTTGCTCACCTTGCTTTGCACAACAGGAAAATCTACCGCCACAAAAAAGTCACCGAACCAGTTGGTAAAGCTCGTGGTCTGATTGGCGCACCCTGAAGAAAAGACCAGCCAGTAAGCCGTAGCCACGGTAGGGGGAGAATTGCCGGCGCCCCAGTTAAAACCAACGTAGTCGGCCGTGGCGGGTAACGTGCCCGTAGTATTCAACTGCAGCGCCTTGAGCGTTCCGCCGCAAGTTCCGGTGGCCGGCAAATCGGTAAACTGGCCGCCATTGAGCGTGCTCAATGTCGTTGTGCCGTTGACCTGTAAGCCATTGCAATCTAGCCACGCCATGACCCAACCGGTTAAATTTAAAGTGCCGGAAGTGGCCACGAACGACCACGTGCCGCTTCCCCCGTTTCGGGTCATCGTTCCCTTATTTGAAAGTGACTGCGGATAGCCATCGTTGGTTCCCGCTATTCGGAAAGTAGCGCCACTCACCGTAAAGGTTTGGGCGTTGGAAATTGCGACCGTAGCTCCTGAATCAACTAGAAAAGTTGCCGATGAGATCGCGGCCCCGTTGGGTAAGGTGAGAATGTCGCCATTGCGAACGTTAAAGGTGAACGTTTTGCCCGCGGTGATTACAAAGTTGTTGATCGTGAGATTATTATTGCCAATGTAGACGTACCCTCCCGCCGTCTTGTTAAAGACCAGGTAATTTAGAGCGGATGAACTCTGTAACGTGTTGTTAGTGGGTACCGCACCGTTGTCCCGAACCGAAATTGTGGCGGTTGCGCTGGCTTGGGTTATTGTTCCGGTATTCGTAATAGAACCGTAGACGTCCAGATTTTGCCCAGTGTTTATCGTGAGCGTGCCGTTACCGATGGTAAGCGACTTACAGATGGCACCGGCCGCGCTAATGATCGGATTTCTTACCGCCGAATTGATCACGCAATTTTTAGTGGCGTCAGGAATCACTGTATTGGGACTCCAGTTTGTCGCCACGTTCCACGCCGTCGACGTGGTGCCGGTCCAAGTGATGGTGCTGCCAATCACGGTAATCGTGCGGCCACTCGCCGGGGGGGCAAACGATCCGTTGAAGGAGTAACTTTGGCTATTTACGACGTGGGCAGAAGAAGCGATCTTAGCGACAAGCGTAGCGCCGGCGGTGGCCGTTGACGCCACATCGTACTCTACATAAATGCAACGTTTCGGCGGCGACACAAGGCTTGATTGCACGATAACGCCGGTGAGGCCGCTAAAAGTGAGCGTGGGTGGACTACCGGTAAAAGTTAAAGCCGAACCCACCTGAGTTCCCCCCGTTCCGCTGCAGGCAGAATCATAATAGAGCCGCGCGCTACCCACGTCGGAGGCCGATCCGGTTCCGTCTAAAGTGATTTTAACCGACGTAATATTGGTGTCGGCAAAGCTACCCACCTGCGTCTGTTGAAATCCAAACCAACCGGCGCGAACTGAGGTGTCGCCCTGATTGGCGTTATTTACCCCGGCCGAAATCGAATGGACCCCAGACTGCGTGCCCGTGGTGTTGATGGCGGCACCTCCGCTGGTAGCGGAAACACTAAAGGTGTTGGCGGTGGGTGCAGGAGCGGCGGCAACGTAATAGGTGGTTGCGGCAACTAGCCCGGTCGGCAAAGCACCCGTAGTGCTAAATTGAACGGCCGCCCCGGCATTCAAGCCGTGAGCGTTCCAAGTGACCACTCCCGGTACGGCGATGGCAATGGTAACCACGCCCGACAACCCTTCGGAAGTTAACTTCAAGGTAGTAGTCGGCGACGTCCAACTCACGAGGTAGGTCGGCGCGGTGGTGCAGCAGTTGGTGAGATCACCGCTATAGTTACTCACGGTTAATGTTCCCGCCGCCGCACTGGTTAAAATGGATTTAGTCCCGGTGGCGGCCGACCCCGCCTTATCGAATGTCATGCTACCCAGCGCATTTCCCGGAATCTGTCGATTAAGCGTCAACAAAATCGGATTGGTGCCCACGGGGTAGGTAAATGACCCATTCTGCATGTAGTAAGTGGCGTCCACCGTGGCACCGCCGTTAATCGTCAACCCAGCCACCGCCAGTTTACTGAAAGTGTAGTACTGAGCCTTAATGGTACCCGTGATCACCACCGCGCATCCGGTGGCGATTCCGGCACAAGTGAACGCGGCATTTTGCGCTGCGGATCCGACGATCTCTAAAGTTCCCAACGCATTTACGGTAAGGGTTCTTCCATCGCCGAGGGTGAGCGTGGCTCCCGGATCGATCATTAGGGTTCCCCCATTGACGGTGATAGTGCCCAAAACGGTGAGGTTCACTCCTGGAGTGATGCGCAAAATCCCTGCCGTAAGGGTTAAATTTCCACCGATGGTCCAGTTACTGTTCACGCTGACGGTCGGATTGGTCGCCGCCGTATTGTTGATGACCACGTTTCCGGGGAATGTGGTCTGCGCCAAAATACTTTGGCTCGCCACGGTAGAGGCAAAAGAGAGATTACCCGTTACCGAGGTGAGAAACGTATATCCGGTGCCGAGCTCAAGCCCGCCCAACAACGTCAACGTATTGGCCGTCCCGCCCCACGTCATCTTACCAAGATCGGGGAGCAACAAATTGGTGCAAGTGTAGTTGCCGTTAATACTTGGATAAGAATAGCCGGGCCCCACCTGGCAGTCGCTGGTGGAGACTGGAGTTCCCGCGGGCGCCCAGTCTCCGGCATTCGCATTCCAATTTTGCGCGCCGGCGTTGGGTCCAAAGCCGCCGCCCCAGATTTTAATTGCGGTGCCGGTAATGGTGGAGGAAGACCCCTTTACCGGAGGTCCGCTGGTGTTCGAAAAGCTGTACCCCTGGCTATTTACCACGTCGGTAGTGCCAGCCACTTTTATTTGCAGGGTGTCACCGGTTAGGGCGTTGGCGTTGGTGACGAGTAGCACATGAACGCATTTTAACGATGTGTTGCTTACGGTAACGGTGCTGGCCGGAATGGTAACGGTGGTAGTTGGGGTGCTTCCCGCAAAGTAGAGATTGGCGCCTATCTGAAGATCCGTGCCGGCCTGATAAGTACAATTCCCATTGGTATCGTTCATCACCTGCGCGTAGGCCACGTCTGAAACCAAATTATTTCCCGCCAGAGTGAAGGTGACCGAAGTAATGTCGCTCGCCGTCCCCGTTCCATTCAGAGAAAAGGCAAACGTAGCAAATAGGGTAGCCGCCGACCCTTTTATGATTGTCGTCGCCGGATTTCCGGAGGCGGTACGATTGGTAATCTGCAAAGCCATCGGGGCCTGACTCCCCCAAGTGATTTTATTTGCGGGGTCGGTTTCGTTGCCCGCTCCGCCAAGTCCCGACCAGTTACTGACGGTAAAAACCGATCCGGTGTAGGCGGTAGCATTAAAGTTTCGGGTATTGGCGTAGGCAAAGTCGTCGAAAAAGCCAAGGCCGCTCGGATTGGGAGAAGGAATGTTTACGGCCGTGGCCAGAGTTACCGCGTAACCACCGCTTGCGAGGTAATGAAAATCACCATTAGAAAGCGCCTGGACGGTACCGGTAACATTGATTCCGGGAGCGGTAGTTCGGCTGATCGAGAAATAGTTGGCATTCAGCGATCCAGCCACCGTCACCGCGTAAGTTGACCCACCCGAATCCGCATCTAAAATCGCCGCGTTTCCCGAAGTGCCGTTTAGTTGAAGCACGCCACCGGCGTTGACCGTCAGGTTTTTTCCGTTGCCAATCAGCACGGAGGCACCCGCCCCGACTTTCAAGGTGCCATTTACGGTGATTCCCCCCATGGCAACCAGCGTGGCGCCGCTCTGTACGTCTAGCGTCGCGC
>JAYSWN010000112.1:0-1653 GCA_043718025.1 Pseudomonadota bacterium
GTGTGCCCTTCTTCTTTTACCGCCATGCCACGAAAAGTGCTCTGAAACAATTCTCGAAAGGCTTTTTCACCGGCGATGCGGTTCATTAAAGCGACGTAGGTTACCCAAAATGTGGCGCCAAACCACGAAGGCAAGAGCAGCGACGGGTTGTTGCGATCAACTAAATAGACGGCAACGAAGGTAATGGAAATAGTGAAGAGGAAGTAAATCGCGAGGGTCAGTCTTGAGGTGATCAGCGAGCAAACTGCGAGCACCACCGCAAACGCCCCAGTGAGGTACGTAGCATTCAAACGGCTTTCTTTTAGGAGAAAGATTGAATCAGCGGTCATCGCAAACAGTACCGCCTGAAAAAGAGTGGGAAGAAATTTATGGGCCGCCGAAACGTAGGTGAGTAAAAACACCAAACCCGAGGCCAAGCCAAAGGCCCCGCGCGCCATCAAGTACGACTGCGGTTCGGTGTCCAAAAAAGAGATCACCAGCCAACCAGCCGGATAGAGCATCATGCCCAATGCGGCGCGCCGCCGCAGTTTGATGAGGCGTGGTGACAATTCTCCCGAATCGGTGGTCTCAGCGTTAAGGGACGTAACGTCATCATCAACTTTGGGTTGCAAGAACATAGGCTTAGGTATCGGCCAAAACTCCGATTTTATTTAGAGAAAACGTATCGCCGTGGCTCCGCCTTTACCAACCTTTGGCAACGGGTGTAATCATAGGCTAAAGAGGACGCCGACGTGACTCCCAGCCAACCAATGAAGCAACTCCCCTGGCCAGAAAAAGCGTGGCTCATGTACGGCACCGCCTGGAAAAAAGAACGCACTGCCGCGTTGGTGGAAACCGCGTTAAAACACGGTTTTGTTGCCATCGATACCGCCAATCAACCCAAACATTATCAAGAAGAGCTCGTGGGCCAGGCGCTGAAAAAGTTTTGGACAGAGTTTTCAATGGCCGGCGGCGATCGCGATTCGATCTTGCTACAAACCAAATTCACCCCGGTGGACGGGCAAGACAAACGCGTTCCTTACGACACTAAAGCAGATATTTACACGCAGGTAAGGCAGTCCTTTCAAAGTTCGCTCACCCATCTGCATACCAGTTACGTAGACTCGTACCTGCTGCACGGGCCCTATCACCACCCAGACCTGGGCGCCGAAGACTTCGAGGTTTGGAGAACCTTCGAAGCCCTTCACGCCGAAGGCGCGGCTAGGCGCATTGGCATCAGCAACGTCAATGCTCTGCAGTTGGCCACCCTAATTGAAAAATCGACCACCAAACCAATGGTGGTACAAAACCGCTGCTTTGCGCGCGACGGCTGGGATAAAGCGGTACGAAAGTTGTGCGAGCAACACGGTATTGTCTACCAGGGCTTTTCGCTGCTCACCGCCAACCCCGAGGTGTTGGCCGATCCGTTCGTAAATAAATTGGCGGCGCGACTTAAAGTCTCCACCGCGCAGATTGTCTTCAGATTCGCCCACCAGATCGGTATGGTTCCGCTTACCGGCACTACCAACGCCGAGCACATGCGTGCCGACGTTGACGCCATTGAGCTGGTTCTCACCAAAGAGGAAATGCAAAAAATGGAAGCGGTGGCGATTTAGCGCCACAATGACGCACCGGGCCTTATTTCTTTATGCCACACCGTGTTAAGACGGCAGA
>JAYSWN010000113.1:0-10590 GCA_043718025.1 Pseudomonadota bacterium
GGGTAAGGCTTGGTCGACCAATGGTGAACTCACTGACGTAGAGACTGTTAGGTCTGGTGTGTATGGACCGCAATGGATTGTAGGCGATGAAGTAGGTCAAGTTTTGAATGGCAACCGATTGTCGTACGGTCGCCAGAGGCGGTAAGGTAAGGGGCCTCGTTTGACTCACGTAAAAATAACTTCTCCCGGCGGTCCAGTTTTGTTTTTTTATCACCGGTAATCCGAGCCGCACATTCACATGCCACGCATCATTGTGTAGGGAGGGAATGATGCCGGCGACTTCCCCCATCGGCTTCACCGATTTTGTAAGGTCCGTTGTAAATTTAGTGCGCAGCTGAATACCGGCACACCCTAAAGGAACGATGATCCCCAAGATCGCATAGGCATTTCGGAGGCGTGGAATCTCCGCAATGGCCAGCGCGATTCCGAGAAACAGAACCGGGGAAATGAAAAGAATGTGACGGCTGGGGCTAAAACCAAGGGTTCCTTGTGCCATGGTTAATAGAACCAAGTTTAAAAAGAGGGCGCTGAAATATTTCAGGAAGTCATTGATTTGAGTTTGAGAATCAGAATGTCTAGTCAGCGAAAACACGATGAACCACATCGAGACAAAGAGTAAGGGCGTGAAGGCAACTAACGTATCCCACGGACTAGTGGCCCCCAAATACGCCTTTGCGCCCACTAAGAAGATCGCGGTTAGTGAGCCGAGGCCGCAAAAAATGGCTAGCGACCAGCGTGAGAATTTAGTGTTTTTATGCTGCCATTTAAACAGGGCACCCAATAATCCAACCGCCAAGGCAAATTGAGCAAAGTTTCCCCATCGTGATTGATTAAAGAAAGAAAAGAAGTTTAGCAAAATATAGTAAGTGAATTTTGGGATGTCGTGAAAGGAAGTCATGCTTCCCCGGTTTGACTGACCCGGTTGAAAAAAAAGCGCTCCGCATAGGCCGAAACAGAATAGCGCCCCGAGTTGGGTTTTTAAAAGGGCAACAAGGTTCGGCCATCTAGGCGGCCGACTATGGAACAGGTAGGTCAGGAAAAAACTTAGCCAGAAGAAGGCAATCAAGTAATTGAAAAAAACCAGAATTCCGCTGACCAATGAAATCCTACGAAGAAATTGCGGGCGGCCGTAGAAGAGTGTCAGTGCCCAGAGCCACACCTGGCCAGAAACCACGTTCCAGATAGTGCTCCCGAGATGGTAGCCATATGAGTAATGAGAAATCGAAAAAAGGTAGAGTAGTGCCGTAACCGATGACGGAATGATTGCCGCGCCGGCACGCAGGGCGGTGGCAAACAAAATGAGGGCGCCCAAATGAAAGAGTGAAATGGTCAGGAAAACGGCCCGCGACATGAAGACTTCGTAAGACGGTAAATCAAAGAGCAGCAACCCGTAAATCACTCCTACCCCCGAGGAGTAAGTTGAACCAAACGGAAGTAGGAATGCGGACTGGAAAACAAAGGGGAGTCTCAGCCACCTCAGCACCGAGATATATGAAAATCGCACCAGGGCTAGCCAATGCCGTTGTCCAAATTCATTCAGTCGTTCTCGAATAAATGTAGCGGGTTCACTCTGCATTTTGTTGCGAACCTGAGGATCTCTGAATGGAAACGAATTTAAAAATGGCAGCGTAATGCTTTTGAACAGGAGCGGGTGATTGAGCACCGTTTCGACGACGCGAATTGGAGCACTTCCCGATGGATACGCCCAATTTAAATAGTTAAAGTGCCAATCCGGGAAGCCACGAAGCGCCTTGTAGCATTGCGTTGAATCCAGCTCCTGGTAATGAAGCATACGCCGGCTGAGGTGATAACTCAGGCTCGCGATTAGTACGAAAGAAAAAAAGGCACTGACGATAATAGTTTTGCGTGGATAGGCAAATTGGCGCACCCAGTGAATGATACCAGACTAGGGTTATGACTTTGGCGGCGTGTGGCGCTGGTCGGGAGCAAACTGTTAACTCGCGACAATTCCATCTAAGGCCTTACCCGAAAATCTTAAGGTGAGAACTAAAGCGTCGCACCTTCCGCCCCTACTTGCGGTGGCGTGCAGCCGTTCGTCGGGCGGGTTTTGTAGTGATAAACGCGTCCGACGCTTACCTCGTGCACGCGCAAATGTCCGTCGACCACTTCGGCCATCGTGTCTTTCTCGATTCCAAAACCGTGGGCCGAATGCGCGGGGACCAAGTTCCATAGATCGCAATAAAGGTTGAAATCGTTCACGTGGCTGATTACTGGCGCGGCAATCAGGCCAAGTCCTATTGAAAATTTACCACTCGAGAGATTCCAGGAAAAGTAGGGGCCTAAGATACTTAGACCGGCCGAATTTGCGTAAACCGGCGTTCCCTTCTGGTAGGCGTCGTGGATGGCTTGGCCGAGCGCATTGCCGACGAGATGCTTCAAACGTTGCGGATCACCGCCCGTGATGATGATGCCGGCGGCCTGAGCGATTTTTGGTAAGTGTTTGGTGGAATCCGCATCGTTCTCTCCCGAGCCGCCCTCGTAAGTATAAATTGGAATCAGCGGGTGGGAAGAGCGAGCGCGATAGTAGTCGTAGAAGTACTGTGTGCCCTGATTTGCACCGTACGTGGTGGCGCTGAGTACGATGGCGATCTTACCCGTCGGCACGTGCGCTTCAAAAGCTTCGATGTCGGCGCGCGATTCCCAACCGCCGCCTTTCATGAGCAGCACTCGTTTGGTTGCGGCCGCGGGGGGAGAACTTTGAGTTGGCTTGGCTGACTTCGGGGTGTCGCAAGCGGAAATTCCGAAAACCAAAAGCCAGAATGGGAAAAGAGACTTCGTCGACAAATTACGGCACCCCCGTCTCACGCTCAGCCACCGGCTTAGCCGGGCCAGCCCAAGACAACCGGGGAAGAGCAAGTCTTGGGCCACAGCGTGTTCTTCGCCGGCTCGCTTGAAGATGATCGGTGGAGCGGAGGCGGGGTGTGGCTGATCTCGCGGCTGAAATGGTCGTTGTTGACGCGCGTCAGAAAGAGAATTTTCAATCTTACTTGAATTCTGATTTGAGACTCGCGAGACTGTCCGGAACCTAACTGCACTGGAGCAGCGAAGAAATTCCTCCGCGGGCCCGCGATGCTTTCCGGCTGGGCGCCGAATGGCGATGGGAGGCCTTCACGAATGTTGCCCTAGGCGCCCGAATGGTTACCGATCCGCGCGATACCGAGGCGTCGTTAGCGGTCATCGCTTACTTCTAGAAACTATGAACTCACAGATGAACATGAGCAGTGAAGACAGTTCAATTGGCGTTTCATTCGGGCTAGCCCTCGCTCTTCTTGGCCTGGGCCTTCTCGTTCCCGGAAACGGAGAGGCCCTCGAATGGCGCCTGTACCTACTCTTAGGCACCGCCTTTCCGGCGATGCTCTTCGCGATTGGCCTTTGGCCTGAAGTTTATTCAGCAAGGAAATCATGGCGCTTTCTAATCGATCGCGTTCTTCCGTTTTTTGCCACGGGAACCATGGTCTTTTATTTAGTCGAAAATTGGGATGCACCAGCAGCATTGCTTTCACTCTGCTCACTGTTGATCCTCTCGACGATCGGTGCCTGCCACCGTCGTTCCCGAGCTGAATTTTTTCGGCCATTGTTTGGAAGCCAGCTCCGCTCAATTTTCACCCTACTGCTCATTCTGACGACCTGGCACGCGGCACTTCATCTGATGTGGTGGAGAAACTTTTCCGATATGAATCAAACCGGTCCACCGAATTGGAAAATTTTATTCGGACTGATCACCCTCATCTTTATTGGAATCTTTCTACGGCCTTTACGGCGGGTTTCGCTCTCCATTCAACGACTTTTATCGGCGTTGGCAATTGGACTCATTCTTTTGTGTTCTTTGCGACTGCCGTTAATTGAATCAGACATTTTTCACCACCTAAGCTTTTTTATCGGTCCAGCAGACTTGGTTAAAAAGGGGGGCTGGCTGTTGTGGGATGTGCCTTCTCAATATGGATTTCTTAACATTCTCCTTATCGCGAAATTTCCGGGCCTGTCCAGTTGGGAGGCATTAAGAGTAGTTATGGCGGGATGCCAGGTTTTCGCCGCGAGCTTTATTTTTCTAGTCCTCTTCGCCTCCCATAGGAATTGGCCTGGCTTCGTTTGCGCCCTTGGCCTGTCTGTATGCACCGTTTTTTTGTGGCCAGGCTGGGCACTTTCGCTTTCTGGTCCCGAAGGAGTTCCAAGCACGAGCGCGTTCCGTTTTTTGTGGTTGTATGTTCTGCTCGCCGTAACCCTTTGGGAATCGAGGTTAACCAATACGAATTCCGAAGTTAAGAATACTTTCGCGCCATTACTGGGGGGATCGGTGGCCTGGGTCTTGGCAACCCTCTGGTCTGCCGAATCTTGCGTTTACGCCACCGCAACCTGGATCCCAGCTTTAGTATGGTCGCGTTTTCAATTGGCACGAATGATTCACGGGCCCGCAAAAAACTCTCTTGCGGTTTACTCCACCTTGAAATGCCTTTGCCTGCCCTTTGGCCTCCTTTTTTCTACTTGGGCTTTACTTGCGATGATCTATCACCGGGCTATTGGCGAGGTCCCGGATCTGCTGTCCTATTTTGAATTCGCCAGGGCTTACTCTGCGGGCTTCGGAACGATGCCCATCCAACCAGCTGGTGCGGTATGGGCGCTCTTTACCGTATTTATCATTCAGTCCGCAGCGCTCCTCTTTTGGATTAGAAAGGGAAACAGATCGGGCCAAATTAAGGCGTTGGGTGGGTGGGGTGCCGTCTGGGCAGTCTCCAGCTACTTCATTTCACGAAGCCATGATAACAACATCTGTAATATTGTTCCTATCTTGATCGCCTCTTTTGGAGTTACCTTTTTTAGTCAAACCTCCGAGCAATCGCCAAGTGAGCTAAAAGTCCTACGCCTTGCCCTAGTTCCCTTATTGACCGTGCTCACGTTTCTTCCTTTTAGCGAAGAAAATGAATGGAAGCTGTACGCTAAATCGGTATGGCGTTCGGTCAATCAATCCATTCAAACTCGCAGACCGCAGTATGGACCGGGATTAAGCAAACTCTTTCACCAGGCGGGAGTGCAACCCCACGACCACGTGACCTACCTTGGCGATGCAGTCTTGCCTTTGCTTCCTCTGATGGAATTTGGGGAAGGTCCCCCTCAGCTCGTTGCGCTTGATTCATGGTTGCCCTTTGCACCGGTGACTCACGGTGATTCGTTGCCGGAAGATCGTGTACTTAAGTACCTAGAGCGTTTCCATGGTCGCCGACAATTTAACTCGGGTTGGCTGCTAAGACTTAAAGACGATCAGACTCGGAATCCAGTGTTGGAATATTTAAAGGCCCACTATAAGGCGACAAAGGTATTTACAAATCGTAGGTGGCAATTGGAAAAGTACGTTGCTAGAAATGAAGCGGCTAAACGCTGAATCCGTTTTGAGCCTGCTCAAACTGCACCACGGCGACAAGATTTGCTGGACGTTGGCGTCCTATTTTAGGGTTTCCGCAGTAACGTGGCAAAGTAAGGTTCGAACGAATGCCTCGCAAAGTTGGCGGCCCACGGCGTCGCTCAATTTTTCTGTACAGCAGGCCATGGCCTCGGCCTCTGTATTTGCCTTGGTGCAATCGACCGGAGCTTCCCCGGCTTGGGCCAGTGCGGCGCTTTGTAGCGAAGAGGCTGTGACGGACATCTTGGGCAGAGCCGGGCAAGAGCCTGGGTTGGCTTCCCGTACCGTGCAGCCGTTAATAAATAAGGACGCCATGGCGATAAATAGAATTTTATTCATATTCCAATTTTAAGATTTTGGCGGGGAAAGGCCCACGTACGAAATTGGTGCAAGGATTTAGGGCTAGAAGACCCTTGCCGTAATGAGAGACTTTTTAGGCTTTCACTCTTGCTCGTTATCAACGAACCAGGTTCGCATGATTGATCAGAGACAGAGTTTTACTTACATTATGGCGAATTGGACTGGTAGCGTCCTTTACATCGGCGTTACCAAAAAATTTCAATGGAATGACCTCTATTCCACCGTGTGAGGATTGCTTCGGCCTGCGGCCTAAATGACGAGAGGAAAGAACCCTTAGTACGACTACCTTTTACGCGATCGGGTGCCGTTTTTCGTCCGCTGAATTTGATCTACGCCTGTTACCTTCCGCACGGGTATTGCACTTGCCTACGGAGGTATGAGTACACAGAGAGTAAACAAAAAGTGGTTTCTCGTCGGTCTGATATTTTGGTCGGCCATTGGAGTTTCTGGCGACCATTTGCCCACCGCCGTTCGCCAAACCCAAGCGTTCCCCATTGGGAGCGAAGACACCTTTTATCGTTTTGGAGACGACGATACGAAATCCCCCTCCCGACGAATCTTTACTGAGGGGACGGTAAAACAGACGGCCGCTCAAAAATTCAACAAGGGGTTGTACAAAGAGACCGTGGAGATTTTGCGCGAAGCGGGCATTGAGGATCAAGAGTTGTTGAATTCGATCGATCAGAGCGCTCCCTACGTGACCATTACCCTAAACGGGATAGGTTTTCGGAGGGTTCCCGACAACGCGGATGAGGTTCAGCTTATTCTGGTCACTTCCAACCGCCACATCGTCTTGAAAACGCCTATCAGTTTGCGGCAGCTGGCGAGTGGCAAAAAAATTATTGTGGATGATACGCTTAGTAAAAGTAAATTCGGAATGAAGCTTGCCTCTATTAATCATCTGGAATTGTCTTTCGATCGCAATACGGGCCTGCTTAATATCCATGAATTCAAATCCGTGTTTAGCGGCAAGGTCTTAGGAATGGGCCCCTCAGAGGCCGCCCAGTTCACTAACCTGGTTGGTAAGGTTGGCGAGTTGAAACTTCCGCCTGAAGAAAAGCCAGATTAATTTCTAGCGTTGTCGTTGGTTTAATCTGAGGTCCACCAGAGTTGCGCCAATGAGCTTACTTTAACCTAGCCCAGTTAGGCATTGGCCAGCGCGGATTAAAGCCGATTTTCAGGGAAGCACTTCCGCCACACAGTATTCAACCTTCACTCCGTAGTTTGCCCGTCCCCACGGAACGATCTCTTCACGCCGTTCAATTATTTTTAGCTTTAACTTTCGGGGAAGAACTACTTCGCTATCAATAACCCCTGCAGAGTAGGAGCCGGTGGCTAGATCTAACGTTTTGGTCAGAGCTTTTACGTCTAGGCAGGGCTGTCCGCGGGGCAGACGTATCTCAAACACCACTTTTTGAGATCTGGGCATTTCAGCTGGGCCCCCGCTGCTGCCAAACATAAACGGAAGGGAAGACGAATCTTCACTGTAGGTCGCGGCAAGTCCCACTGACTTTGTTGTCGAAAGTAGCTGCGGGTACTCTAGCACTTCCCCTTCTTTGGGGAGTGCGCGCCCTTCGAGAAAGTTCTCGCCGCGAAAGACAGTCAGTTTTTTCGTGAGTGGCGACTTACTCATTGCCGATTCCAAAGAGGATTGCAGCTTCTCTAAAGTGCTTGCCGTCTCTCCCAGCTCTTTTCGAATCTGCGCCCGACGGTTTGGCGAAGCGCGGGCATATTCAAGGACGGAGAAACGGAATTGAAAGGCACTAAAGAACCGCGTTAGAGAGGCGTTTTCGTGATCGGTATAGGGCGACGGGGCGATTTGGGTCAAATCACAAACCGGCGGTTTTGCCTCAGCGCAGGGAGAGTATCCCAAGAGGGATCCCAGCAATGGGAGCAGGCGGTAGAAAAATTTAAGGCGATGATACCGCAATTACTTTTCTCTCCTACGACGATTACCAATGCCGGAAAAACGAGCTAGCGAGGTGATCCCCTCTTTAGCGCTATTGTACCCTATCAAGATTGGCCCCCGGACGCCGGCGGTGGCGGCGCTGAACTACATCCACCTCTAAGTCGGGGCCATTTGCGGTGTATAATTCAGCGGTGAGGTCACTTGCCTATACCGTGCTGTTCGCCTGCTACTCATTGAGCTCGTTTGCAGCGCCGCAATACCGTTATTGGAATCTCGACGGCACGCTCAGATCCTTTCCGTTGAGCCCCTCGCTTTCGGATGTCCTCAATGAAACCGAAGCGCTTAAACGCGGGGTGGAAGCCGGGGTGCGCAGTCGACGCGGTGGAGACCTGCCTTGGGATAGGGGAACCACTCTCTACTCCCAATATTTCAGCGAAACCAAAAAAGACCTCGATGAGGCAATGGGTTTGGCAAAACTGTCGCTTGCCGATTCCGAAATCAACGAAATTACGGTTGAGGCCGAGCGCCAGAAGATTGTCTCCCGCCTGTCTAATGCCAAGGAAGATCTTGGTGAGCTGCAGCGTCGCCTTAAGGGGCTCGCGGTGCTTAGTGACTACATAACGCATTTTTGCGACGACGTTACCTCGTATCATGGGCAGTTAATTGAGGCGGCTGGACGGGATTGTTCACTCGACAATGCCACTCTCATCACGCCAAAGGGGCAAAAAGCGTTTGCCGAATGGTTTAAAAAAGTTCCCGATTTCGCGGCTCAATTCCAATGACAAATGGCCTCTAAGGAGGATGGCACCCTTCGGGTAAATAGCGAAGGGGCACTTAGCCTTTTTCTGGCTGCCGGGGACGCACTGGGGAAACGGCGCGGCATTGGTACTTTGAGTAAAATTCGGGTCAACTCTCTGCGGAGTTGGGAATATTCGGCCCACGAAGATCTAGAACGAGTCGCCAAGGAATACGGCGTAAAAAACACTGGAGAAATTCCGCTCCTACCGGCTGCAACGGACTCTGCGTCACCGGCGGCGGCGAGAGCGGGGAGTTTACCACCGATTTGTGAAAAGGACTTCGAGCGGCTTTTTCGCAGTCGCAGGTTTCCAGACCGAAACTAAGGTATTGTGCGATAGGGACATTTTAATTCGGTGCCGTACTTTCGGTAGTATAATCGCAGACAGTGCCACTCCCCACTAACTTGCAAGAGAGGAATGCTCGCCCACCCCTTGCTCTCCTTTTTTTTCTGAGTCTGCTGTTACCCACCGGGTTGAACGCAATTCCAAAATGCCATTTGCTTTACGGTAGTTTACTTGAGCAGCGGAAAAATCTGGATGCGGTGGCGGGACCTAGGCAGCGAGCGACGATAGTGAAATATTTGCAACAACTGCAACCAGGAATTTTTGGCGCCCCGAATGCCGCATGGACCGTCGAAAACCAGCGTTTGTTCGTCGAAGGAAACGACGAGCAGAGATGCTACTTAGTTTTCAACCAAACTCTAAAAAATGGCAGATCCGGAGCAAAACATCTTTCACTCCATTCTGATCTCGCAAAAGTTTCTTTTACCGTAAAAAACGTTGAGGTGAAAAAAGAGATCTACGGTTTTGCCGAGTACCAAGGGGCATCGGCAACTGCATTTTTGAGAAGTGCCTTCGAGAACCCGGGCTTGATTGTGACCATGGGCGAGCCAAAGAAAGCAAGAGAAGGGAATGTCTTTTTTGGACAATCGGTCACTAGAGCAAAAATGAAGACGGTGAAGTCAGCGATTTTGGCCGAAGAGAGGAGACTCGCGGCCCTCACCGAAGCAGAGTTGACTGAGGAAGATCGCAAAGACCTGATTTTACACCGCTATCTACACCAAGTTTTAGATAGCCGTTGGTAGGAATCGAAAAATACTTCTACCGTGGGCACCGCGCGTTCGTTCCTATTTTTGCTTCGCCAGCCTGGCGATTTCTCGAGCCAGATTATTTGCGTTCACTGGCTTTGCCAGGTGAGTTTGAAAACCGGCCAAATACGCCCGTTTAATATCGGCTTCACCCGCGTAGGCGGTGAGCGCTACGGCCGCAACCTTTGCGGTATCAGAGTTTAACGCCCGCACTTTTGCTAATAAACTGTAACCATCTTCATGGGGCATCGAAATATCGCTAACCAAAACATCGGGTTTAAAACTCTCTATCGCCTGAAGGGCTGCACGGGCCGAACCTGCTGTCTTCACCTTTGCGCCAAGAGAATTTAAAGTGATGGCGAGAACCACCCGAACGTTTTCGTCGTCGTCTACCAACATTACCCTTAGATCGTTTAGAGAAATCTCGTCATCAGGCGCGACGGGGGAGACCTCAAAGGCCGGTTTTAACGGCAGAGAAATGGTAAAGGTGGTGCCTCGGCCTTCTCCTTTACTCGCGGCGGTTATGGTTGCTTCGTGCATTTCCACAAGCTTTCGAACAATGGCGAGACCTAATCCCAAACCACCGTAAGCGCGTGTGCTGGTGGCGTCTACTTGGGTGAAACGCTCAAATATGGCCGATAGAAACTCTGCCTTGATCCCCTTGCCTTGGTCCCGTACCTGAATTTCGGCGCGCTCTCCGTTTGCCGACTCGACGCGATTTAAATCGACAAAAACCGTGGTGTTCTCCGGAGAAAACTTAATTGCATTCACGAGCAGATTACACATCACTTGATGCATTCGAAGGGGATCGGCGTAGAGTTTATTTACCCTAAGGTCAATCGAGGTTTCGATTTTAATGGATTTTGTTGCGGCCAGCGCCCGTGTGGCATCAACTGCCGAGGATAGAAATTTGCCTGGCTCGATTTCTTGAATATTAAGATGTAATTTGCCGTGTTGTATTCGCGATATATCCATTAAGTCGTCGATCAGGCTTCTCTGAACCATGGCGCACTCTTCGAG
>JAYSWN010000114.1:0-10555 GCA_043718025.1 Pseudomonadota bacterium
GAGGATTGCTTCGGCCTGCGGCCTCGCAAAGACGAGAGCGATAAGGCGACCAAAAGGTGCCCATCTACTTTTCAGCTGAAAAGGTCGCGGGTGCGATTCGCACCCGGCACTTTTCCGGCTGAAAAGTAGATGGGCACCTTTTGGGGATATTTAGTTTGAGGTGTTTGGCGAAAGTTTTTCGACCAAGAAGTATTTGCCCTTAATCGTGCGGCCTTCGATCGCAATTGGCACTTCAGAACGTTGGCCCGTCACCATTTTAGTTAACGTGGCCGTACGGCTATCCAAAACCGTGTATTTTCCACCCATCGCGCTGTTGGCGTAAAGAAACAGATCTTCTTTCACCGAAACATCGCCCTCAATCGCGGCGCGGGGTTTGCGCGCCATGATCGGCAGCACTTCTTTAGAAGCGTCGGAGTAGGTCACGATGATCACCTGATTAAAGCGAAGATCGGTGATGCCCGAATCTTTTTTCACCACGCCGATGCAAACGTTGGCCACTTTGGTTTCGGTGACGACGTTTTCGCCGCAGTAAACGGGCACAATCGCAAAATTGGGGGTTTCTGGACTCACACTATCTTCTACCGAGTAGCTGGTAGTGCAGCTTGCCGAACCATTGGCGTTGGTTACCCGGCCTAAAGCAGTGAAGGTGCCTTTTTGAGCGGGAGTAATAATCCGATTTCCGTTTGGTACGGATACCGTTACGCCGTCGATCGTGCCACCCGTAGCATTGGTGGAAACCAACGCCAACGTTAGCGATTGGCCCAGCACCACCGATTCAGGGTTGGCGGTCAAAGTGCATTTGGGTTGGAGGGGAGGAGCAATACCGTCTTCAACCGTATAAGTTGCCGAACAACTTCCGGTGCCACCGGGGCCAGTCACTTTACCTGAAGCCGAGAAGGTTCCGACGTTAGTGGCCACCATTGATTTCGTGCCATTCGGAAAATTTACCGCCGCACCATCAATCGTCGCCGAGGTGATGTTGCCCTCACCGAATAGCGAGAAGACGATGGTCTCCCCTTTTTTAACCAAGCTTGGATTGGCGCTTAGATTACATTTGGGCGCCGGAGGAACTACGCCCCCACCACACTCACCGGTGACGCCGCAGATTTTTACGCTATTTTGCGTAGCAAAATTTCTTAAGAACGTATCGCTCTCGGGAATGTCGAGGCGCACGCTCCAAGTCATGTCGGTTAAGTTTCCCTTGGTACTCAAACCCACCAATAGATCTTTGCCGTCTACTTTGGCAAGGGTAGGACCGCCCGTATCGCCAAAGCAAATGGCCGCACCATCGGCTTTGCGCGAAACCATATCGAAGTTGGCGAAGCCGGTGATTACCGTGCTGCCGATACGCAAGATGCCGTCACTGGTCGGAGTTTCTCCGGGCGCCGGCTTCTTGGTACAGCCATAACCCAGTAGTTGGATGCCTAACCCCTGCGAGGCTTTGCCACCAATTGAACCAAAATCAATTCCCGTAACCTCTTCGCTAATTAATCCCAGCGCCACGTCGTGATCCGACTTAGGAAAATTGTAAATCGGGCTGCGGGTCATTTTGGCAGAATAGGACTTATTGCCGACCTTGAAAGTGGTGGTGCCGCCATTAGGCACGCAATGAGCCGCAGTGAGTAAAACTTTTGGTCCGACCAAAGAGGCCGAACAAGGAGCCCCATTAGTAGAGATGCTCACTACGTACTGAAAGGTGCCGGGCGTAACCGGCGTTCCGTTGATAAGTCGCGTGGCAAAAATACTTTGTGACCCAAACACAAGTAGGCCGAGAGCAAGCAGTGAACCTGCTCGGGGAATTTTGAGAGAATTCATGACGGAGGCTCCTTATAAAATTTTTTAATGCTGTGAGGTCGATATTAGCATCGGAGATAGTAGCAAAAGAAACGGAGGATCGGCTTTGTTATCAGTCGTTAACCAGATTCTTGGTGAGCGGCGCGGCACAAAAGATCAGCGGCCAGGAACAAAAAAAACGAAACTGGTTTTGGGTCGCGATTTAAATTTTTGTTAGAGTTTGCGTCATTGCGTAATCGTCATCAGCGCCCGCGGGGCCCCACCGGAGCCGCCGCCAGAAAGTTTTGCCGCAACCACATCGCCAACACTCTCACTCGCCGGAGCGCGAAAAGCTTGGCCCACGGAAGCGGTGCGTTTTACTGACGCTGCGTCACATAGAGTCACGGTAACCATTTTGGTTTCGCCGCAGAAGCCTGCAAAGTTGCCGACATTAGCCATGATGCCCAGGCCACGTAAACGCGTGCCCTTGTTCTCTTTAATCTCTGCCGAAGCTAATCCCATAAATTTACCGTTCATGATGGGAGGCCCCTTGGGACCAATCATGGGGTCGGTGTTGTCGGCCGCGGGTCCGGCGCCTGCGCCGCCTTCGCCATTGCCAGCGCTCCCGTACTCGGTGTTGCGCACAAAATTATTGGTACTGCCGCGATCGCCAGCGCCCTCTTCTTGGCCAACGTTAGGCATGGCGCCCAATCCTCCACCGTCACCGCCCGCGCCTTTTCCTACGGCAGGAACTCCGCCGCCGGCTCCAGAGCCAGGAGGTTCGCTAGGAGACGGATTGCCGCCACCACCGATTAAACTGCCGGCACTACCGCCTTTTGGTTGGGCATCGTCGCCATTCGAACGGCGAGAACCTAAGCCCAACGGTTTAGTTCGGCTGCTGCCCGACACGGGTTGATTGCCCGCAAAATTGATATTGGGAACGTTGTACTTAAACGGCGCTAAGGCACCGCGATCCGAACTGCGACCCGGATTAGGCCCGGTGCCGCCGATGGGGTTAGCGCCCTCGCCAACCGGAGCCGCTTTAAATTCACTGAATTTCACCGGGTCACCAAACTTAACCGGTTCGACACCTTTACCACCACCCGCACCACCGCCGGCGCTGCTGCCACCACCACCGCTCGGGCTGCCACCACCGCCGCCACCGGACTCTGGGTTGGCCGCAATAGGCGCTTCGGGAAATTTGGGATCGGGTTTATTTAATTCGTCGCGTATCGCCTGACGTTCACGTTGTAGAGTATCTAGCTTCTGCGCGAGCGCCGTTTCCGCGTTACTTAATTTGTCCCAAGCTGCCACCCCGCTACGAGTGATTGCTTGGCTTTTTGGAGCAAGTTCATCCACTACAATAGAAGCCGCCTGGCGGTAATAACTCGTGCCTTTATCCGACGCAGTAATTCCTAAATCTAGATTCACCTCAGAGAGGTGCCCTTCATTTTGTGTTCTAAATCGGTCGAAGGACCGCCGCAAGCCTTCGGCATTAATACCTTCGGCATTGTCCGCCGTGGCTAAGGCTCCGGCGATTTCAAATCCGAATCCACGTACCCGGCGGGTAAAGGCAATTGAGATATCATTAGTCGCGGCTGCGATAGCGTCGGCGATCGAGAACAAAATTGAGGGAAAAAAATGGGGGATGATTCGCATTGAAGCGCTTTTTTTAACTGCCGTCCCTGCCTTTGATGGTTCAGGAGCAGCATCACTCTTGAATCCCGCTCCGGCTTGATTTCCCAGTGAAGTCCAAAATTTATCGAAGCATTTTGGGGCGTCGAAACTTTCACCGCAAATTTCTTGCGCGTCCTTCAATTTATCTTTTTCGGTCAAAGAAGCAAAAGCTCCCACGTCAGAGGGCCGTTTCACCAAATTGGACGCGCGGTCCAGGTTCCGAATCCATTTATCCATTACTTTTTTGGTGCTGGGATCAATTCGCCCGCCATCGGTATCGAGCGCGATTTCAGATTCTGGCTCTTTCTCCGAAACCGGCATGTCGGCCATTGCTTTAACGGCGTTTGCTTTCACAACCGCCAGAGAGTCGATTGAAAATTCCTTCGGTTTAACTTTTTCAGTAGTTGACGAAGTTGTAGTCGCCCCTTGCAGAACTAACTTACCTGAATCTTTAACATCAACCTTAACTGACTTTGATCCTTCGATGATGACGGTGCGGTAGAAACTAGGAAATCCAGAAATCTTTGTGAGAACATCTACGTAGCTGCGGGCCGCCCTTGCTTCTTGCTCCGCTTTTTCGGCATCTTTTTGCTCAAGGATTTGTCGATTCTGTGCATTTGCTTGGTTAAATTCGGCTCTGCGGCCATCTTGTTGGTGCTGCAAACGATCCAGCCCGGATTGGGCCTCGCGGCGGCTCTGGTCGCTTATGCCGGCTTTCGCTCCACCGGTAGCGCCGCTCAAACCAGGCGCAAGCTGTGTGTTTGCCACCGCATTAACCGCGATAGCCGTAGCAAAAAATGTGGTGACGATGAAGTAAAGTGCTCTCACGACTGTCCCCCCTTACGAAACAATCGAACGATGTATTCTGATTCTTCCCTTTTAGTGTGCAACCCTAGGGCCGAAATTTTGAACCTGCCCAGGTTGGGCAGGTCGTACAAAATAAATACGGTGGGTGTGGACCTAAACAACGTGTCTAAGGTTTAGACACCGCCGTGGCTATTCCCCTAAAAGTTGATGGTTAAAAAATAGCGGCAGTTTAGGTCGGACGAAGCTTTAGGCAGAAGAGTTGTCCCCTCGCTAATGCCTCGGCTTTTGGTTTTGCTAAAAAAAGGCTTCGCGCCTGCGGAGGCTTCGCGGACAACTCTTCTGCCTAAAGCTTCTGTTGCCCATCACTTTCGAAAACCAAAGGCACTTTAATTTTGGGGCGAGGACCACCACGTGGGAACTCAACTCAGTGAAAACCGCCCTACCGTTGTTCGCGCGTAGGTGGCCCTTCCCCCCAAAGACTTGCCGCTCGTCAGTCGAGCGAAACCCAAACTGATTTAACCTGGGTGTACAGCTCAAGCGCGTACTTACCCAGCTCTCGCCCGTAACCGCTCTGCTTGAACCCACCAAACGGCGAAGCCGCATCGAAACAGTTGTAACAATTCACCCAGACCGTACCGGCCCTAATGCTTTTAGCCAGACGGTGAGCCTTGCCAATATCGCGTGTCCAAATGCCGGCCGATAAACCGTATATGGTGTCGTTGGCTTGCCGCGTGAGATCTTCGGTGCCGCTAAAAGAAATCGCGCACGTGACGGGCCCAAAAATCTCTTCGCGAGCAATCGACATCGAATTTTTAACGTTCGAAAAAACCGTGGGCTGAATGAAGAAACCTTTGTCTTTTGCGGCCGCCCCACCCGTAAGCACGGTGGCGCCCTCGGCCTTACCTTTTTCAATGTGCCCCAGAATTTTTGTGAACTGCTCTTGCGAAATCTGAGCCCCCATTTCGGTATTGGGATCTAACGGATCGCCCACCACCAATTTTTCGGTGCGCTCTTTTAGTTTGGCCAAAAAGAGATCGTGAATTTTGTCTTCGATGAACAGACGCGAACCAGCGCAACAGACTTCGCCCTGGTTAAAAAAGATTCCGCGCATGGCGCCACCAACCGCAGCGTCTACATCGGCGTCAGCCAGAACAATGTTGGGCGCCTTGCCGCCTAGCTCTAAAGAAACTCGCTTTAAATTTCCGGCCGCCATTCTTTGAATCTCACGCCCCACTTCGGTGGAACCGGTGAAGGCAATTTTATCGACCCCGGGGTGCGACGCTAGGGCGGCACCCGCGGTGGGGCCAAAGCCGGGAACAAGGTTCACCACCCCTTTAGGAAAACCCGCCTCGATAATCAGCTCGCCCAGACGCAAAGCCGAAAGCGGAGTCTGCTCAGCAGGTTTTAGCACCACCGTACATCCCGTGGCCAACGCCGGGCCCAGTTTCCAAGCCGCCATCAGTAGCGGAAAATTCCACGGAATGATCTGCCCCACGACACCGGCAGGCTCGCGTAGGGTGTAATTAAAAAATTGCCCGGATACGGGGATGGTATCGCCGTGAATTTTGTCGGCAAAACCGGCGTAATATTCAAAGCAGTCGATCGTAAGCGGCAGATCGGCGTTAAGCGTTTCGCGAATGGGTTTTCCATTGTTTAAGGTTTCTAGCCGCGCCAACTCCTCTTTGTTTTTATCGATCAGGCCCGCCAGTTTATAGATAAGGCGGCCGCGATCGCGGGCCGAAATCTTTGCCCACGGGCCGGTCTCAAAAGCTTGTCGAGCGGCAAAAACCGCGGCGTCAACGTCAGCTTTGTCGGCTTCGGCCACGTCGGTGAGCACCTGCTCGGTGGAGGGGTTAATAACGTTAAAGCGTTTGCCGCTGCGCGCTTCGCACCACTCATTATTGATAAGGAGCTGGCCCGGTTTGATCTTGGCTGACATTTCCATTTAACCCTCACTGCGCCGCGTGATTAACGCGCGTTATTGTCTTGATGGGTTTGACGCTATGGGCAGTTTAGGACCCGCGTCAACTGGGTCAGCGGTCTTTGTTAACCGTTTGAGTTCACCCGCGGCGCAAGGACTGACACATTTGTTAACGAAGTTACGCTTCAAGCCCCTGCCAGCCGCGCTTCCCAGAGACACTAGTTTAGTAAACGATATAATTGCCCTTAAGAACCCAACTCTTTCTAGCCCCGAGGAGGCGCGATGACCCCAAGGTTATGGCTGCTGACTTTGTCTAGCATTGCACTCGTAAGTTGCGGCAGGTACTACGCCGGTGGACAGCCCGCGCGGCCGCCCGCAAATCCGCCGCCCACGGTGATGGTCGAGGGTAAGCGCACCACCCTTACGGTTTTCGGCGCCGGCTTCTGCACCAAATGCAAAGCGCAATTTCCAGAAATAAACCAATTGCTCTCACAGCTTTCCGCTAAAGAACGCGCCTTGCTCGACATCAAACTATTTTATGTGGCCGGAGAGCCAAGCAACGTTCGCCCTACGCAAGAGCTGGCTGAGAGTTACCGCGACAACTACTTTCCGCTGGCTCAACCCGAACCCGATCTACCTTGGCGCTGGGCAAACTTTAAGCTGATGTTGCCCGGAGTAAAACTTGATGTGCCGGCGGCGGTGGTGAGCGACGAGAACGGGCAAATTTTAAAGCGCTTTCCGGCCGGAGACACCACTTTTGTTTCTGCAGAAATTTCGTCGTTCGTTGAAGCTCGTCTCAAGGCCCAATAAAAAACCTGTTCGCCTTATTTCTAACTGGAGTCACGCCATGCCAAAGTTTCTGACGCTTCTCGCCTTACTGGGAAATGCCGTTGTTTTTTCGGCAACCGTGCCGACGTTTCAGGCCGAAACGACCGAAGGAAAGTCTTTCTCCCTGAAAGATAAACTCAAAGAAGGCCGGCCGGTACTGATCTCTTTTTGGGCAACCTGGTGTCAGCCTTGTGTTGATGAACTCAATCATTTAAAAACGCGGCTAAAAAAAGAGACGGCCGGGGTCGACGTGGTGGCCATTAACGTAGACACCTCCGAAACCTCTTCTGATGTGCGCCCCACGATGCGCCTACATAAGATTGAGTTTCCGGTGATTTTAGACCCCACCCATCAGATATTTTCGAAGTTTAACTCCACTAAGGCCGTGCCTTTTTCAGTTCTGGTCAGCCCGCAAGGTGAGATTTTACAAACTTATTCAGGCTATAGCGACGAGATGATGAAAAAGCTCGAGTCGTATAACCAGAAAGCAAAGGGCGGATGAGGGTTCTCTTAAGTTTGGCGTTAACGGCAAGTTTTGCTCAAGCCGCCGGCGAAATAAAGAGTGATGTTGAGGCGAGCCCCTTTCGGATCTCAACTCAGGGACACGGCATGTTCTTGAATTCGACCGACAACGAAGATTCTTTGGCCCGCGCTGCTTATAATCTGCTGCACGAGAATAAGGTTTCTGCGGAGTTCAAAGACGTGCAAGCCGATCTCACCTTCACCAACCGATGGAATCCCAACGGAAACAAAGAGAACAATTCTTTCTTCACGGTAGAAAAGAAAACCCTGAGTCACGCTTGGTCCGACGGTAAAGTAGAAGCCGGAGACAGCCATCAGGAGCTGGGGCGGGGTATCGCGCTTTCGCTCTATCGCGATAGCGCTTTTGGCGTCGACAATACCCTCGAAGGAGTCGCGCTTAAACAGAGCCTTGGGCAGGTGAAGGTGAGCGCATTGGCCGGACGAATCAACAGCCTAAACAATCCGGTAGCGTTGAATCCCATCACCAATCCCCTTTTAAATCGTAACGTCTGGTTAGCCGGTGCGCAAAGCACCGTAAAAGCGACCAAGGACGTAGAGATCGGTGGGCACTACTTATTTTCTGCAAACAAGCCGAACGACGCTTCCGATATCGATAAAAAGTGGCACACCGCCGGCATCGTGTTGGCTTGCAATGGCTTGGCTAATGCGATCGATCTTTACGGCGAAACCAACGTACTGCTCACTGAAGGCGCCGGCGCCAATCAAGTGAGCTACCCCACGGGCAATGGAAGCTACTTATCTGCCGCTTGGTCCGAAGAGAGCTGGCGGGTTAAGGCCGAGGTAAAAGATTACCGAAAGTTTTACTACGACTTTCGTCGCCCGCCGACGTTAGAAGACGACGTCGTAGTAACGCTAAACACTCAAGACGTCACTGCCGCACGTTTTGCCGTAGAGCGCGGCTTGGGATTAAAGACTAATGTGTACGCCTCGTTCTTAGCCGGGCACGATCGAATCGAAGAGGGCGACCTGCGCCACGGCATCATCGGTGGAAAATGGTTGGGCCCTTTGCGATCGGCTTTTGAAGCCAAGCTTGGATACCGATGGGTGGTTGGCCATAGCAACCTCACCCACGGCGGTTTGAAACTTAAAGTTCCCACCTTTAAGGGCCAGTCGGCCGAATTTGAATACCGCAAGCAAATTGGAAACAAAGATTTGAATCGCTACCGCATCATCGAAGATCGCAATCAAACCACGGTTGGCTACAACTTTAACGAACAATGGAACGCCGGCGTAGGCTACGAATTTCTTCCCACCGCCCCGCCCGAGGCGCAGGCCCACTTCTTTAATGTTAACGGCACTTACAAAACGGGCGCCTTTATTACTAAGGCATTTGTCGGGCAGACGAGCGGCGGCACTTTGTGCTCGGCCGGAGTTTGCCGCCAAGTTCCACCCTTTTCTGGAGCTTACCTCGAAGGCACTTATCAGTTCTGAACTCCGCTCACTGCCAACCACAATCACGGATACCAAATAGAAACGGCGTAGCGGAAGCTCCGCCACGCCGTGAAAAAAAAGAAACGCGGGGGCTATCGCCAAGAAGCGTTCAGTTTCTTGATCGGCTCTGGCCCAGGATCAAGGTCTTTATCCCCAAGTTTGTACAACGGGGTGTCGCCAAAATTATTGAGCTCAGAGAAGTCAGGTTGTTCAGCTCTGAAATAAAGCAGACCGGTCATCGTGTGCCCCGCATCGTAAGACTCGCTAATGGCAGTCAGCGCGCCCATTTTATTGGTAGGGTCGAAGTCTTTTCCCAATTTTTTAAGGGTTAAACTTGAACCGTCGTGCAGCTCAATGCTGCGCATCTCGCCCTCTTTCATTTCAACGGTAATCTCTTCTTGAGGCGGAATGTACCCTAGCTCATGAATGGGCTGATCTCGTTCTTTGGCCGAGGTGTAACTCATGGTGCTGCCTTCGTGGTTATTGAAGGTCACGCAAGGGCTAATGATGTCGATGATGGCGATGCCTTTATGAGATTCGGCGGCCTTTAAGAGTGACATCATCTGCTTGCGATCGCCCGAGAAAGAGCGCGCTACGAACGTGGCACCCAATTCAATCGCCAGCGCGCAACAATCGATATGGGGATAAGGGTTTTCCCACCCCTTTTTTGCTTTCGAACCCTTGTCGGCGGTCGCGGAGAACTGTCCCTTGGTCAAACCATAGGTGCCGTTGTTTTCGATGATGTACGTCATGTCTAAATTGCGCCGAATTAAATGAATAAATTGGCCAATTCCGATGCTCGCCGTATCGCCGTCTCCCGAAATACCAATCGCGTGCAGAGTGTGGTTTGCCACCTTGGTTCCGGTAATTACGGAAGGCATGCGACCGTGAACGGTATTAAAGCCATGACCACGTCCGATAAAGTAGGCCGGGGTTTTGCTTGAACACCCAATGCCCGAAATCTTAACCACCTCATGCGGCGGCACCGCGAGATCGTAGTAAGACTGGATGATCGACGCCGTGATTGAATCGTGACCGCACCCTTTACAGAGGGTGGATGGACTACCGGAGTATTCGGCTTTGCCTAACCCGATGCGATTGCAGTTTGTTTGGGTTTCCATGATTAGTTCATCCCTAACTTGGTTTTGAGGTTGCCTTCAATGAAGTCTGCCGAAATGGGAAAGCCGCCGTAATACAAAATTGATTTCAATTTGCTCTGGTAGCCCGGCAGATCCACTTCGATCAACTGCTTCATCTGGCCATCGCGGTTTTGCTCGACCACAAAGACCTGATCGCAGCTCTTAATAAAGTCTTCTACCTCGGAGCAAAGTGGGTAGCTGCGCAAACGCATGTACTTAATGTCGACCGCCTTATTGCGATCTAACATTTCAACCACCGCGTGGTGAGTGGTGCCGTAGGCAATCACGCCGATTTTAGCTTTGGCGTCACCGGTAACGATTGGCTTGGGCACATGTTTCTTCGCGGTATGCCACTTTTTAAGCAAGCGATCCATATTACGAATGTAGGTGTGAGGGCTTTCGGTGTAGCGGCCGTACTCATCGTGGCCAGTGCCGC